>DATJJM010000316.1:0-26124 GCA_035492535.1 Acetobacteraceae bacterium | reverse complement strand
CACACGACGAAGAACACCAGGTTCGCCACGAAGATCGCGCGGCGGCCGACGCGATCCGACAGGTCGCCGAACACCAGCAGGCCCACCATGGCGCCGAGGAAGGCTGCTGCGCCGAGCGCGCCGGTCTGCTGCGGGGACAGGTTGAACTGCGGGCGCAGCAGGATCAGCGCGGCGCCCATGACGATGAGATCGTAGCCGTCGATGAACTCGCCGCACGCGACCAGTATCGCGGCATAGCGCTGGCGTGGCGACAGCGGCCGCTCATCGAGCGCGGCCAATGGCGCGGTCGTATCGGACACGACGTTTCCCCCGGCGTTGGTGTTATTGCTTAGGCGGTCACCATGTGGCCGGCGCCTTCGATCACCTCGTCCCAGTCATCGACTTCGCGGTTGTTCGGCGCGACCAGGACATGCTGGACACCGGCGGCTTCGTAGGCGGCAAGGCGGTCACGCAGTTCGCCCTGGTCCTTGCCGTTCCACTGGATGCGCATCGAGGTGGTGAAGTCATTGCCGGGACGCTCGGCCCGGAGGCGCTTGATGATGGGGGCGGCCTCGTCGGGGGTTTCCCGGCTGCCATGCCAGCCGTCGCCGAGGCGGATCGTGCGCTTCAGCGCTGCGTCGGAACTGCCGCCGAACCACAGTGGGATCTTGCTGATCGGCTGCGGCTGCATCGTCATGTCGACGATCTTCGCGGGGATGTACTTTGCCTCGAAGGTGACCGGGTCCTGGGTCCAGACGGCGCGCATCATGGCAATACCCTCGTCCATACGGCGGCCGCGTTCCTTAAAGGGCACGCCGAGGGCGGCGAATTCCGGTTCCAGCCAGCCGACGCCGGCGCCGAGGATCAGGCGGCCTTCCGACAGGTTGTGCAGGGTAGAAAGTTCCTTCGCCAGCGGCAGGGGATGGCGCATCGGCAGCACCAGCACCGTGGTGCCGAGGCGCACGCGCTGGGTGACGGCAGCGACCCAGCTCAGGGTCACCACCGGGTCGTAGAACAGCGGCGAACGGGGGAATTCCTTGCGCGGGACGATGATGTGCTCGCTGACCCACACATCGGCGAAACCGAGCGCCTCGGCACGGATGGCGTGGCGGCGGATCAGGGCAGGCGTGGCCTGCTCGCCGGCGTGGGGCAGGTGGATGCCGAGTTTCATGCGCGTTCCCTTCGGTTGTTGGGGAAGCATGCGCTGAACCCGGCGTGGAAGGAAACGGCCGCTTCCCAATATCGATGTGCGCCGGTATCTGGAGGCGTCGCTCTAAACGGAAGCTGCAATGAATTCGCGCGTTCAGACACTCACGCCTGCGAATACGCCGACGCCGATCGGACCGTATAATCATGTGGCCAAGGTTGGTGACCACATCTCGATCGGTGGCACGGCTGGCGTCGATCCAGCGACGGGGCAGTTGGCAGGGGCAGATGTGGCGGCGCAGACCACACAGATCCTGAAGTCATTCTCGGTGATGCTGCAGGCCGTTGGATCCGACCTGGATCACGTCGTGCACATCAATATCTTCCTGAAGAGCATGGCGGACTTCGATGCGATGAACGCGGCTTACGAGATGGGCATGGGGGATCATCGTCCGGCGCGAACGGTCGTTGCTGTCGTCGAGCTGCCCAAGCCTGGCGTGCTGCTGACAATGAACCTGACAGCAGTCACGCGGTCGTAGCCTGTTCGCGGGTGAGGCGTGGGACCTTTTTGCTGAACGATTGATCTACATCAAGGCCGATCCATACGGGCGCGTGCAATTTGATTGCGGCACCGCAAAGTGAGCATCCCGATGGATTTCGACCCGTTCCAATTGGCGGTAAAGAGGGCACAGCAGGCCATTGGAGAGAAGGAATGGCGTGCTCTCAAATTTTCCGAGCAGTCGGCCGCGATCTATCGCGAGTTGCAGTCGATCGATGCGGAACTTGTCGCCAGGCAGCCGTTCCAAGAGGAAGCCTGCTTCGAAACGCCTAGTACCGCCGACCCGTTATCCTTGCGCCGCATCCATCCGGTGACAAAGCCGCGTCGCCGCGTTGATTCCGAGGCGGCTTGACCTGGCAAGCGGTGTCGGCGATTGCCGCGGCAACGAACTGCCGCTCGACCTTTGCCGTGATGGATCGGGGCAGCCGCAACGGACAGGTGGCCTTGGTCTGGCTCATACTCAGCTTCTCCGGAACGCGTCAGCGCGACGCAAGACCTTAACCCCGAAGCGGCCAACGACGTTGGTCCCTCACGCTGTCGCCACAGCAGGCACCCTCACCCACGCCCCCTGCCTCACCAGCTCCGCCTGCACCTCGGACACCGGCACCGCGCGTGGCGTCACGCTCCGAGCCACGGCCACCGCTGCTGCCGCACCAGCCGCCTGGCCGGTCAGCCAGCATTGCGGGATCTCGCGCATGAACGAATGGCTCGCCGCGTCGCAGGACACGTGACGCCCCGCGACGAGCAGCCCATCCACGGTGCGCGGCACCAGGCAGCCATACGGCACAGACACCGGCGGCAGCTTTGGCGTGAGCGAGGGCGAGACGCCGATCTCGTCGGGGTGAGGTTCAGCCTCGCCCCAGCGCTCGCGCAAGACGCGCGCCATGCCCGGCAGGCGGCGCGAATGGCGCACGCCGACCTGCGGGGCGGACAGCATCAGGAAGGCGTTCGCGAAGCCGGGGGCGTGGGCGCGATAGACGTCCAGATGCCGCGCCATGGCGCGGTGGGAGCGTATTTCCACCTCGGTGAGGTCCTGCACGTCGACCGCGGAATAGCCGGAGAGACGCGGGCCCATGAACCGCGCCACGTCATTGCGCCAGGAGACGAACGGGCGTTCAAACAGCCCGCCACACAACTCGCGGCCACGGTCCATGAAGGCGGAGAAGCCAGCCGCGTCGCCGGTCTTGAAGGCGATCCAGCGATCCATGTCGCAGCCGCCCCAGATCCAGGCGGTGTTCATGCAGTGGTGGATGTCGCGCTCCTCGATGTCGGTGTCGGCGCCCGCACCGGCGCGGCCGAAGATGTCGCCATCGCCGGTGCAGTCCACGGTGACACGCGCGCGGATCGCGAGGCGACCTTCCTTGCTCTCGAACACCACGCCGGCGACGGCGCCATCCTGCATGATCGGCGTGGCGCCCCAGCAGTGCAGCAGAAGCTGCACGCCTGATTCCAGCACCAGGTCCTGGCTGGCGAGCTTCAGGCGCTCGGGGTCGATCGTGGGCGACCAGGTGACGATGCCGTGGTAGGCGGCGGTGCGCTCCTTCCAATAGGCGGCGGTGGCGGCGTCCTTGTCGCCCCAGGCGGCGCGGGGCGGCCCGGCGACCGCGTCCTTCGGCAGACGATCGAGCAGGTCGCTGGCGATGCCCTGGATCACCTGGCGGCCGGTCCAGTCGGTCATGCGGTCGATCCAGATCACCAGGCCACCGGTGGAAAGGCCACCGAGGTGGTTATAGCGCTCCAGCAGCACGACATCGGCGCCGGTGCGTGCCGCCGCAACGGCGGCCGCGGTGCCGGAAGGGCCGCCGCCCACCACCAGCACGTCGCAGTCGCGGAACACCGGGATGGTGCGGGCGGGTTCCTCGATCGTGGTGCCGGGGCGGGCGCGGCGCGCGATCAGCCGGTTGGCCGAGAAGATGTCGGATTCGAAGAAGAACGACTGGTTGGTCTGCCGTGTCGCCTTGTCGTCGCTCATCGGGTCGCTCCTCGGTTTACAAACCTCACCTGATCGTGAATGGCACGAGTCGCGCTGGGAGCGCAGCGTCCGCCCCTCTCGTCAGGGAGGCAACGAATGGCACAAATAGCAGAAGCCTGTCTGAACAATGAGCCGTCAGAGCTCACCCTCGGTTCAGTGGTCGCGCTGAATGGCGAACACGGTGTCGTCTGGCACGTCACGCACGATACCCTTCGCGTTCTGCCGATCACCAGAGAGGCGACATCCGTGCAGTTATCATTGGCGAACGAGGTGGCGTTGCATCTGCCCGTCACGCTTGGCGGCTGGAGCGTTGCCTACGACGAACTGGTCGCATGGCCGCGGTCGTATTGTTACGTGGCCGGGGAACTGAACGACCGGACGCTGCTGCGTGTCCTGGATGCGAGGAAATCAGCGAAGCTGGCGTCGCGTCAGGCACTGGCGGCCGACGTGATGGCGGCAGCAAACCGCGCGACCACGGTCAGCCAAAGCGCACACAGCTGATCGGCGGCAGGTGACCGGCGACAAGGGACCAGGCATCGCCGCCATCTTCGGTGACCCAGAGATGGCCGGTGGTTGAGCCCATTGCGAGCCGCGTGCCGGTGTTATCCACCGCCAGCGCGTGGCGGTAGATCAGATCATAGGCGTGCTCCTGTGGCAGGCCGTTGGTCAGCACGTCGAATGATCGGGCACCGTCGCGGGTACGGGCGACGGCGAGGCGACCGTTGGCCGGGACGCGGCATTCATCCTTTACGCCGGGGACGAACCACGCCGTGTCGGGGTCGTGCGGATGCACCACGACGGCGAAACCGAATTTCGACGGGCGGATGGTGGTGACTTCCCGCCACGAGTGCGCGGCGTCGGTGGAGCGGAAGACACCGTTGTGGTGCTGCACCCACATCGTGTCAGGCGCGGCGGGACAGTGCACCAGGCGATGGATGTCCTGCGCGGCCGGCTGATGGCGATGCTCGGGGGGAGCGTAGTCGGCGTACATGCCGTCGACCGAACCACGCCAGGATGCGCCGCCATCGTTGCTGATCCAGACGCCGCCGGTGGAAACGCCAAGGGTCATGTGATCGGTGTCGCGGGGATCGACGCAGATGGAGGCGACCCCTGCGTGGTCGAAGCCGCCGCCCATCCAGTATTGGCGGTCGGGCAGGTTCCATAGCGGCTCGTTGATCGACCAGGACTCGCCACTGTCTTTCGACAGAAACAGCGCGCCAGGGATCGTGCCACACCAGATCCAGCCAGGCTGGGTCACGGCGCCCGGTTCCAGGCAGAACAGGTAGGAGACGCTGGGACCTTCGGTGTCCGTCTTGGGGAAGGCGGGGGCGGGGATTTCCTGCCAGGTCTCGCCGTTGTCGCGGGAGCGTTGCAGCTTGACGCCGAAGTGGCCGAGCGCCTCGGCGGCGAACAGCGTACCCTCGCGTGGGTCGGCGAGCAGCATGGAAATCGGGTCGCCGAGGAAATGCGTTGCGGCGATCGACCATTCGGCACGCGTGCGGCGGAGTTCGAACAGACCCTTCCTGGTGCCGACCAGCAGACGATCGTTCATTGGTTATCCTCCCGATAGCGCCTGGAACACGAACACCTCGTCAGCGTCGGCCACCGGATCGGTGAGCGTCACGCGATCGGCGATGCGATCGCCGTTGACGTAGATCGCGATATGCTTCCGCACGCGACCCTGGTCATCGAGTATATACGAACGTAAGCGCGGCTCGGTCGCGAACACCTGGTCCAGCACGACGCGCACCGTGCTGCCCGGCACCGTCTGGTCCGGGCAGCTGAGGTGGCGTTGCAGGTTCGCGGTGAACGAGACGCGCGCCACGATCCCTCAATGCTCGACGTAGACCATCCACGATACGCCGAACTTGTCGGCCAGCATGCCGAATGCCGGCGAAAAGAATGTCTTGCCTAGCGGCATCTGCACCTGTCCACCCTCGGACAACGCACTGAACGCCTTCTCGGCTTCCGCCGCGTCCTTGGCAGTGAGAGACAGCGCAAAGCCCTGCGGTTTGGCTTCGCCGCTGCAATTACCGTCCGACGCCAGGATCGTCGAGTCACCGATGCGGACGCTGGCGTGCATCACTTTTTCGTCCGGCATCGGATTGGGCATGTTGCCCTTGTCGGGGCAGTCCTTCCAGCGCATCAGCATCTGCACTTCGGCGCCGACGGCCTTGCGCCAGAACTCGATCGCTTCCTCGGTGCGGCCTTCCAGGAACAGGTAGGGTTGAATTTGCATTGATCTTCTCCTCCACGATGTCTACGCTGTCCACATGAACCTAGCAAACAGTGTGGATGGTGTCCACATGTTCGCACAAGCGTGATCGATGGACGCGGCGCGCCACAGCTACCACCATGGCGATCTGCGCCGCGCATTGCTGGAGGCGGGGATAGCGCTGGCGCGGGAGGGCGGTCCAGAGGCAGTTGTGTTGCGCGAGGCGACGCGGCGCGCCGGCGTGGTGCCGAATGCGGCGTACCGCCACTTCGCCAGCCGTGATGCGTTGCTGCAGGCGGTGCGGGCGGCGGCGCTCGCGGCCCTGGCCGTGGCGATGGAGAAGGAACTGGCGCGCGCGCGGAAGCAGCCCGACGTGGCTCGCGCCAGCCTGCGTGCCATCGGCATTGCGTATCTACGGTTCGCCGACCGGGAGCCTGGGCTGTTCCGCACCGCGTTCTCGGTGACGGGCGATCCGGAGACGGCCGGTGATCCGGAGACGGCGGGCCGCAGCGGGATGAACCCGTTCCAGCTGCTGGGCGCGGCATTGGATCAGATGGTGGCAGCAGGCGCGCTGCCGGCGGCGCAGCGACCTGGTGCCGAGTACCTCGCGTGGTCGGCCGTGCATGGGTTGGCAATGCTGGCGCTCGAGGGACCGCTGCGGCGCATGACGCGCAATCAGATCCAGGAGATCGGACGACGCGTGGTGGCGATGGTGGATAAGGGGCTTTAGCGCCTCGCTCGGGATTTCCGAAGTGACGAGAAGTCCCTGGAATTCAGCTGTGCCGCCAGGAAATCAACCAGCATGCGGACCTTGGTCGAGAGCAGCCTCGTATGACTGAGCAGGGCGTTGATCGGCAATGGCGGCACTTCATAATCGCGCAGAACAACCCGCAGGCGTCCCGCTTCTACGTGGTCTCGCACCTGCCAGGCAGGTGCATAGACGAGACCGTTGCCTGCGACGGCGGCTGCAACAATGGGATCGAGTGCGTTGGCCCGCATCCGTACAGGAACCTTGCGGCCGACGGCGCGTCCGTCGCGACGGAAGCGCCACTCGTAGCCGGGTTGCGTAAATACCAGACAATCGTGGGCGTCGAGATCCTCTGGCGTTCTCGGCGTGCCTCGGCGCCTGAGATACGAAGGGGCACCGCTGACCACCCATAACAGGCTGCCCAGCCGGCGAACGATCAGATTCGAGTCTCTGAGCGGCCCGATGCGGATGGCGAGGTCGATTCCCTCTTCGACCAGGTTGAACTCCCGGTCGAGCAGTGTGACATCGATGGTCACGCGCGGATTATCGGCCATGAACCGCGCGAGCAAAGGCGCGATGAATACGCGACCGAACAGTGTGGGCGCCCAGATGCTCAGCTTTCCTGCCGGAACGCTTGCATCGGCGAGCAGTCCCGCTTCAACCTCGTGGAGATCAGCGAGCATGCGCCTGGCGTGCTCGTAATAAACGCGACCTGCCTCGGTCATCGCCAACGAGCGAGTCGTACGGATCACGAGGCGGGTCCCGACATGCTCCTCAAGGGCCGTGATATGACGGGAGACCGAGGGCAGAGACAGGCCCGAGGCCCGCGCGGCGCCGGACAGGCTGCCGGCATCCACAACCGCTACGAACAGTTCCAAGGCATCGATGCGATCCACGGTGGCCTTTCAGATCCAGACAGTATTGGCCCTAGTCTCGCCCAGTCTAAATGGATCTGAAAGAATGTCTTGCACGGCTGCGCCTACCGCGAACGCTCCCGTCGCCCTATCTCTTTCGCGCAAAAGGTATCCTGATCAGGCTGCAAGGAGCGCGCGATGCGATTCGGGCTGTTCGGCAGCACGGAAGCCGGCGGAGATGGTTCCGGCCGTGGGTTCCGCGATTATATCGACTATAATGTCGAAGCCGAGGCGCTGGGCTATCACAGCAGTTTCCTGGTCGAGCATCATTTCACGGGCTGGTCGCAAGTCTCGGCAACATTGCAGCTGCTGAACTGGGTCGCGGCGAAGACCAGCACCCTGCGGGTGGGCTCGGCTGTGATGGTGCTGCCGTGGCACAACCCGGTGCTGCTCGCTGAACAAGCGGCGACGCTGGATGTCCTGTCCAATGGCCGGCTCGATCTCGGTGTCGGCAAAGGCTATCGGCACAATGAGTTCAAAGGGTTTGGCATTCCTATCGAGGAAGCCGATGCGCGGTTCGACGAAGCGCTGACGATCCTGGTGAAGTCGTGGACGGCCAGAAGCCGATTTGCTTACCACGGCCGCTTCTGGAGGTTTGACGATATTGTCGTCGAGCCGGCACCCCATCAGCATCCGCATCCTCCGTTGTGGATGGCGGCCGCAAGCGAATCGTCCGTCTGTCGCGTCGCCGAGCGCGGTTGCAACCTGCTGCTCGATCAATACGCCACTGCCGAGGCACATGCTGCGCGGCTCGCGCTGTTTCGTGCTAAGGTCGAGCGTCTCGGTCGCACATTCGATCCACTGAGCGTCGCGGTTGCGCGTGACGTCTATGTTGCGAAGACGCGCGCAGACAAGGCGGACGCGCTGGCGCGATACCGCGCGGGTCAACGGCGCATACTTGCCGCGTCGCGCGATCCCAATCATGCGGGCGGCTCACATATCCTGCGCTACGATGGCACGGACACGGAACCAAACATGCTGTACGGCACAGTGGATGAAATCGCCGGACAACTGGAGACGCTGCGGAGCGGCGGGATCCAGTATCTACTGCTGAATATAGGCGGCATGTCCCGCGACAGCCTGCGCACCTTCGCGCGACAGATCATGCCGGCTTTTGCCGTGCAGTGAGCATTCGCCTATGGCCTGGATAGTTCCAGGGCACGTGCATACACCACTTTGCGGGGCAGGCCGGTGGCGGTTGCGACCAGTGCGGCTGCGTCCTTGACGCTGTTGTTGGCCAAGGCTGCCCGCAACCGGCCGTCGAGGTCTTCGTGGTCGTCCTGTTCCGGCGGTCCAACCACGATGGTGATTTCTCCGCGAGGTTCGTGGGCGGCGTAATGTTCGGCAAGCTCGGCCAACCTGCCGCGTCGTACTTCCTCGAACTGCTTGGTCAATTCGCGCGCCACCGCGGCGGCGCGAGGGCCGAATGCACCCGCCATGTCCGCCAAGGTCTCGGCAAGGCGATGCGGCGCCTCGTACCAGATCAGCGTGGCGGTCAGGCCGGCGCGCTCGGCCGCGCGGAGCTGGCCGAAGGCGGCGCGGCGGGCGGCGCGCTTCGGCGGTGGGAAGCCCAGCATCAGGAATGGCAGCGGCGGCAGTCCCGACAGCACCAGCGCCATCACCGCGGCATTCGCTCCCGGGATCGCGGTCACGGATAACCCCTCTGCCAGTGCCGCGCGCACCAGCCGGTAACCCGGGTCGGACACCAGCGGCATGCCAGCATCAGACACCAGGGCGATCCGGGCGCCCTCACGCAGCCGCCGCAACACGGTGGGGATGGCGGCATCCTCGTTATGCTCGTGCAGCGGCTGCTGCTTCACATTCGCGCCGATCACGGCAAGGAGTTTTGCGGTGTGGCGCGTATCCTCGCAGAGGACGATGTCGGCGGCCCGCAATATGTCACGCGCTCGCGGTGTCAAATCGCCCAGGTTGCCGATAGGCGTGGAAACCAGCACAAGACCATCAGGCAGGGGGGACTGTCCCTCTTGGCGAGGCTCAGGAGTTGCGGCGCATGCTTCGTCGGGCATTCGTGGTCCTTCTTGGCACAACCGCGCTCGCGGGGTGCGGCGGGGGCGGTTATGGCTATGGATACGGCGGCCGCCCCGTTGGTGCCTATGGTGGTGCGCCGCTGCCCTTGTCGGGAGGGCAGGCCGCTGGGCCGGCTGGCCAACGGGTCGCGATCCTGCTGCCATTGTCGGGGCCGCGCGCCGATCTCGGTCAGGGCCTGCTGCGAGCCGCACAGCTTGGGATGGATGCGCAGGGCGGCCCGCCGCTCGATGCGAAGGATACCGGCGGAACACCTGATGGCGCAGCCGCCGCGGCGCGTGGCGCGATCGCCGATGGGGCCGGGCTGATCCTGGGGCCTCTCACCGCCCCCGAGACGGCTGCCGTCGCGCCAATCGCGCGCGCAGCCAATATTGCGGTGCTGGCGTTCACCAACGATCCGTCGCAGGCGCAGCCGGGCGTGTGGACGCTGGGGATCACGTCCGGGCAGCAGGTCCGGCGGCTGGTGGCAGCGGCGCAGGGGCAGGGCAAGACGCAGTTCGCCGCGCTGCTGCCGGATAGCGGTTTCGGCCATGTGATGGGCGATGCGCTGACACAGGCCACGGCCGCCGCCAGCCTGCCATCGCCCAACATGCGGTTCCATGGACAGGGCATGCAGTCGATCAACGTGACGACGCGCGACCTGTCGGATTACGCCAACCGCGGCGGACCCATCTATACGCAGATCAAGTCGTTGCGGGAGTCGGGGACGCCCGAGGGACGCAAACAGGCCCAGGAAATGGCGCGGACCGCAGCCATTCCCCCGCCCAACTTCAACGTGCTGCTGCTGGCCGATACCGGCGAGGCGCTGGCCGAGGTGGCCTCGGTATTGCCGTATTACGACGTGAACCGCTCGCAGGTGCAGATCATCGGGCCATCGTTGTGGGCATCACCCTCGAGCGGGTCAGGGCAGGTGCCGGGGGCGTGGTATGCGGCACCGGATCCAGCGGCGCGCGTGGCGTTCGACCAGGCATATTCGACGAAGTATGGCAGCCCGGCGGGACCGTTGGCAGAACTCGCGTATGACGCGGCCTCGATCGGGAGAGTGCTCGGGAGCCGGGGCGATTACTCGGTGGGCGCCCTGACCCAGCAGGCCGGTTTCCTCGGCGCGGACGGCTGGTTCGCACTGCTGGCCGACGGACAGGTGCGACGTGCGCTGGCAGTGTTCGTGATCCAGCGCGGAGGGCCACAGATGCTGGAGCCAGCGCCTTCGTCGGCGAACGCGCCTGGCGCCTGAGATCGGGGCGTGAGCGAAAGCAGCAGCGGCAGGGTTATGGATTGATCCGGTGCGTTCGCCGGATTGTACATCGGCGATGATCGTTCCTTGGAAGTCATGAATTTGTCGTGCCGCTGCTGGCGAACGAGCGTTGCCGCAACGCGCCGCGTTCGATCATGGCGGGCGAATAGAGGATAGCGATCGGATCGACATGCGGCTGGCTGGTCAGAATCAACCGGCCAATGTCGCTGCGCCGTTCCTCGAGGGTCTCTGTATAGGCGTGAGCGCGCTCGCCGAGCATCGCATCGCGTTGCACAATAGTGTCCTGGCTATCCCACAGGATATGCCCGGGTCAGACCTGGCCATGACAGCGAGAGAACGAACGCAGCCCGAAGGCGCGGATCACCCGATGGCTGCAACCAGAGTTTCGGCGCTGCGGCCGTTGGCGATTGTGGCGGAACGGCCATCCCAGTGCACGCCGCCGACGCGGGCGAAGGCGTGATCGGCGCTGGGATAGATGTGGCAACGGATGCGTGAGTGACCTTTCGTTGCCTCTGCTACCTTCGCGCGGCCTTCGGGCGGGAAGAACTCGTCCTTGTCCGCGATGTGCACGAGCAGAGGTTTCGTCACCTTGCCGAGATCCCCGAGCAGGTTGTCCAGTCCGACGCCGTAATAGGAGATGTTCGCATCGGCGTCGGACTGTTCCGCCATCATGAAGGCAAGGCGGCCACCAAGGCAGTAGCCCATCGTGGCTACCTTGCCGTTGGCGCCCGGCAGCGTGCGCGCAGCGGCGACGGTGGCCTTCAGATCCTCGATGCCTTTCGCCTGATCGAACGTGTTGAACAGTTCGAACGCTTTCTTCCACTCGGCTTCGGATTTGTCGGTTATGTCGATGCCAGGCTCGATACGCCAGAACAGGTCGGGACAGACCGCGATGAAACCGATATCGGCGACCCAGGCGGCGATGTCTCGCATCGCCTGGTTCACGCCGAAGATCTCCTGGATCAGCACGACCACGCCTGTCGGCTTGTTCGCCGGCGCAGCCAGATAGGCCGAGAAGCTGCCTGATCCGTCGGTGGCCTGGACGGTGATGCTAGCCATTGCACACTCTCCCTGATCGCAGCGTCAGGTTACCGCCACCAGGCATACATGTCATCGCGAGCCGCAGGCGGAACCAGCAGACGCTACAGGTAATATTCCGCCGGCGGCTCGAAGCCGTTGAACCTTTGGCTGGCGTAGGCCGTCACGTAGGCGCCGGTGGAGAGCAGTTCCACACGCTCGCCGGACTTCAAGGCCAGCGGCAGGCGGTAGTTGGACTTTTCATAGAGAATGTCCGCACCGTCGCAGGTGGGGCCGGCGATCGCCACTGGGCCCAATGGCGTACCGTCGTGCGGCGTGGCGATCCGGTATTTGATCGCCTCGCCCTCTGTCTCGGCGAGGCCACCGAACCGACCGATGTCGAGATACACCCAGCGCACGGGATCGTTTGGATCGCGGCGGCTGACGAGGACCACTTCGGCACTGACCACGCCGGCGTCGCCAACGATGAAGCGGCCGGGTTCGATCAGCATCTCGGGAAGGGCATTGCCGAAATGCTCGGTCATCGAGGTCATGATCGCGTCGCCGAACCGGTCGATCTCTGGCACCGGATCGCGGTAGCGAGTGGGGAAGCCGCCGCCAAGATTCATCATGCGCAGGTTGACGCCGGCCTCGGTGAGATCGGTGAACAGCATTGCGACTTTGGCAATCGCCAGCTCGTACGCGGACGTGGTGGTCTGCTGGCTGCCGACATGGAAGGACAGGCCGTACGGATCGAGGCCCATCTCTCCGGCACGCAGCATCAGCGCGCGCGCGTTCTCGATGGTGGTGCCGAACTTCCGCGACAGTGGCCAGTCGGCGCCCGCATTCTCGACGAGGATACGGCAGTATACACGCGAGCCGGGCGCATGCTCGGCGAGCTTCTCCAGTTCCTCGGCCGAATCGAAGGCGTAGAGCGTGACGCCATGCGCGAAGGCGGCACGGATCGCTGACACCTTCTTGATCGTGTTGCCGAAGCTGATCGCGTCCGGGCGCGCACCGGCCTCCAGGCAACCGGAGACTTCCTCCCAGCTGGCCGCATCGAAGCTCGAGTCGAGCCTGACCAGGCGCTCCAGGATCGGGCGCGCGGGATTGGCTTTCACCGCGTAATAAATCCGCGCCAGCGGCAGCGCGCGTTGCAAGGCGCGGAAATTCTCTTCCGCGCGGTCCACATCCAGCACCAGACACGGCGTAGCCGGCTGCTGCTGAGCAAGAAAGCGGGCGATTTTCGGGGTCATCGCACCGGGCCTCCTTTGGCTGGACGCCCGTCTGAGAGAGACGGCGGGCGTTAGTTGACGAAACGGTCGAACGAACCAGCGACCAGAACGATTGCCAGAACGCTTGACGTCGTTGCGTAACCACGAGGGCCAGAGGCACGTGCGTTGCTGCGTAGGGGGGCCAGATAGGACCCCTACCCGCCTGACGCAAGAGGAAAAATCGTCGCCAAGGGAAGATTCTCGCGCAGCTTTGCCATGCCGGCGGCAGCCGAAACGGCGCTGAAGCGTTTCACGCACGGACCAGGGCTGCGATAACGGATAGCCTGATGGTGGGTCCAGACATGGAGGCCCTCTTGGATACTGTGACATCACGCAGCCGCTTCTACCCTCGCGCCACAAGATGGCGCCGCATCATCATCGGCACATTCCAGGAGAGCACCACCGATCAGGTCTCGCTGGCGGCGGCGGGTTGCGCATTTTATGCCACATTGGCGTTATTCCCGGCGATCAGCGTCCTGATCTCGGTCTACGGCCTGGTGTTCGATGTCGTTGCGGTGGAGCAGCAACTCCACGTATTCCGCGACGTGCTGCCGCCGCCGGCGTTCGCAATGATCGACGATCGCGTGCGCGAACTGGTCAGCCAGCCCAGCAACACGTTGAGCATTGGTCTCGCGGTGAGCCTCGCACTCGCATTCTGGGGCGCGGCGACCGGAACGAAATCGGTGATATCGGCACTGAACGTGGCGTACGAAGCGAACGAACGGCGCAGCCTGCTGCGATTCCAGCTTGTCGGTCTGGTCATGACATTGTGTGCCGTTGTCGCAGCGACGGTGGCGATCGCGGTCCTGGTGCTGCTGCCGGCGGTGATCAGCTTTGTGGGGCTCAGCGACTACGGTGCCAGTCTGATCAACGTCTTCAGCACCGTGCTGCTGGTGGTCCTGGTGAGTTCGACGATCGCGTTCCTGTACCGCTTCGGACCATCGCGCCGGCCTCCGCCGAACCAGCGCATCTTTACCGGAGCCATCGTCGCCACCCTGCTGTGGTTGATCGCCTCGTTTGGATTGTCGTTCTATGTATCGCACATCGCACAGCTTGGTGTGACGTATGGGCCGCTCGGCGCCGTGGTTGCGATCATGTTATGGTTCTACATTACGGCTTACGCGGTGCTGCTGGGCGCCGAACTCAACTCACAATTGGAACAAGGTGGGTAGCCGCGCGGCGCCATGGCGGGGATAGAACAAGCCCCGGCTAACCTGCCAATATGGCCTGCCAAGCCATAGGAGCCGTTATGCTGATCTGTCAGCTCACCGACCTGCATGTCCGGCCGGTGGGAAAAGCCGCCAACCGCGTATCGGAGACCAACATGTTCACCGAGCGGGCGTTCCGGGCGGTGGCGCGGCTCAATCCGCGGCCGGACGTTGTGCTGATCACCGGCGATCTGACCGAGTGCGGCCTCGATGAGGAGTACGCCACCCTGAGCACGCTGCTCCGCGAGTGGCTGCCGATGCCGGTGTTCGTCATTCCTGGCAACCATGACCGGCGCGGCAGCCTCCGCGACGTGCTGCGCCATCTGCCCGGAGTGACCAGCGACCCTGAATACGTCCAGTATACGGTCGAGGATTACCCGGTACGCATCGTCATGCTCGACACGATCGTTCCGGGTTCAGGTCATGGCGAATTGCGTCCCGCCCAACTCGAATTCCTGGACCGGACGCTGGCCGCTGCACCGGACAAACCGACGCTGATCGGGATGCATCATCCGCCGTTCGCCTGCGGCATCACCCATATGGACCGGATCAACCTGCGCAACTCGCCGGAGTTCATCGCCATCATCGCGCGCCACCGGCAGGTCGAGCGGATCATATGCGGGCACCATCACCGCCCCATCGTGGCGCGGGTGGCGCACGCTGTCGCGTCGATCTCGCCTTCGGTCGCGCATCAGGTGGAGATGACGCTGGTTCCGGGCGCCGCCGGCGCTTTCCTGTTCGAACCACCGGCTTACCAGCTTCATCGCTGGACGGCGGCCGACGGCATCGTGTCGCACACTGTCTACGTCGAGGATTATCCAGGGCCGTACCCGTTCGTGAACGATTCGGACTACCCTGGCCTGTCCTGAAACCCACCGGCCACGGGTTCGCGGCCTGGCTCACAGCAACGTGTCTTCCGCCCCCAGAAAACGGTATCCTGCGCCCGTTTGCGTGCGTTAGTGGCGTTTTCTAACGCGCCGTACGCACTCGTTTCACTGACAACAGACACCGGGCGGTGGAAAATGATGCCCATGTTCGTCGGGCATGCATGGGTGGAGAGCCGAGATAGCCTGTGGGCGATATTCGGGCTGCTGCTATTATCGGCGACAGTTTGTTGCGTCATCGCCACATCCGGTTGGCAGCGCCGGCGGAACCTTGCGCGTCTCCGGCAGCGGGCCGGGCAGGCGCAGAGGGTCGGACTCGGACAAATGCCGGTCGCCTCTGGAACGATCGATGTTGCCGCCGAACTGGACGCGGTGCTGCGGCAGTTCGAGGGGCGTGCCGCGGGGCAATTCACGACCCTCGAGATCGCCGTGCAGGCAGGGCTTGCCGCTCAGGTAGATGCGGGAGTGTTCAGAGCTGTGCTGTCCGATCTCGTTGGCAGTGCGATTGCCCAGGCCCCCTGCGGCCGCGTTCTGGTCAGCGCGGCGCGAACCGGAAATCGGTTGCAGATCAGTGTCGCTGACGACGGTGCCCAGGCAGACGGCCCGAGACGCCAGGCCATCCTGCGTGAAGCTGAGCGGCTGTCGGCACAGTATGGCGGAATCATGTGTGTCGATGCGCGGCCATCGGAAGGGACCATCGTCAGGTACCTGCTGCCGCCCCAGGATGCCCACGGTGCGATCCCATGTCGCGGATGAGGACGGATTGATGACGGTGTCACTGAGCGGCCTGGCGGAGTGCATCCGCAACCAGATGCACGAGGCGGAATGCACCGCGGACTCATCAGGTTTGTGAGCCCTTTAACCGTTTCTTACGGGATCACTGGCATACACGGCACAGCAGACAAATTCGGGATACAAAAGGTGTCTCTATCCAGCCTTTCCGTCACTGAACTTGAGAGCAAGGCAGCGGAACTCCGCAAGATGGCGGAGACCGCGCGAACGATGGATATCCGGGACGCATTGCTGCGGCTGGCGATGCGCTATGAGCGGCTTGCTATCGCGCGCGATAAGAAGAGTCGCGGCATGGACCCGGGCATTGATGCCTGGCGTCTGCCATCTGAAATGCGTCGCGGCGGGAGCGACGCCTTTACCGACTGACCTGCCTCGCCCGTTGGCGGCAGACTTCATCAAGGCCGCCTGCTAATATCGCGGCATGGCGACTGCCCCCACGTCCACGATGCCTGAGCCGACCGCCGCGGAACTAATCGCCGCACGGCCTCACTTGTCCATGCATGCCATGGATGGGCTGACCATGGACGGGGTGCCGCTCAACCTGGTCGGAGACCGTGCCGGCACGCCGGTCTGGGTGTATTCCGCGATGGCCATGCGCCGACGCTATCGCATGCTCGCCGGCGCCCTCGCCGAGGCCGGACTGGACGCGCACATCCATTACGCGATGAAAGCGAACGATCGGCTGGCGGTGCTGCGGCTGTTTGATCGCGAAGGTGCGGGCGCCGACGTGGTGAGCGAAGGCGAGCTGCGACGCGCGCGCGAGGCGGGCATCCCGGCAAATCGCATCGTGTATTCCGGCGTTGGCAAGAGCGAGCGCGAGCTCCGGCTCGCCCTGGGCGAGGACATCGCCCAGATCAACGTGGAGAGCGCCGAAGAACTGCACATGCTGTCTGCGCTCGCGGCCGCGGAAGGACGGGTGGCACGCGTCGCCTTGCGGGTGAACCCGGACGTCGATGCGGGCACGCACGCGAAGATCACGACGGGCCTGGCACAGAACAAATTCGGGATCGCGTACGACGACGCGGTTCCGCTCTACCGGCAGGCCGCCGCGCTGCCAGGCATCGAGCCCGTCGGGCTCGCGGTGCATATCGGCAGCCAGATCCTGTCGCTCGCGCCGTATCGTGCGGCGTATCAACGGCTGGCCGACCTCGTGCGCGAGCTGCGGCAGGCGGGGCAGACAGTCCGCACCGTCGATTGCGGCGGCGGGCTGGGCATCCCCTACCAGGACGAACCGGCGCCACTTCCCGCGGCGCTGGCGGGAGCGATCCGCGGTGCTTTCCATAACCTGGATGTCCGTATCGCGATCGAGCCTGGGCGCTGGCTGGTTGGTCCGGCGGGGGCGCTGCTCAGCGCAGTGATCCTTGCCAAGCGCACGAGCGGTAGCCGCTTCGTGGTGCTCGATGCGGCGATGAACGACCTGATCAGGCCGGCGATGTACGACGCCTGGCACGGTATCGTGCCGGTCTCCGCCGTTGACGCCCTGGTACCGGGAGAACCGGCTGATGTGGTGGGGCCGGTCTGCGAGTCAGGAGACACCTTTGCCCGCCAGCGCATGCTCCCGCCGCTCGAGCCCGGCGCACGGGTGGCGATCCTCGATGCCGGTGCCTATGGAGCGGTCATGAGCTCAGCCTACAACGCGCGTCCGCCGGCGGCCGAGGTCATGGTGGACGGCGATGACTGGTCCATCATCCGGTCGCGGCCGCTTCACACCGACTTGTGGCGTGGCGAGAGCGTGCCACATTGGTTCAAATGAACGCGCCGGGCGGAGATCTCGAAAGCCTGCTGCGCCGCCTGGCTGGCCGGCGCGTTCTTGCACGCGCCGCCCTGCTGTTCGAACGGATCTGGCCGGCACTCTGGCCACCGCTTGGCGTCGCCGGGGTGTTCGTCTGCGCGGCGCTGCTGGATCTGCCACGCCTGCTGCCGCCCTGGGCGCATATTGGCGCGCTCGCGGTCACCGTGTTGCTGATCCTCGGGCTGCTGTATCGCGGGCTGCGCGGCGTCGCGGCGCCGGATGATGGTGCGGCCGACCGCAGGCTGGAGATTGCCTCGGGGCTGACCCATCGGCCGCTGGCAGTGCTGACCGATCGGCCTGCCCGTGGCCGTGTCGGTCCCGACGAGGCCTCGGTGGCGATCTGGCAGGCGCACGTCCTGCGCGCCATTCGCCAGGTAAGGCGGTTGCGCATCGGCCTGCCGCGCCCAGGCCTTGCCCGGCGCGACCGCTTCGCCCTGCGGGCGGCGTTGATCGTTGCCCTGATCGCATCATTCACCATCGCCGGAGAGGACACGCCTGGGCGCCTGGCGCAGGCAATGGAACCGACGCTGCCGCGGCAGACGCCGTCGCCCGCGACAGAGTTGCAGGCATGGATCACGCCGCCGGCCTACACACGCCTCGCGCCGATCTTCTTGAAATCGGACGGCGGCACGGTGTCCGTACCGACCGGCTCACGGCTGACCCTCAGCGTCACCGGTGGCAATGGCACACCCAGCATGTCGCTCAATGGGGCTGCGGAGCCGTTCCGCCTGCTCGACAAGGCGAGCTATCAGGCCGAACGGACGCTGAGCGAGGGCGGCCACCTGACAGTTCGCCGGAACGGCGGCGAGCTGGCGAGCTGGGACGTGACGGTGGTGGATGATCAGCCGCCGGTTGCCGCATGGAGCGAGCCGCCCGGGCGGGCCGGGACCAGCCAGCAGACGAAGCTGCCCTGGCGCGTGTCCGACGATTATGGCGTGACATCGCTGCAAGCCGAACTGCGGTTGCGAGATCGGCGCGGTGCACCCCCTGTGGTCATCAGCGTGCCGCTGCCGGGCGGCGCTCCGAAATCGGCGCATGGCGCGAACCAGCAGGACCTGACAGCAAACCCGTGGGCCGGCCTGCCTGTCGTCGCGCAGCTTGTCGCGCGAGACGCCTTGAACCAGGCCGGCAAGAGCAGGGAGGCGCAATTCGTTCTGCCCGAACGGCCGTTCGAGAACCCGATTGCCCGCGCACTCATGGCCGTCCGCCGCGGCCTCAGCCTGCGGCCGGACGATCGGGATACCGCGGCGGGCGGTCTGGATGCGCTGCTGATGAAGCCCGAGGCGTTCGGTGGCGATATGGGCGCCTACCTCAATCTTGGCGCCATCTACTACCTGCTGCAGAGCGACAAGCGGCCAACGGCAGTCGGCGACGCTCAGCAGCGCATGTGGGACCTTGCGCTGCATCTCGAGGAAGGCCGGACCGAGCGCACTGCGCGCGCGCTGGAGCAGGCACGGCAGGCGGCCAAGGAAGCGCTCGAGAAGGCAGCCCGCGATCCCAGCAAGGCGAATCGCGACGACCTCGACAAGAAGCTGAAGGAGTTGCAGCAGGCAATCGAGCAGCACATGCAGGCTCTGATGGAGGAGGCGCGTCGCAACAACAGCGAGATGCCGTTCGACCCGGACACGCAGCACCTGTCGAACCGGGACCTCGACCGGCTGGCGGACCAGGCGCGTGAGGCTGCCCGCGAGGGACGGATGGAAGACGCGCAGCAGAAGATGGCGGAGCTGGAGCGGATGCTCGACCGGTTGCGCAACGCTCGCGCCGAGCACGGCCGCGACGGCCAGCGCAATGAGGCTCAGCGCCGCCGCGGGCGCCAGCAGATGGGCGTGGTGCAGGACATGATCGGCCGGCAGGGCCGCCTGCTGGATCACAACCAGGGCCGCATCGGCGACATGAATCCGTTCCGTGGCGGTCAGCAATCATCCCAGCCGCAGGACCAGGCCGCTCAGCGCAGTGCAGACGCCCGGGTGCAGCAGGCGCTCCGGCGCGCCCTCGGCGAGCTGATGCAGCAGTTCAGCGACCTCACGGGCAAGCTGCCACCGAGTCTCGGCGAGGCGGACACGGCCATGCGGGATTCTCTGCGCGAGCTTGGCGAGGGTGATGACTCGGCGGCGGGCATCGCACAGCAGAAGGCCATCGAGGCGCTTCAGAAGGGTGGCAGCGAGATGGGCCAGGCGATGGCCCAGCAGTTCGGTTCGCCGAAGGGCGGCGAAGGCGCCGACCAGGACGGCGAGCAGGACGGGATGATGGGGCTGGGTCTCCAGGACGGACGGGGCGACGATCGGGGCGATGGCTGGCGGCGAGGTCCGCCGCCAGGCCGAGCCGATTCGGGCCGCGATCCGCTGGGGCGGCGCTACGGTCAGGGGAGTTCGGGCGCTGATGAAAGCGGCGATGTGGTGGTCCCGGAGGAGCGCGAGCGCCAGCGGACCCAGGCCGTGGAGGAAGAGCTGCGGCGCCGGGGCTCGGAGCTGACCAGGCCGCAGCAGGAACTGGACTACATCAACCGGCTGCTGAAGCAGTTCTGACCCCGCGATGGGACTGCCACCGACGACGCCCGCGGTGAAACCACCGCCCGATCCCGCCGATGATGGATGGGCAGCCGCATTTGCCGCGGCGAATGCCGGCGCAACCGTCCTGGACGATCCGGAAGAGCTGGAAGACCGGGCGATCTACCGCTGGATGAAGGGGCACATCCTGCCGCGGTTCTATCACACGCTGCCGCGCGTCAAGGGTCGCCAGTTCATCCTCGGCAATACGCCGCTGCCGTATCACTGGATGCAGCAGAGCATCCACTTCGCGACGTTGCAGGAGGCTCGCGCGTTCGTTGACCACCTGCGCCGCAACACCGCGGCGATGCGCATCGTGGTGGACCTGCTGCGCAAGGCGGATGGCTCGCTGCTGATCTGCGAGACCGTCGATGCCACGCTCGATCGGCTGGCGCGCCTGCTGATAAATGGCCGCCTCTGGCTGATGCCGTACCAGCGACCGCACCAGCCGGATATCGGCGCCACCGACCCCGCGGTCTACGCCAGGCTGAACGGACAATTCGGCACCAGGCTGGATGCGGCGAAACTGTCGGCATGGGAGGGCGGGCAGTATCTGCGCGGTTATGTGCCGTTCACCAGCCAGAAGAATGCGGCCGGCGTGACGCAGTCCGTGGTCGCCGGGCGCAGCGGGATGACCATCGCCACCGGTTTCGACATCGGTCAGCACACGGGCGACTACCTTCGCGGCATCACCGGGCTTTCGGCCCGGTCGCTTGCCTTGCTGCTGCCGTATGCGGGGAAGCAGTTCACCCATCTGGACAAGCCGACGGTCATCAAGCGCGTCGGGATGCTTGGCCCGATCCCGGTCATCGACAAGGGGGAGGCCGATGCGTTGGACGGCGCGGTGGCCGAGGACACGCTGAAGGCGACGATGACGGCATGGGCAGCGAACCGGAAATCCACCGTGCCGGTGTTCAGCATGATGCCATCGGCGTGGCAGACCGTGATGTTCTCGCGCACTTACAACCAGGGCGCGGGCTGGGTGCTGCCGGGCAGCCCGACGCGCTCGTTCTTCACGTTCGCCACCCAAGGCAAATGGCGCGAGGCGGCGACCGCCTTGCGCGACGCGCCCGTGACCGCGGCCTGGTATCGCTCCCGGCTCCGCTCGGAGGCCGGATACCTGGCAACCGATATGCCGAAGCCGCTGGTGCCCGCGGCGCCGGCGCCCTCACCCTCAGCAATGCCAGGTGTGCCGTCATCCGTGCCGGCACAGCCCTGACCGCGGCACTGCTTCTGGTGCTGGCGGCGCCGCCGGCCATGGCAGCGGGAATCGACTGCGCCAAGGCGGCAAGCGCGACGGAGCGCACGATCTGTGGGGACTCCGAACTGCGGACGCTGGATGCCTCGATCGCGTCCGACTTCGCCGACGCGCTGGCCGCCACACAGGGAGGCACGCGGCAGGCATTGCTGGCGCAGCAGCGAAGCTGGCTGAGGCAGCGCGATCAGGAATGCAGGAGCGATGACGCAGCCTGTCTGCGATCCAGTTACCAGGCACGGCACGACGCGCTGGAGGCGCTGACGGCGCGGATCTCCCCCGGCAACCCGACCCTGTCGGATGCGACCGCCGTCGCTTTGCTGGGTCGCTGGAAGATCGAGAACGACCTGGTGCCGTCGGCGCCCGGCCAGCCGGTTGCTTCGACGGACATGCCAGCCGAACTGCCGAAGCAGGGATCGACGATCATCGGTCGGCCGGGCAAGTTATGCTTCGCAAGCGGCGAATGCCTGCCCTTCGGGTTGGATCGGCAGAAGCTTGATGACGCGGCCTCGCTCCATTTGCCGCCGTCCACGCCGCTATATGTCGCCTACCTTTCCGGGAAGGCCGTCTACGGACTGATTCAGCGTGCCGATGGCAGCCTGCTGGCGCGGTTCCAGATCTGCGACAAGACGTATACATCCTGCACGGACGCTTTTCAGGTCTGGAAACCGGCCAGCCCGGATGCAGGGGTGCGCGTCCTGGCGAACTGAGAGGCGTGCGGCAGCCTGCCCATTGGTCAGGGGGCGAATTCTCCCGGGCTGAAATCCCGCTCCACAACGCACTCGTTCTGGTATGGTGTTGGGAAAGCGCGGTCCGGTGCGGTGTGTACGGCTGCGGCAATCGAGTGCTACGAGCAAGCAGCGTGAACGTCCTGAGCAACGGATAGACCGAAAGACATGGCAACCTGGTCTCGCGATACAGCCCTTCTGACAATGACGTCTCCGCTTGGGCCGGACGCACTCATCCCCTATGAGTTCTCGGCACGCGAGGGGATCAGCGAACCATTCCTGTTCGAGATCCGCGCCTTCAGCCAACAGGGCATCTTCGACCCGGACAAGCTGTTGCACCAGACGGTCTGCGTGAAAGTGCAGCACCAGGGTGGCGCCGGCGTCGTGCGGTATTTCAATGGCATCGCACAGAGCGTCAGCGCCGAAGGCGGATCGACGGCAACACGGGCCGGCAGCGAACTGCAGGCATATCGCATCAGCGTGGTGCCGAAACTGTGGTTCCTGAGCCAGACCGTCGATTGCCGCGTGTTCCAGAAGAAGACCACCGTGGCCATCCTGACGCAGATGTTCAACGACATGGGCGTGTCGGACGTCACCTACCCACCGGCTGGCGCGGAACGCGAATATACGGTGCAGTTCAACGAATCTGATCTGCAGTTCGCGACGCGGCTGATGGAGGAGGAAGGCTACTACTACTTCTTTCAGCACACCGACAGCAGCCACAAGCTGATCATCGCCAATGCCAACACGTCGTTCCAGGATGTGCCGGACGCAGCCAGCATGCATTTCGGCGGCGGGGACAGTCAGGGCGGCCGGATCTTCAACTGGGACCGCACCAAGGCCACGACGCGCGGCAAGATGACCTTCAAGGATTACGATCCGACCAAGTCAACAACGTTGCTCCAGAACGACCAGCCGACGACGCTGCAGACCGGCGGCGCGTTGTCGCGCGACGACTTTCGCTGGCCGGCAGCTTCGTTCGATTCCGGCACGATCACCGATCGCACCAAGCGCGAGATGGAGGCGGCCGAGGCAGCGGTTTCGATCCATAGCGGCGGCTCGAAATACGCGCCGCTCTATGCCGGCGGCAAGTTCACCATCGTGAACAAGCCCGCCACGTCGTATGACGCCGCGTATGTGCTGCACAGCGTGACGCATCATGTGACGGACGACACGTTCCTGAATGCCGGCGGAACGGCGAGCTACGAGAATCACTTCACCTGCTTCCCGTCGTCGGTGACGTGGCGGCAGCCGCTGGCGACGCCGCGTCCGCGCATGGAGGGTATCCACACCGCTGTTGTGCTGGGTCCGGACGGCGAGGAGATCTACACAGACGATCTGGCGCGGGTGAAGGTGCGGTTCTTCTGGGACCATCGATCGGAAGCCACGGATGCGCAGGATGTATGGGCGCGCGTCATCATGCCCTGGGCCGGCAACGGCTGGGGCGCACAGTTCATTCCACGCGTCGGCACCGAAGTCGCAGTGGCGTTCGTGGACGGCGACCCCGATCGGCCGATCGTCGTGGGTGGCCTGTACAACGACAAGATGCAGCCGATCTATTCGGACAGCGACAAGACGAAGTCGGGCTTCCGCACGCGGTCCAGCCTGAAGGGCGGAACGTCGGACTTCAACGAGTACACGTTCGACGACAAGAAGGGCAGCGAGCTGGTCTACGAGCAGGCACAGAAGGACCTGTCCACCTATGTGAAGAATGATCAGACGATCAAGATCGATCACGATCGCAAGGTGACGGTGAAGAACGACGAGACCGTCACCGTCCAGAACAACCAGACGATCACCGTGACGCAGAATCGTGCGATCACGGTGAGCCAGGGCAACTACAGCATGACGGTCAGCAAGGGTAATCACAGCTCGACCGTCAGCATGGGCAACATGGACAGCACCGTGTCGATGGGCAATCTCTCCACCGACGTCAAAATGGGCAACATCAGCACGAAGGCAGATCTCGGTCAGATCTCCAACGAGGCGATGCAGAGCATCGAGCTGAAAGTTGGGGGGAGCTCGATCAAGATCGACCAGATGGGCGTCACCATCACTGGCATGATGATAAAGATCCAGGGCCAGGTCCAAACTCAAGTAGAAGGAATGATGACGCAGATAAGCGGCGATGCGATGCTGCAGGTCAAAGGCGCCATCACGATGATCAACTGACATGTCCCAGGCAGCGAGCAAACTGGCGGGCCGCGATCTGGCCAGCCTGATCCCGTATCTCGGCCTCGCCCCGGAGGCATCCCAGGCCATGGCCGCCAGCGGCCAGGTTATGGATGCGCTGGTGCAACTGGAAGGCGGCGGTTTCCTCGTCGAGGCGACCAAGCTGATGGCCCATGCGTTGCCGAAGCGGGAGGCGGTGTGGTGGAGCTGCATGTGCTCCAGCTCCACGGCCCCTGCGGACCTGCCGGACGCCGATGAGAAATGCCGCCGCGCGGCCGAGGAATGGGTGCGGGGGCAGAGCGAAAAGCAACGCTACGCGGCGTGGGATGCGGCACAGGCCAGTGGCTACGGGACGCCGGAAGTGTATACGGCGGTTGCCGCGTTCTGGAGCGGTGGCTCGATGGCGCCGGAAGGGCAGCCTGCCGTCCCGCCGCAGCCACATTTCGTGGGCAACGCGGTCGCCGGCGTGATTGCTTTGTCAGCGGTGCGCGGCGATCCAACGAAGCGCGATGCACGATTGAAACGATTTCTGGAGAGTGGGCGTAATATAGCTGCGGGCGGTCCAGGGCGACTGCCTCCGGAGACAGCGTGATATAAGACGGCCTGGTCACAGGCGACAGTGGCGGAAACCATGCAACTGACAATGACGATCCTGCGCTGCCCCGATGCAGTGGTTCCCGAAACCCGCAGCGTGTCGGGTGGCGAGTTCTCTGTTGGCCGTGGGCCCGGGGTGGACTGGGTTCTTCATGACCCTGAGCGCCTGCTGTCGAAGCGGCACTTCGCCGTGGCGTTCCGCTCGGGGGGCTGGCAGATCGCGGATACCTCCACCAACGGCACCTTCATGAACCGCGACAGCGACGCAATCGGTGCCGGCGACGTACGAAGCCTGCGCGATGGCGATCGGCTGCGGCTTGGCGCCTACGAGATCGAGGTGCGGCTGACCGAGGACGCGGTCGGGCGCGTCGGGTTGGGTGGCGGCGGTGGAATGGTGGCCGGGATCGGTGCCGGGATGGGTGGCGGTGCCGGCGGGGGGAGCAGTCCGTTCGGCGATCCGTTCGGCATGGACCCGTTCGGCCCCTCGCAGCGTGCGCGCAATCCGTTCGACGAGCCTGACCGTCCGAGCCTGGACGCGCCGCAGACCGGTGCGCAGCTTCCGCACGACTTCGATCCGCTGATGGGCAGCGAGCAGGAAGCGCCGTTCCGTGGCCCGACGCAGTCGGATCATTCGCCGGTGATGCAGGACGCATTCTACGCGCCGGCTCAGGTGGGACAGGTGCCCCTGCACTCGGGTGGGATCATTCCGGGTGATGATCTGTTGCCGGACGATTGGGACAAGGAGCTACTGGAGGGCATTTCTCCGGGCGCTGGCGCGCCGGCGGCGCCGGCTCCGGTTCCTCCGGCGCCGGTTGTTGCACGCACGGCGCCGACGCCGGCACTTGAACCGATGCCAGTGGCGCGTGAAGCGCCGGCACCGCGGCCGGAACCCGCGACTGACTTCGCCGGTGATTTTGCGTCGCCGTTCACGGAACGCGCGGCAGACATGGAGCCGCCGGTTTCCGCGCCAGCGCAGCCACAGGCTGCGCCCGTTGCCGCGCCGCGCCGCCCCGCCCCGACGCCAG
>DATJJM010000315.1:0-9127 GCA_035492535.1 Acetobacteraceae bacterium | reverse complement strand
GGGTCGATGACCGCGAGTGTGCCGTCGTATTTATTCGGAAGGATGCAGCGGAGTTAACTCGCTGCCGCCTCGAGACAAATGGTCGCAACAAAATCACCAACGTTTCCGTCGAACGGATCGCATAAACACCGCTGCGGTAAGGTGCAGATCACGATGCATTGGCTTCATGCCTTGCCTGTGGCCCGGCGGACCAACTCATTCGCCGCATCCCCGCGCCGCTGGGCTGTAGCAAGTTACCAGGGCTGTGGGCGCGTTAAGACCGCTCGCCGTCGCATCGCGTACGCGACAGTTAACAACCACGACGAAGCCGGCCAGACCTGCCAGTGGCAAGGCGAGGATCGCATAACGCTGGCAACGCGCAGAGGCGGAGAACATCGAGGGGACATGGGGAAGGTTTCTGCTGTCTCGTCCTGTCAATGTCCTGTTCTAACTCGAATGGACGATTGCAAACAATCAGTATATTTTCAATCTATTCAATATCTTAGTCGGGAAAATCATAGCTGGTTGTGCCATAAAAGACCAGTACACCATTTCCTCATCCTTGCTTTCAGCGATCTCGATCGCGCCCTGTGCGGCGAGTTCCTTGGCAACGGCGACGATAGTGGCCTGAGCCTCGTCCACGTCACGCAGCCGGACCGGGCCAAGCGCCTCGATATCGTCCTTCAGGATCTTGCCCGCGCGGTCCGACATGTTCTTGAAGAACATCTCGCGCAGCTTCTCGGACGCGCCTTTGATCGCGAGCGGCAGCTTGTCTTTCTCGACACTGCGCAGCAGCACCTGGACCGCCTGCGGCGTCAGTCTCAACAAGTCGTCGAAGGTGAACATCAGCGCTTTGATGCGCTCGGCGGCCTCACGGTTGCGCTCTTCCAGCGCCGCGACGAAGCGGGTTTCCGATTGCCGGTCGAGATTATTGAAAATCTCAGCCATCATTTCGTGTGCGTCGCGTCGCGTGCTGCGCGCGAGGTTGGACATGAACTCATTGCGCAGCGTGCGTTCGACACCGTCGAGCACGTCCTTCTGCACGCTCTCCATGCGCAGCATGCGCATCACCACTTCCATGGCAAAGGAGTCCGGCAGCAGCGTCAGCACGCGCGCCGCATGATCCGCCTTCACTTTGGACAGCACCACGGCAACGGTCTGCGGATATTCGTTCTTCAGATAGTTCGCCAGCACCGCCTCGTGCACGTTGCCGAGTTTGTCCCACATGGTGCGGCCGGCGGGGCCACGGATCTCCTCCATGATCTGCGAGGCGCGATCACGGGGCAGCGATTTCTGCAACAGTCGCTCGGTGCTTTCATAGCTGCCGATGAGGTTGCCGGCCGCACCCATATGATCGACGAAATCAACGCACAGGCGTTCGACCACGTCGGACTTGACCGCTCCGAGCTGCGACATGGCCGATGAGATGTCCTTGATCTCATCCTCGTGCATCATGGAGAACAGGCGCGAACACTGCTCCTCGCCCAGCGCGAGCATCAGGATCGCCGCCTTCTGTGCGCCGTTTATGCCGCGATAGTCCTCGGATTTCAGCACCTCAACCGCTCTCCTGCACCATCCAGCCGCGCACGATTGCCAGGGTCTCTTCCGGGTGCTTTTCCACCAGTTCGGTGATCCGGCGCAGCGAGGACGCGCGCATCTGTCCCTCGATCTGCGAGATCTTCACCATGCTCTCGTCTTCCAGGAGCGGCGGCATGACCGCAGGTCCCGCCAGCGCCATTTGGTGCCCTCCTCCGGCCACCATTGGCGTGGCTCCTGGCCCGCCCAGGGCCGCCGGGATGGCGCCAGCACCACTGCCGATCGCCGTCGGAGCCATCGCGGTGATCCGCAGCACCATCGGCCGCAGCACCACCAGCAGGGCGACGATGCCGATAAGCCCGAACAACACTGTCTGCGCGAGATGCACCAGATCCGTCTTTTCCAACTTCATTCCAAGAACACCGCTGACCTCGACGGGACCCGCGTCTTCCTTGGCAAAGCGCATGCTGGCCACTTCGACCCGATCGCCTCGCTTTTCATCGAAGCCGATCGCGGTCTTCACGAGGCTGGTGATGCGTTCCAGCTCCTCGGCGGCACGTGGCTGCCAGACAGGCTTGCCATCCGGCCCGACCGAGTCGGTGCCGTCCACCATGACCGCGAGACTGACACGGTCGATCTCCGGCTGATCCTTGATCAGCGTCCGTACCGACTTGCTGATCTCGTAATTGGTGGTTTCCTCCTGCCGCGCTTCCTGCGAGCCAGCGCCCTGCTGACCTGCATCGGCGTTCGGCAGGTTGTTCTGCACCGACACTGTCTGCGACGGTTCACTGCTCTTCGATGTGGTGTTCACCGTCTGCGTGCTGCGCGTCACCTGGCCTTCGGGGTCGAAGCGCTCCTGCGTTTCGTTGATCCTGGAGAAGTTCATGCGCACGGCGGCTTCGGCGCGTACATGGCCGGGGCCCATGCTGCGTTCCAACATTTCTTCGACCGCACGCGCCAGGCGCAGCTCCGTGCCGTGGCGCACTTCTTCGGTCGACATCGCGGTTGCGGTCTGACCGACCGGTTCGCCTGCACGCGCGAGCAAGCCACCGCGCGAATCGACAATGGCGATGCTCTGCGGTCGCAGTCCTGGCACCGCGGCGGCGACCAGATTGAGGATCGCCTGCACGCCTTCGCGGTCCAGTTGGGCCACGCCGGCCATCGTCAGCATCACGCTCGCCTGTGCATCCTGCCTGTCGCGGGCGAACGGCTCACGGTGGGGGAGCACCAGATGGACGCGCACCGAGCGCACGCCGTGGATGGCGCTGATCGTGCGCGCGATTTCACCTTCCAGCGCGCGTGTCTGATTGATCTGCTGCTGGAATTCGGTGGCGGCGAGGCCATCGGAGCGATCGAATATCTCGTACCCGACGGAACCGCTGGCAGGTAACCCGGACTTGGCCAGGCTCAGCCGTGCATCCGCGACCTGATCCGCAGCCACCAGGATCTGGCTGCCATTGCCGGCAAGGCGATATGGGATGTGCTGGCGCTGAAGCTGGTCCACCACCTGCGCCGAATCGCGCAGGTCCAGGTCGCCGTAGAGCAGCGCCATCGGTTCCGTGCCGCCGTGCAGCACCATCAGTGCCAGCATTCCGAGCATCCCGAGCGCGACTGCCCCCATTGCGGCAAGTCGAGCGGGGCCCAAGGCACGTAGTCCCTCCAGGAGGGCCCTCATCGTTTGGTCACCTATGCGGTCAAGGCAGAGAATGACGCCCCGCGCTTACCCTGCCGTTAACAGCGCGGCAGATTCTGCCGAGTGTGGCGTCACAGGCGGCGAAGCCCTTGTCCGCAGGCGGCAGAAAACACCATTGCGTGCCTCCACGCTTTGCCCGCAACATCATTGTCATACGCGTCGCAATCAGGGGGGCCACACGTATGAAGTCCAGCCGGATGACCACCTACATACTCGTAGCCATGGTGCTTGGCATTGCCATTGGCGGCACGATCCACAACGGCTTCGACTCGCCCGCGACTCAGAAGCTGTTCGCCAGCTACTTCTCGCTAGGCTCGATGATCTTCCTTCGCCTGATCAAGATGATCATCGGTCCCCTGGTGTTCTCGACTCTGGTTGTCGGTATCGGCCACATGTCGGACGCGGGCACGGTAGGGCGCGTCGGTGGCAAGGCCATGCTGTGGTTTGTCAGCGCCTCGCTCGTGTCTCTCGCAATGGGGCTTGTGCTGGTCAACCTGTTCGAGCCAGGCGTCGGCATTCACAAGGTGGTCGCCGGGGTCAGTTCCGGCATCGACGCTCATGCCATGACGCTGGATGGTTTCATCAAGCACGTCTTCCCCGATTCTGCCGTCCGCCCGCTGGTGGACAACGAAATCCTGCAGATCGTCGTGTTCTCGATCTTCTTCGGCGTCGCCTGCGCCGCGATGGGCGCCCGGGCCAAGCTCGTCGTCGATACGATCGAAGGTTTGTCGCACATCATCCTGCGCGTCACCGGCTATATCATGATGCTGGCGCCGTTCGCCGTGTTCTGCGCCATGGCCGCGACGATCGCCACCAACGGCTTTGGTATCCTGGTCAACTACGCCAAGTTCATGGGCGAGTTCTATTTCGGCCTCGCGCTGCTCTGGCTCCTGCTTATCGTCGTCGGCTTCCTGATCCTCGGGCCCGCCGTAATGCGGCTGGTCAAGCTGGTCCGCGAGCCGTTCCTGCTGGCGTTCTCCACCGCCAGTTCAGAAGCCGCCTATCCGAAGATGCTGGAACAGCTGGCGAAGTTCCCGATCTCGCGCAACATCTCGAGTTTCGTGCTGCCGCTTGGGTATTCCTTCAACCTGGACGGCACGATGATGTACTGCACCTTCGCCAGCGTGTTCATCGCCGAGGCCTACGATATCCCGCTGAGCTTCGGCACGCAGATCGCCATGCTGCTGACCCTGATGCTCACCTCGAAGGGCGTCGCCGGCGTGCCGCGGGCGTCGCTGGTGGTGATCGCGGCCACGCTCAGTCAGTTCAGCCTGCCGGAGGAAGGGCTGCTGCTGATCCTTGGCATCGACACGTTCCTCGACATGGGCCGTTCCGCCACCAACGTGATCGGCAATTCGCTGGCGACCGCAGTGGTGGCGAAGTGGGAAGGCCAGCTGATCGCCGATGAAGATACGCTCGAGATGATCGAGGAAATGGAGGTGGAGCCGGTGGCGGCCACATGATCCGGATCCTTGTTGCCACGCTCCTGGCGCTTGCCGCGGTGTGCGGTGATGCCAGGGCGGACGAGGACGACGCCGCGCTGACCGGCACGCTGAAGACGATCAACGTCCGTGGCACGATCCTTATCGGCTACCGCGCCACGTCGTTGCCGTTCTCGTTCCTGAACAAGGCAGGACAGCCGATCGGGTTTTCGGTCGATATCTGCCATGGCATTGCCGAGGACGTGGCGCGCTCGCTGCACCGCGACCTGATCGAGGCCGATGCGCCGGCGTGGCAGACCGGTGTGCGTATCGTCTACGTTCCGGTGGCAGCAGATGAACGGCTGCCCAAGGTCGTGTCCGGCGCGATCGACCTGGAATGCGGCTCCACAACAGCAAACGCCGAGCGGGGAAAAACCGTCGCGTTCTCGCCGGTGTTCTTCCTGAGCGGCACCAAGTTGCTGGTGGCAGCCAAGAGCGGCATCACATCCTATCGTGGCCTGTCGGGGCGAACCGTGGTGGTCGGCACCGGCACCACCAACGCCGATGTCATGCGCGGACTGGCGAACCACGTGTCGCCCCCGTTCAACGTCGTTGAGGCGCCGAACCTTGACGCCGCGTATGCGATGCTGGTCGCAGGGAAGGCAGATGCATTCGCCTCCGACGATATTCTGCTGGCGGGCTATATCGCCACCCGTCCCCAAGGCCACGGTTACAGCATTGTCGGCGATTACCTGTCGTTCGAACCCTACGCGATCACCTTGCGCAAGGGTGACGAGCAATTCTCCGACCTGGTGAAGGGATCCTTCGCACGCATGGCAAGCGAAGGCACGCTTGGCCGTCTCTACAACCGCTGGCTGGTGAAGAAGCTGCCCACTGGCGAGACGATGGCTGTGCCGATGAACCCCTACCTGACGGAGATGTATCGGGCGCTCGGTCAGCCGGACTAGCGACCATCGGTTGACATTCGTATCGGCATGCGACAGCATCGTTGCATGCGTAACAGCACCTCCTTGAAGGGACGAAAGACGGGCTCCGCCGGGGCCTGGGAACGCTGCGTGCGCTAACCGCGTCATGCATCACTGACCAATGGCCCCGCCGGTTCGGACGGGGCCTTTTTCTTGTCTGCTTCCTCCGCATCGGCGTCGCCACAACGAAGGAAGAAGCAGACATGCTGCAAGGGATCTGGCTGCCACTGATCACGCCGTTCAGCGACGGCGCGGTGGATAAGACGTCGCTGGCGCGCCTCGCCGCGCACTTCGTGGATCAGGTCGACGGCTTCATCGTGGCCGCGACCACCGGCGAAGGTATGGTATTGGACGACGACGAAACAGAACATGTCGTACGGAGTGCGGCCGAGGTCGTGAGCCGGCGCAGGCCAGTGTTTCTGGGGTTGTGTGGCAGTGACACAAGCCGGCTGGTGCAGCGGCTGAAAGCAACCGAGACCTGGCCCGTGGACGGCTACCTGATAACCTGCCCGTATTACTCGCGTCCATCGCAGGAAGGGATGTTCCAGCATTTCTCCCTGCTTGCCGAAACCACCGACCTGCCGGTGCTGGTCTACAACATCCCCTATCGCACCGGCGTCAATCTGCGGAACGAGACGCTTCTCCGGCTGGCGGCGCAGCATCGCAACATCGCGGGCGTGAAAGACTGCTGCGCCGACACGGCGCAAAGCGACGATCTGTTGCGCCATCGCCCTTCTGGCTTCGCTGTTCTGACCGGCGAAGACGCGCAGTTCTTTCACGCCATGGCGGCCGGTGCGGATGGCGGCATTTTGGCGTCCGCGCATGCCGGTCCGGCAGCGTTCGCCGCGGTTGCCGATGCCATCGCGGCGGGGCGTCTGGCCGAGGCGCGGGCATGCTGGAACGGGCTGCTGGATCTGGTGCGCCTGCTGTTCAGCGAACCCAACCCGGCGCCGATCAAGCATGTGTTGTGGCGGCGCGGTCTGATCTCCTCACCGGAGTTGCGTCTGCCGATGACCGGCATCAGCACGGCCCTGATCGACCGACTGGAGGCTGTGATCACGCCCTGACTGATCGGTCGATCTTCGCGACGGTCCGCGGAGCGCCAGCGGATGTGATAAGATCGTTCTTGCTCCTGAAGGGGGAATCGAGGATAGAATTCTTCCGTTGTTTGCCCCTCATGGAGAAATCCTGTGCTCGACCTTGACCGGTTCTTTGCCGATTGCCAGGCCGCGGTCGCGGCTGATCCCAGCCACCGGCTGGTGAAGGACGTGGTGGCCCGTGCCGTCAGCGATCCGGCAGGAGTCGTGGCGGCACTGGGCGAGCCGGAGCGGGCGGGGATCAACGTGATCTTCCGCGCCCCCAACCTGACAATCCTGAATCTGATCTGGGGTCCCGGCATGACGATCATGCCGCATGACCACCGGATGTGGGCGGTGATCGGCATCTACACCGGCCGCGAGGACAACATGTTCTGGCGTCGCCTGCCATCTGACGCCGGCCGCGATATCGAGGCCGCCGGTGCCAAGTCACTCTGCCGCGGCGACTGCGCGCCATTGGGGGCCGATATCATTCACTCCGTCACCAATCCCATCCAGCGGCTGACGGGGGCCATTCATGTCTACGGCGGCGATTTCCTGACCCAGGAGCGCAGCGAGTGGGATCCGGAATCCCTGCACGAACGCCCGTACGACGTGGCGAAAGCGCGGAAGTTGTTCGAGGACTCGAACCGGATGCTAGAGGCGGCGTAAAATCGGCCTCGTATATACCGACGGCCCGATCCGGGAGCACCACTGGCCCACGCCGATCAGCGCGTGGGCTTCTCGCCCATGACCCAGCTGCGGAAGAGCGCCAGGTCGATGTTCCCGCCACTCACCACGACACCGACGCGCTTGCCGGCCATACGTCCCCGCTCCTGGAGCAACGCGGCGAGCGGCGCCGCACCCGCGCCTTCCACCAGGTTATGCGTGTCGGTCCAATAGGCACGAATCGCCGCTGCGATCTCATCATCAGACACTGTGACAATGCGCGCCGCGCCGCCGCGAATGATCGCGAACGCCTCCTCGCTGGGTTGCCGCACAGCCATGCCGTCCGCCAGCGTATCGGCGCGGTTCACCGCGACCAGCCGTCCCTCGGCGAATGAGCGCGCGTACGGCGGTGCACCGGTCGATTGCACGCCGACAATTTCCGTATCCAGCCCCAGCAGATCGCGCGCGATGATCGCACCACAGATGCCCGACCCGAGGCCGATCGGCACATACATGGCATCCAGCCGCGGCGCACCGCGGAACAGCTCCAGCGAGTAGGTCGCAACACCCATCACCAGGTCGCGGGCGAACGATGGTGCGAACTCCAACCCTTCGACCGAGGCAATCCGCGACGCTTCCTCCACCGCCATCTCGAAGTCGTCGCCGTGCTCGACCAGCCGCGCGCCGAATGCACGCATCGCGGCATTCTTTTCCACACTGTTGGCGTGCGGTACGACAACGGTCACGGCGATCCCATAGTGTCGCCCGGCATAGGCCAGCGACTGCCCATGATTGCCGCGCGTCGCGGACACGATGCCACGCACCAGCGGGCGTTCACGCCGCAGACGTTCGGCGTACACCAATCCACCGCGCAACTTGAAAGCGCCTGTCGGTGTGTGGTTCTCGTGCTTCACCCACACCTCGACGCCGCATCGTTCTGCCAAGAGTGGCCACGCGAATTGCGGCGTGCCGGGAAAACTCCGATGCACCAGCGCACGTGCCGCTTCGAGCTCCGCCAAGGTGAACATCGCCAATCACCCAAAAGCAAAAGCGGGCCGCCACCGGACCCCTCCGGCAATGGCCCGCTTCACTGTGATGTCGTTTGCGTCAGTCGAGCTTCAGATTGGTGGCTGCGGCCTTGCCGCGCTCCATGGCAATCTCGTAGCTCACCTTCTGGCCATCATTCAGGCCCTTCAGCCCGGCTGCCTGCACGGCCGTGATGTGCACGAACACATCCTTGCCGCCGTCCTGCGGCATGATGAAGCCATAACCTTTTGTTGCATTGAACCACTTCACCGTTCCAACGGCCATTATCGTCACTCCTTCTGATGCGCGTCCCCTGTCGCGCGAGAGGGGGTGGGGTGGGTGATTGCAACGCGGCGCGTTTATGCGAGCTTGAGGTTGGTCGCGGCAGCCTTGCCGCGCTCCATCGCTACCTCGTAGCTGACCTTCTGGCCTTCATTCAGGCCACGAAGTCCAGCCGCCTGCACCGCTGTGATGTGGACGAACACATCCTTGCCGCCTTCTTGCGGCATGATGAAGCCGAAGCCCTTGGTCGTGTTGAACCACTTGACTGTACCGATAGCCATTGTCTGCGTTACTCTCCGTCGATCGCATCGTGCAACGGCGCGCGATGCTGGTAGACAACCAGCCCTTTGGAACGTCTTGAGGGCACCCGATCGAAGGCGGAGGCGCAGCAAGGCAAGCCGAAGTGCGATTGCGTTGCATAGTTGGCACAGAAAGGTTATGCGCTGTCAATCACGGTTA
>DATJJM010000314.1:0-7074 GCA_035492535.1 Acetobacteraceae bacterium | reverse complement strand
AAAGACCGGCCTTCCCTTTGCCAGCACCAACCCGGGCCTGATGCACGCCTGCGGCCACGACATCCACACCACCACGCTGCTCGGCGTCGCCGCGGTGCTGAAGGACCTGGCGCCGCAGCTTGCCGGCACGGTGAAGCTCGTATTCCAGCCCGCCGAAGAGGCCATCGGCGGCATGAAGGAGATGATCGCGGCCGGCGTGATGGACAATCCGAAGATCGACATGGCGCTGTCGCTGCACAACGGTCCGGAATTGCCCGTCGGCACCTTCGGTTTCGTGCGTGGCCACGCCCTGGCAGCGGCCGACGGCTTCAGCATCACCGTGCGCGGCAAGTCCGGCCACGCCGCGCATCCGCATTTCGCCATCGATCCCATCGTCGCTGCGGCAACGCTGGTGACGCAGTTGCAGACCGTCGTGTCCCGCGAGGTGCGGCCGATCCATCCGGCGGTGGTGACCGTCGGCATGATCCACGGCGGCACCGCGCGGAACATCATTCCCGACAGTTGCACCATCACCGGCACGGTGCGCACGCTCCATCCCGAGGCACGCGACACTGCCGAGGCCGCGATCAAACGTCTGGCCGAGGGCATGTTCGCCAGCATGCGTGTCACCTGCGAGGTCGAGTACCATCGCGGCGTTCCATCGCTGCGCAACGACGACAAGGTGGTGGATCCCACGATTGCCGCGGTCCGCCAGCAACTGGGGAACGTGATCAGCGAATATCCGCCCAGCCTCGGCGGCGAGGATTTCGCGCTGATGGCGGAACTCGTCCCCTCATTCCAGCTGCGCGTCGGTTCCGGTGCGCCCGGGCGGACCGATCGCCTGCATAATTCCGGTTACCAACCCGACGAACGTTGCATCGGGCTCGGGGTCCAGGCCCTTTCCCGCGCCGCGCTGGAGCTATTGGCGTAGCCCATGCGCATCTGCGTTTTCGGTGCGGGCTCGGTCGGCGGCTATCTCGCAACCTCCCTCGCCCAGGGAGGGGCGGACGTTTCCGTCGTCGCCCGAGGCGCCCATCTCGCCGCGATCAGGTCGCACGGCCTGACGGTCGAAACCCCCGACGGCACGATCAACGCCAGGCTGTCCGCAAGCGACAATCCCGCCGAACTCGGGTCGCAGGACGCCGTCATCGTCACGGTGAAATCCCCTTCCCTCCCCGCCGTCGCTGCATCCATCACACCGCTTCTTGGCCCCGATACCCCGGTCGCCTTTGTGATGAACGGCATCCCCTGGTGGTATTTCTATCCACACGAAGACCGCCACCTGCCCCGCCTCGACCCCAACAATGTCCTGTGGAACACGATCGGTCCCCATCGCGCCATCGGCGGCGTGTTCTGGCCCGCCTGTTCAGTTCCCGCACCCGGCGTCGTCCGACTGCTCAGCGGAGCCGGTCGCGGCACGACTTTCGGCGAACCCGATGGCAGTATATCCGATCGTATAAACAAACTCGCCGGCGCATTCCGCGCGGCGAACCTCCCTGTGACGATCGCGCCGAACATCCGCGAACTGATCTGGCAGAAGCTCACTTTCAACCTCAGTGCCGGTCCGATGTGCGTGCTGACGCAATCGCCCGTCCGCGCCACGCACGAAGAGGCCGCGCTGATCGACTGCTCGCGTCGGATGGTCGCCGAGGCCGAAGCCATCGCCGCCGCCATGGGCTTTCGGCTCGACATGGACATGGACCGCGTCGTTGCCACGAACACTCAGCTCGCGCATCGGCCCAGCATCCTCCAGGACCTGGAAGCCGGGCGCCCGATGGAGATCGACGCGCTCTACAGCGTGCCGCTGGACATGGCACGCCTGCATGGTGTGGCCACACCCACGCTCGACCTGCTGGTCACGATGATCGCGGTGAAGGCCCGCGCCGCGGGCCTCTATCCCGGTTGAGCCGCGGCTCCGATCAGCCAGGCCCGCGCATCGGCAGCCGACCACCAGCTGACCACCAGGTGCGGCGCGTGCGCGGCAATCCGCAATGCCTGTTCGGCGTCGCTCTCGACGAAATGCGTGCATCCCCAGCGCGTCGCCGTTTCGGCCTTGTATCGGGCGACCAGGTCAGGTGTGTGCTCGACCTCCGCCGGCCGGCACACCAGCGGGAGGGCGCCATGGCCCCAGCGAGCGAGCCAGGCCAGCGTGCGCTCCCGGTCCATCTCATGGCGGCCCGTGATCACCACCGCACGCTCCGGCGCAAAGAACGGCAAGCTGGTGAATGGCTCCAGCGCGTGCCGCCGCTCCACGGCATCAGGAATTGATGCCAGATAGACCTCATCCGGCACGTCCGGCAGGAACACGCCATCCAGGTCCAGCCCATAGAACGGCAGCTCCGTGGCACGGTCCGGCCCTGCTCCCGTGGCACGTACCGCGCGCCCCGCCGGCGTTGCCTCGCCACGCTCCCACGGGAAGCGCCACAGCGAGCGCATCGTGTGCGACAGGTCGGGCACGTAAGACGTGACCTCGGGATCGTGCACCACGGCCAGGGTCAGGCACTGCCGCCCTTCGCCCAACACAGCCTCGCGCACGGAGGCCATGGTGCGGCCGGTGCTGCAGCCGTCATCCACCAGCAGGATGCGCCCGCCCTCAGGCGGCGCGCCAATCCACTGCGTCGTTGCCGCGCTCCGCTCGAACCCGACCATCGCCAGAGGCAGCGCCATTATGCCAGCGGCCATCGTCGCCGGCACGACGCCGCCTCGGGCAATGCCGACCACAACGTCGGGCCGCCATTGCATAGCCCGGTCGAGCAGCGCGGCGATCATCCGCTCGGTCTGGTCGTAGCCGAGAAAGACCGGGGTCCGCGCCGCATCCAGGCCCTTCCAATCGTGTCCCGTTCGCTGGTTCATCTGGCTTTCTTGCGGCTTGTCAATTTGTCGAAGATGAGTTAACAACGCCCCCGTTACCGAGAACAACCTTTGGGCGCGTCCCGCCAGACGCGCCCGATCTTTCTTCCGGGCCCAATCTTTCCTCTGGATACGTCCCGGCGCGCTGAGGAAAGTCGCGCGGCATGGCGGTCTGCCCCAGCACCCATCCTTCCCACTGTCTGATCCAGCCGTCGTCGGGTGCGGTGTCCGGCCGGTTGCCGGCGAGCACATTCAGGACGCACAGGACGCCCAGGGTGCAATCGAACCGGTCCTCGCCCGCCGCGTCGGCACCGAACCCGTCAGCCAGCGCCGCCTTGCAATCCGGCGCGGGAGTGACCCGTAGGTGCGACAGTGCCGAGTGCAGGCTCGGAGCAATCGCCGCGCGGTCCGACCGGCGACGTTTGCTGCCCTTCAACACGAGTCCCAGATGGCGGAGTGCTTCCGCCGGATAGGTCTCCGCCAGCGCCACCTTCCCTGGCGCCAGCAGACTGCGAAACGATCCGGCAAATGGCCACAACCGGGCCAGATCACCCTGCGCCAGTGCCGGCAGCACCATGTGCTGCCACCCGGCGATGGCGGCTCTCCCTGACTGGTTCGCCCCCAGCGTCCAGAACAGCGGCGCTCCGGCCGGCCGCTCGATCGTGGCCCGGTCGCAGGCACGCGACAGGTCTGCCGCGCCGCCCAGCCCGATCGCCAGGGCATGCGCCGCCCGGGTCATCCCTTGCACGCCGCGCGCTGGATAGAATGGCCGATCCGGCGCCAGGTCCGCGAGAGTCGCACAGACCTGAAAGAAGTCCGGCCGTGTCGCCATGCTGCCGAGGAAATCCACAAAGTCCCGCTCCGGTAGCCGCGCAGCGTAGGCCCGAGGCAATCCGAGTGGCATATCCACGCCCAGCGCCACGGCCCCGCCGCCCGCCATCCCACGCAGCCGTTCCAGAAACGTGCCAACGTCTCCTACCGGCTGAGGTGCCGCCAGCCGCCACGCCGAACCAGTCCGGCGCGCAATCGCCACCCAGCGCTTGCGCGGATCAACACTCCAATCCGCGTGCGCGACGATCGTCGGCTCAGAGCGGTTTGTGCGCACGCTCCAGCAACCGGGATAGCAGTCCGGGCTTCTTGACCGGCTTGGCCGCGTCGGCCGCTGCCTTCTGCTTGGCGCGCTCCTCGACCTGCTGCTGCCGTTCCTTGCTGGCGAGCCACTTCTCCAGGCTCATGCCCGCCTTGGCGGCACGCTTCGCTTCGTAGGCCCGCTGGCCTTCGCTCAATGTCCGTTGGGTCTTCAAGGTATCCCCCGCTCGCGCGCCGGTTTTGACAGGCAGGCAGACGCTATTCAAGGGTTTGTGCTTGTTGCCGAGCGTCCTCTGGGCAAGTCTGTCACTGCAACGGTGAGGCCCGACCCCATGACCCGACGAGTCCCTTCCCTCGCTATGCTGGCAGCCATGGCACTGGTCGCCGGTGGCAATATCGGAGCGGCGCAGCAGCCGACCCAAGCCCAGGCTGATGCGATCCGCCAATCCTGCCGTGCCGACTATCAGGCCCATTGCTCCAACGTGCCGACAGGCGGTTCGGCCGCCCTTCAATGCTTGCGGACAAACCTCGCGAGCCTGTCGCCCGCCTGCCAGAGTGCGGTCGGTGCGGCAAGCGGCAATTCCGCGGGTGCCGCGCCGGCAGCCCCGCCGCCCAGCGGCGCGGGCCCGGCAACACCGCCACCTGCGATGCCGATGCGCCAACAGGCCATGATGATGCGCCAGGCCTGCGGTATGGATTTCCGAAGGCTTTGTCAGGGCGTCAGCCTCGGCGGAGGCCGTGCAATGGCTTGTCTGGCCGACCATCGCGAGAGTCTGTCGGAGCCGTGTCGCGACGCTCTGGGTCACATGCAAGGACGATAGCCGCCGCTATTCGGCCGCCTTGCGCTGCTCCTCCACCGCCACTTTCGGCAGCTCCTCGCCGGTCAGGGTCTCGTGCGCCAGCAGCGCGGCCGCACCCTCGTCAAGGGCGGCCCGGTTGGCTCGCAGGATGGCCAGCGCGCGCGATCGCGCCGCCTCCAGATGCCCGCGCACCGCCACGTCGATCTCGTGCGCCGTCTGGTCCGAGAACCGGCGCTGCTGCCAGAACGTGCCTTGCTGGTTGAGGAACTGCCCCTGCTCGGTATCCCACGCGACCGGTCCCAGGTTCTCATCCATGCCGAACCGCAGCACCATGCCGCGTGCGATGTCGGTCGCCTTGGCGATGTCGTCCGAGGCCCCGGTGGAGACATCCTGGTTGATCAGCATCTCCGCCGCACGGCCACCGAACAGCACGGTCATCTTGTCCTCGAGCTCCAGCTTGCTCATCAGGAACCGGTCCTCGGTGGGATGTTGGAGCGTGTAGCCCAGCGCGCCAATCCCGCGCGGGATGATCGATACCTTCTGCACCGGGTCGCTGCCGGGGATCGCCAGTGCCACCAGCGCATGCCCCATCTCATGGTAGGCAACGGTGCGCCGCTCGCGCGGGATCAGGATGCGCGATTTCTTCTCGAGGCCTGCGATGATCCGTTCGACCGCGCCGGTGAAATCCGCCTCGGCGATCGCCGCCGCGCCGCGCCGCGTCGCCAACACCGCCGCCTCATTCGCCAGGTTCGCCAAGTCGGCGCCGGTGAAGCCGGGGGTCAGCATCGCGATTTCCTCCAGCATCACGTCGGGCGCGAGCTTCAGGTGCTTCAGATGGATGCGCAGGATGTCGATACGGCCCTTCTTGTCCGGCCGGTCGACCAGCACCTGCCGGTCGAATCGCCCGGCGCGAAGCAGCGCCGGGTCCAGGATTTCCGGACGGTTGGTAGCGGCGAGGATGACGATGGCAACCGATCGGTCGAACCCATCCATCTCCGCCAGCAACTGGTTGAGCGTCTGTTCCTTCTCGTCCTGCCCAGCGACCGGATTGACCCCGCGCGCCCGGCCCAGCGCATCGAGCTCATCGATGAAGATGATGCATGGCGACGACCCCCGTGCCTGCTCAAACAGGTCGCGCACGCGGGCCGCACCGACACCCACGAACATCTCCACGAACTCGGCGCCATTGGTCGAATAGAACGGCACTCCGGCCTCGCCCGCCACCGCGCGCGCCAGCAGGGTCTTGCCTGTGCCGGGCGGCCCGACCAGCAGAATGCCGCGCGGACTGTGCGCGCCAAGTCGGGTGAACTCCTCCGGGCGCTTCAGGAAATCGATAATCTCGTGCAACTCTTCCTTCGCCTCGTCGACGCCGGCGACATCGGCGAAGGTCACGTTCACATCGGTCTCCGCCACCAGCTTGGCTCGGGAACGGCCGACTGAGAGCAGGCCGCCGCCGAAACCGCCCATGCCGCCGCGCCCACCTCCGCCCGTCATGGCGCGCGAGGCGAACATCCAGATGCCAACGAAAAGCAGCGGCGGCAGGATCCAGGACGCCAACGTGCCAAGTGGACCACTCTCATTCGTGGTGGCACTGAATTCGACGTGGTGCTGTGCAAGTTGACTGGCGAGGTCGGATGGCACCTGGACAGTGGTGAAGTCGGTACGTCCGTCGGCCATCTTTTCTGTGAGCGTGCCACGGATTGTGTTGCCGGAGATGGTGACGTCCTTGACCTTGCTGGCGGTCAGGTACTGCTGGAACTGACTGTAGGGGATGACGGCTGGGGCGCCGCCGGTGCCGCCTCCACTCGAGAACAGGCCGAGCGCGGCGATCACCACGAGGCCCGCGACGATCAGCCAGATCGAGGAGGAAAGGTTCTGCTTTGGCGCAGGCAAGCCTGGTTTCTCCCGGCTAAAAAACAAAAGATGGGCCGGACGGCGGCCGCCAGCAACCGCCATCCTGGCCGGGCGCAGCAGGCAACAACCAATTCTTCACGAGTTCGGCGTATTTGTTCTGTTCGCGCAAGAGCGCGATTCCGCCAGGCACGGGGACAAAATGGCCGATCCCCTGGCACACCCGGAGCCTGGAGATCGGCCGTGTCAACAATCATTCGGCTTGGCAACTCCGCAAACACGGCGACTATCAGCGGCGTCGATACGCTGATTTCGGGGTCCGGCGATGACACCATCAGCCTATCGGGCGGCGTCACCAACGCCTCCATCGACCTCGGCGGCGGCAACGACACCCTGACCTTCGCCAACGGCACCAACGCCGCCTCCGTCAGCAATGTCGAGACCGTCACCGGCGGCACAGGCGCCGACACCATCACCATCGGCACCGCCTTCACCACCGCCATGC
>DATJJM010000313.1:0-26508 GCA_035492535.1 Acetobacteraceae bacterium | reverse complement strand
AGGTAGTAGGCGAGCTGCTCCTCTGTTGGCGGGTTTTGGGCGTCGATTTCGGCCTGCTCGGCGATGGCGGCGTCTTCCTCGGCGGTTGCCTCGGCCCAGGCGGCCTTGTTGGCGTAATCGTAGGCGGCGCGCTTCTGCTTGGTGGTGAGCAGGTCGTAGCGGAAGGCGGGAATGGGGTTGCCGCGGCGGTCGCGGGGCTGGAAGAGCTCGATCTTGGGGAAGCCGAGGGGTTGTTCGTCCTGGGGAGGGGAGGCGGGCTGGGCGGCGGTTGCCTCGGCCTGGGCGCGCTTGCGGGCGTTCTTGAGGGTGGTGGCGTAGAAGCGGATGGCGGACAGCGCGTTGCTGCGCAGGCGTCCTGCGGTCTCGCCGCCGACGCCGGGTTTGGCGGCGCGGGCGAGGCTGTCGACGGCGCCGAGCATGAGGGCGACGGCGGCGGCGGCTTCCTGGGCCTCGGCTTCGGTGGTGGGGTGGAAGGCGGCGAACTGCCTCTGGGCGGAGGCGAGCTTCCTGGCGTGGGTGTCCGGGGCGTCTTCCGGATTGACGGGCAGCGTCGTGGCCAGGGTGAACTCGAGGACGTCGGCGAAGGCGGCGAGATCCTGGTCGGTTGACTGCATGTCCATGGCGGCGGCCCCTTTTTGGCTGCGAAGTGGCGCCGGAGTTTAGGAACAAAGGGTGAATTTTGAGTTGAGAAGGGGCGATCGGGCTGGACCCCTGCTCGGCCGTGTGCTTGCCGCGACTGATGGCCGGCTCAAGGCCGGCCATGAGGGGGGGAGGGGTGGGGGCGGTCGGCCGTGACGGACGGAGGGGGTCGGCTATAGCGGATGGATGCGGCTGGCCATGACCGTGTGAGGGCGGTCCGCACGACGAGCAGAGGATGGCTTTCGTTTCCGCGCATTTTCGCGGATGGTAAGCATCCGCCGCTGGCTGAAAACCCGGAGCCCTGTATCGATGCATGCCCGCTCGCTCGTCATTGCCGCGGCGATCCTTGCCATGTCGTTCGCCACGGCTGGGGCGCGTGACCTGACGCTCGTGGTGGCGGCACCTTCGCAGACCGCGGTTCGGCAGGTGTTCGCCAAGCCGTTCACCGATGCGACCGCCATTCCAGCCAGCCTCATCACGTGGGGTGGCGACATCGATACGCTGCGCAGCCAGGCCAAGACGCCGGACAATGCCTGGGACATGGTGATGGTGAACAGCGAGGATCTCGGCTCCGGGTGCTCGGAGAACCTGTTCGAGAAGCTCGACTGGTCGGCCATCGGCGGCAAGGACCACTACCTGCCGCAGGCGGTCAGTGATTGTGGCGTGGGGGCAGGTGTCGCCTCGCTGGCGCTGGCGTGGGATCGGGACAAGTCCGCCACGCCGCCGACATGGGCGGATTTCTGGGATGTGACCAAATTTCCGGGCAAGCGCGGGCTGCATAAGGGCGTGCGCGGCAACCTGGAATTCGCGCTGATCGCGGACGGGGTGACGCCGGGCGATGTGTACAAGGTGCTGGCGACGTCCGACGGCGTTGACCGGGCGTTCCGCAAGCTGGATCAGCTCAAGCCGTATATCGTGTGGTGGAACGACGACGCGGAGGCGGCGCGCATCCTGGCCTCGGGCGATGTGCTGATGACCAGCGCTTTCGCACCACAGATCGCACAGGTGAACCGGACGGCGCATCGGAACTTCGGCATCCAATGGGCGGCGAGCCTGTATGAGGTTCAGAGCTGGGCGATCCTGAAGGGCAGTCCTAATCTGCGGGAGGCGACGCAGTTCCTGTATTTCGCCGGGACGCCGGCGATCGAGGGGCGGCTGGTGGGACAGTTCGGCGAAGGTGGGCTGGCGAAGGGCGCGAATGACGGACTGCCGGGGGACCTGGCACAGCTCTCGCCGACTGCGCCGGCGAATCTGAATGCGGCGGTGCGAGTGGATGTCGGGTTCTGGCACGACAACCAGGCCAAGCTGAAGCAGCGCTTCGACACCTGGCTGGCGGCGCATTGACTGAAATCGCGCATCTCATAATCGAGCGGCGGGATGGGGGAACGGTGCTGGCGTTTGCCGGGCGGCTGGAGGCGCACGCGATCGGCGCGATGTGGCGGCCCGCGATCCATGCGGCCGAGCATGCGCGTGGGCATGCGCTGTCGTTCGATCTGCGCAATGTGACCTTCTGCGATGTTGGCGGCGCGTCGCTGCTGGCTGCGGTCGAAGCGGCGCACGGCGGGCCGGCCGAAGCCGTGGGCATCGCGCCGCGCGCCATGGCGCTGCTCGAGCGTGCGCGGGCCGCCGGGAGAATGGAGCAGCGGGCGACCTCCATCACGCCGATCACGCTGCGCGATGTGGCGGCGGCGGCGGCGCGGCTGTTGGGGTTCAGCGTGGCGTTCCTTGGCGAGGCGAGCGTCGCGTTCGCCCGGCTGCCGCGGCATCGGCGGATGCTGCGAATGTCGGTCCTGCTGGGTTATGTGGACAGCGCAGGGTTCCGGTCGCTGCCGCTGGTGATCCTGCTGGGCTACCTGATCGGATTGATCCTGGCGTTCCAGTCGGCGGTGCCGATGCGGCAGTTCGGGGCCGATATCTTCGTGGCCAGCCTGGTGGCGATCGCTTTGCTACGGGAGCTGGGGCCGTTGCTGGCGGCGGTGATCCTGGCTGGGCGCACCGGGTCAGCCTTCGCCGCCGAGATCGGCACGATGAAGGTGAACGAGGAGATCGATGCGCTGACGACGATGGGCCTCGATCCGATGACGATGCTGGTGCTGCCACGGATGATTGCCGCGATGTGCGTCATGCCGGTGATGACGATGACACTGGATATCGCCGGGCTGTTGGGTATGGCGACCGTGATGCGCGGTTTTGGCTATCCGTTCGTGGCGATCGCGCGGCAGGTTCAGCAATGGGTGAGTGCGAGCGATCTGTATGGCGGGCTGTTCAAGGCCGTGTGCTTTGGGCTGGTGGTGTCGGCGATCGGCTGCCGCGCCGGGCTGGGCACGGGCGTAGGACCGCGCGCCGTGGGACTTTCGGCGACATCGGCCGTGGTCGGCGGGATCGTCGCGACCATCGCGGTTGATGGCATATTCGCGTTGGTGTTCTACCGGCTGCATCTGTGAGCGACGAGCCGATCATCGAAGTGGACCACGTTGCGCAGCGGTTCGGACGCCGCACGATCTTTCGTGACGTGTCGCTACAAGTGTATCCGCGCGAGGTTTTCGTGATCCTCGGTGGGTCCGGGTGCGGCAAGTCCACGCTGATGAAGCAATTGATCGGGCTGCTGGTGCCGAGCACCGGGCGGATTTCGCTGTTTGGGCAGGCGATCACCGGACCGAAGCGGGAGACAGCGTTGCGCGCGGTGCAGCGGCGGATGGGGGTGATGTTCCAGTCAGGCGCGCTGTTCGGTTCGATGACGCTGCTGGAGAACGTGATGCTGCCGTTGGAGATGTTCACGGCGCTGCCGCCCGAGGGGCGTGAGGCAGTGGCGCGGGTGAAGCTGGGGATGGTCGGGCTCGGTGATGCGGCAGGCCTGATGCCGGCGGAGATTTCCGGGGGGATGGCACGACGGGCGGGCATCGCGCGGGCGATGGCGCTGGATCCGCCTTTGCTGCTGCTGGACGAGCCGTCGGCCGGGTTGGATCCGATCACCTCGGCCGGTCTTGATCGCCTGATACTGGATCTGCGGCAGGACCTGGGGGCGACGTTCGTGGTGGTGACGCACGAACTTGCATCGATCATGGCGATTGCCGATCGTTGCGTGATGCTGGACCGCGGGGCGTATCCCGACGCGGGCGGCGTGATCGCTGAGGGAAAGCCCAGGGAATTGCGCGAGAGCAGCACGCATCCGATCGTGCGGGCGTTCTTCCGCCGCGAACTGCCAAGGGCGGCCGCGGCCTGATGGAGGGACGGGCGCTCTACCTGCGCGTAGGCGTGCTGATCCTGGCCGGGATCGCGCTCTTGCTGGGACTGCTATGGTTCCTTGGCGGGAACCGGTTCCGCAGCGGCACGGTGTACGAAACATATTTCAGCGAGTCGGTGCAGGGGCTCGAAATCGGCGCGCCGGTGAAATATCGCGGCGTGACGGTCGGACGGGTGACGGATCTAGGGCTGGTGACAGCGGAATACGGCTCCGGGATTCCACTCAATCTGCAACACAGCACGTCGCGCCTGGTGTTCGCGCGGTTTGAGCTGGATACGCGGAAGATCGGGCAGGTGCCGGACACGCAGGCTGCCGTGGCACTGGGACTGCGCGCGCGCCTGGCGTCGCAGGGACTGACGGGGCTGGCGTATCTGGAGCTGGATTTCGTTGACCCGAAGCAATACCCGCCGCTTGTGGTGCCGTGGCAGCCGGAGGCGGAATACGTCCCCTCGATGCCGAGCACGCTGAGCCAGGTGCAGGTGGCGGCGGAGAACCTGCTGGACAAGCTGAACAAGGTGCCCATCGAGCAGTTGGCAGATCAGGCGGACGGTCTGCTGAAGGACCTGCGCGCCGACATCACGACCGGTGATGTGCATGCGATGCTGGGCGAGGCGACCGCGCTGTTGCGAGCGACGCACGATGCGGTGACAGCGGCCGACATGCCGGGGCTGTCTGCGGAACTGCGGCAGACCTCGAGCGCACTTCGGGACACCGTGCAGGGGGAGAAGGTGCAGGCGTTGCTTTCGAACGCAAGTGTCGCCGCGGCGCGGCTGGCAGATGCGGCCACCAAGCTGCCGCCCTTGATCGCGGCGTTGCAGGTGACGACGACGAGGATCGGCAATGGTTCGGCGGATGTGGAGCAGGCGGTGGTCCCGGTACTGCGGGACGTGCAGTCGGCCGCGCGTAATTTGCGCGAACTGACGGATATGCTGCGGCGATATCCGGCGGGAGCGTTGAGCGAGCCTCCGCCCCGGAGTGGAGCGCCGGCGAGATGAGGCGAAGGTTCGCTTTGCTGGGCGCGGCGGCGTTGGGCGGCTGCTCGCTGCTGCCGTCCAGCACTTATGTTCAGAAGCGGGACTGGCCGCTCGATGTGCATCGGGCGTCCGTGCGGCCGGCGCGGGCGCGCGGGAAGGTGCTGCTGGTGCGCGAGATCCGCGCGGGGCCGGGACTGGATGTGCGCGGGATGCAATGGCAGCAACCCGATGGCAGCGTGCACGTGGATTTCTATGAGCAGTGGGCGGTGCCTCCAGCGCAGGCGGTCGAGGACGATCTGCGGCAATGGCTGGCGGGATCGGGGCTGTTCAGTGCGGTGGTTGCGCCGGGCAGCCGGCTGGAGGCCGATTACGTGCTGGAGGGAGAACTCCAGTCGTTCATTGCCGATCCGAATGCCGGGGTGGCGCGAGTGAGCGTGGCGTTCGTGCTGCTCGATCAGCATCCGTCGCCGATCAAGGCGGTACTGCAACGGACGGAGCGTGCGGAAGCGAAGCTGAACGGCTCGGATGCACCGGCGATTGCCGCGGCAATGCGGGCGGCAGTGACGGAGGTGCTGGAAAAGATCGAGACCGATGTGGCGCGGGTGGCGAGGTAGCAACACCTGCGGCTGCCTCGTACCATACCGTGCGAGAAGGGCGTTCGGGATTCCTAGGGACTGTATCTTTCGCGATAGGACAACAAATCGCCCCGAAAGCCAAAGCGGTTGCCGGCCACCAGTTCAGCAACCACCAATTGAATGAAAGCATCGGTGCGATTGCATGTGAGCTCGGCCGCTTCATAGGCTTGCAGAGCTTGCTGGCGCATTGCCGATATTTCGTGATCGTTCATTCCCACGTCCCCCGATCGATACGGCGTCGCTAGTGCAGGTTGTATTGCCGCGAGAGGGCCGCGTACCCCGGAGGATATGCAGTCACGCTGTGCGACGCCATAAAATCCTGCACCAGTTGGCTGACACTCGCTGAATCGATGCCGATTCGTCTCTGGCAGCGTTCGCGATCGTCGGCGTGCTTCTGTTCGAGTATTTGATCAGCCATCCACTGTTCTTCCTGGTCGTGGCTGATCCGTGTTCGTGCGCCGGTGTTTTTCATCGTCGGACCTTGAGGTCTGTGATCGGTCCCTGCATTAAGCCGGACGATAATGAATCGAAAGTTGATCGGCTGCGCAATGTTTTCTACGTATTTTTCCGTATTTCTGTTGTCGGAGACCTTCGCTAAGTCGAATTCAGACTGAAAGCTTCGAGAGATTGGCCATGCGAACAGATCAGTGCCTCGATCCTCATATGCTAGTGTTGATCCTCGATACGAAGCAATTAGCGCTCGAGGTGGATGACCTTGCCATCGCCCGCCGGCTAACCGAGATCGCGACTTCGACGGAAGTGGCGATGCTTGCCGACTGGGGAGCCGTGCGCGGTTATGACGGCATGGTATATTGAGGCTCGGTCGAGGCGAACGGCATGGCAACGTTTCGTTACTATCTGCTCGACGGCAACAACGGCATACTGACTGCTGACTTCCTTGACTCGAGCGACCTCAATTCTGCGATCGTCGAGACACACCATCGCACGCTCAACCTGACTTTCGGCGCGATCGCGCGTGCCTTCGAGATTTGGCAGGACACGCAGCTCTTGCATCAGGAGACATTGCAGGCCCATCGGCGCGTTGATGCTGCATAGGCGGCTTTGCTTCCAACCGCAGCCCATGCTGGAGTGCGCCCCCGCAGCGGAGGCTCGCATGTCAGCCTGGCAGCCGACCCGACCCATCGTCGTAAAGCGATATGCTGGAAGCCGTCTCTATGATGTCGCCAACCAGCGATACGTCACGGCCGAGCAGCTTCGTGGATGGGCCGCCGAAGATATCGCCTTCTCGGTCATCGATGCTGAGACCGGCGATGAGGTGACGCACGTTCTGCTGGCCTGAAACGGAGGGCAGCCGTGCTGACGCCTGAACTCGACGTGGCGGACGTGGATCGCTCGCTGGCGTTCTATGTCGGGGTGATTGGCTTCTCGGTGGTGTTCGACCGGCCCGAGGAGCGGTTTGTCTTTCTGAGCCTGGAAGGTGTGGACCTGATGCTCGAGGACGCTGCCGGGCCTGGCCGGCGGTTCAGGACGGCACCGCTCGAGCGTCCGTACGGCCGGGGCGTGAGCTTCATGATCGAGGTGGCTGACGTCGATCGCGTGCATGGCCGCGTTCAGGCCGCGGGATACAGGATCGTCGTGCCACTGGAAGACCGCTGGTATCGCCGGGACGCGCTCGAGTATGGCCGCAGGCAATTCGTCGTCGCCGACCCGGATGGTTATCTGCTGCGGTTCACGACGTCGCTGGGCCAACGGCCGGTGCCGGGTGGCTGACATGATTGTCCGCTCCGCGAGAGAGGGTGATCTGCCAGGAATACTGGCGATCTATCGGCATCTGCATCCGGATGATCCGGCGATGGAGATCACGAAGGCCGAGCGCACGTGGGCGACCATGATCGGGTCCGGGTTCATGACCGTTGTCGTTGCTGAACATGAGCAGAGCGTCGTTGCTTCGTGCACGCTGGCGATCATTCCCAACCTGACCCGCGGCGGCAGACCGTATGCAGTGATCGAGAATGTCGTGACGCATCTCGAGTATCGCCGGATGAGGCTTGGCCGGCGGGTGCTGGCGTATGCGGTCGAGGTTGCTCGGAAGGCCGATTGCTACAAGGTGACGCTGGCGACGGGCTCGCGGCAGGAAAGCACGCTGCGCTTCTACGAGGGTGCGGGGTTTGAGCGGGGCGGCAAGACCTATTTCGAAATGCGCGGATGCGGCGAAGATGCCGCTGGCTAGGGCAGGATGTTATTTGCCGGGTTCACGGCTGCCTTGGTCGCTTGCAGCGTGGTCTGCTCGACTGGAAGGGAAATGGAACCGCAAAACACGCAAAATGCGCAAAGGCTGCGGTGACGTTGCGCAGCAGGCGGGGATATGGGGGCAATAGCTTTCGGGAAATTTAGGTACTTCGCGCGGTGAATGTCGTCGATCGGCTTGGCTGCCTTCACAACCTTGCCAAATTCATTGATGTCATTGATGAGATATTCGGCTGAATCCCATCTCGTTCTAGCGGTGACCGAGGCTTAGAAGTTCAGCCAGCCCTTCACACGGTCGGCTTCCTGTTCGGGGGTGAGGCCGTGGGGGATGTCACCGACCTGGGGCGGCAGGTTCGGCATTTTTTCGGGATCGGCCCAGCAATCCACAACACCGAGGCTGCGCGTGCAGTAGGGCTGCGGGGAGGGTGGAGGCTCGATGGGCTTGCAGTAGGATTTGTTCTGCTCCAGGCGGACGATCGAGCAGTCGCGGCCACTGACAATCGAATATACGGCGTCGGCCGGGCTGCGCCCGATGACCGCGATGCTGCCAACCGCGGCACCGACGCCGACGGTTGCCGCTTGCTCCGGCGTGAGGTTGCAGCCGGCAAGCAGCACGGCCACGAATAAAAGTCGCATGCCTGGCAGGTTACGCCGAATGAGTGAACCGAGGGTTTGCATCGCGCTCGCTTGAATGGCGGCGATCGTGATGACACGGGGCGCTGCTACAGGCGCTTCTCGAACCAATGATGGGCGTAGGGTTCGGCGTTGAAGGCCGCGACCTCGCGGTAGCCGGCGCTCCGGTAAAGTGACTGCGCCTCGAGCAGTGTGCGGTTGGTCTCCAGGCGGAGGCGCTTCAGGCGCAGGTCGCGAGCCTTGGTTTCTATCGCGTGCAGGATGCGGCGGGCGACACCGAGGCCACGGGCGTCGGGTGCGGTCCACATGCGCTTCACCTCGCCGATGCGGCGCGGGTTGCATTTCAGGGCGCCGCAGCCGGCAGGGCGGGTGTCGATCCAGGCGATGAAGAAATAACCCGCGGGTGGGGTCATTTCGGCCTCGGTCGCGGAATTGCTGCGGGCTGGGTCGAAGCCGGTTTCGAAGCGGGTGGCGAGTTCCGCGAAGTACTGCGCGAGGCAATGGCGGGCGGCGTCACTGTCCGGTGGTTCGATGCGCACGGCGATGGTGGCGGCGGTGATGAGGCGCTCGACCTCGGCCATCGCGATGGTGAGGCGGTCGCGTTGTGTGGGCGTCAGGGGTTCGAGCCAGGAAGTCGCGAGCCCGTCCGACAGCTTTTCATAGGCGGTGTATTCGGCGCGGCCCTTCCGGGTGAGGGTAACCGCGCGCCGACGGGCATCGTCGGGCTCGGGGCGCACGGTGATGAGGTGCTGCGATTCCAGCGAGCGGAGCAGTCGGCTGAGGTAGCCGGAGTTGAGGTCGAGGCGGGTGCGGAGGGTGCGGACGTCGGCGCCGTCTGGGCCGATCTCGAAGAGGAGACGGGCCTCGCCAAGGGGGCGGCCGCGACGGAGGTAGCTGGTTTCAAGCGCGCCCGTGCGTTGGATTACCAGGCGGTTGAAGCGGCGCACCTGCTGCATGTGGCGAGAGTCCATTCTCTGACTTTAGTCAGAGATCCTGCCAGGCGCAATCGACCCTTACGCGCGGCTCGCCGCGGACCGCAAGGGGAAGCAGGCGTTCGCCGCGTCGGGGGCAGGCGCTGGCTGTTGCTGATGGTACCGCGGTATGGTGTCAGAACCGATGTGGAAAGCGATTGCATCACTGCTGACGGCCGCTGTCGTGCTGGCTGGCTGCCACCTGCCGATCACCAACGTCAACGTCTATCCGGCCTTCGGACCGCACTACGGCGACGGCGGTGGCGGAGGCCATTGACCTAACGTCCGGCGGGCGGGTCGAGGTAGAGCGGGCTGTTCAGGTAGCGGCGGAGCCAGAAGCGGCAGAGCACGCCGATCGTCGCGGCGACGGGAACGGCGAGCATGACGCCAAGGAAGCCGAACGCGGCGCCGCCGGCGAACAGGGCGAAGATGACCCACACCGCAGGCAATTCGACGCGATCGCCGAGGAAGCGGGGGTAGATGACGTAGCCCTCCAGGGTCTGGCCGATGATCAGCACGCAGCCGATGACAATGACGCCGCGCCAGGCGGGAAACTGCGCCATCGCGAGACCGAGCGCGGTGACGCCGCCGGTGATCGAGCCGACATAAGGAATGAACGAGAGCATGCCGGCGGCGAGGCCGACGAGGAGGCCGAGATCGAGGCCGGCGACGGTCAGCGCCAGGGCGTAATAGAGCGCCAGCAGGATGCAGCAGAGCGCCTGGCCCCGGACCCAGGCCGACAGGATGCGGTCCACCTCGCGGGCCTGGGCGCGGATCACGTCGGCGTAGCGATGCGGCAGCCAGGAATCGACCATCGCGATGACCTTCTGCCAGTCACGCAGCAGGTAGAAGCCGACGACAGGCGTGACGATGGCGAGCGTCAGCACGTTGAAGATGGCGAAACCGGCGCTGGTGAGACTGGTGAGCGAGGATGCGATCACGCCGAGCATGCTGCCGGCCTGGCTGCTGACCAGGTCGCGCAACTTGTCGTTCACCACATCGGAACCGAAGTTCTGCTGGAGGTCGGAGATGACCTCGCTGGCCCAGCGCTGGAGCAGTTGCACGTATTGCGGGATGCGGCCGATGAGCAGGCCGATCTGCTGGAGGATCAGCGGGTAGAGCAGCAGGACGAACAGCAGGGCACCCGCGAGCAGGACGATGATCATCACCAGCGCCGCGAGGCCTCGCGGCAGGCCAAGGCGGGTGAGCTTCGTGGTCGGCGGATCCAGGACGTAGGCGATGCCGGCTGCGGCGACGAACGGCGCCAGCACCGAGGCGAAGAGCTGAAGCACCAGCCAGGCGGCGACAAAAAGCCCCACGACGAGGGCGACGCGCTGGTTGCGGGTGGCCCGGCCGGGAAGCTCGGCTGGTTCGGCGAGCCATGGGCGAGGTTCAGACGGCGGCGGGCTGGTTTCGGGCGGCGGCAAGTCGGCGCTGCCCGTCATCGGCCGCGCACCGTCGTCCAGACATAGGCAGCGCCGGACGCCAGCGTTGTTGTGCCGACGGCCCAGGTGAGTGCATCCAGCAGGTCGGGGGCTGCGAGGTCGAAGCCGGTGAGCAGCAAGGCGGCAGCGACCAGGACGATCTGAAACACGGTATTAAGTTTCGACACGTACAGCGGGCGGATCACCACGGACTGGCCGAGCAGTGACAGCACGACGACGCCGCCCACGATCACCATGTCGCGGAATACCACGAGGATGGCGAGCCAGTCCGGCACGACATTCACGGCGGCGAGCGTCACGTACATGGACATCAGGAGGGCCTTGTCGGCCACCGGATCAAGGATCGCTCCCACCGAATTTCCGCCGAAGCGGCGGGCGAGCCAGCCATCCACGGCATCCGACAGCCCGGCCGCGGCGAACAGGTAGAATGCGCCGGCAAACCAGTGCTCCATCACCAGCCAAACAGCGGCGGGGACAGCGCAGAGGCGTGCGAAGGTGATCACGTTTGGCCATGTCACCAGCGTGGCGGTGCCGCCGCGATCGATCTGCGATCCGTCAGGCATCCGCCTGGTTATCCCCGCATTGCGTCCGTCCAAGGCAGTAGCGTATCGAGGGCAATCATGACCAGAGGCGAACCGCAGGGTCTGACCTACCGAGCAGCCGGCGTGGACATCGAGGCAGGCGACGCGCTGGTTGAGACGATCAAACCCTTGGCGCGCGCGACGGCGCGGGCCGGGGTGATGGGTGGCCTCGGCGGCTTCGGTGCGCTGTTCGACCTGAAGGCGGCGGGGTTCGTGGACCCTGTGCTGGTGTCAGGGACGGATGGGGTCGGGACCAAGCTGAAGATCGCGATCGAGACCGGCATCCACGACACGGTCGGCATCGACCTGGTGGCGATGTGCGTCAACGACATCGTCGTGCAGGGCGCGGAGCCGCTGTTCTTCCTCGATTACTTCGCGACCGGGAAGCTGGACGTGCGACAGGCGCGCGAGGTCATCGCCGGGATTGCGTCGGGCTGCCACGAGGCCGGGTGTGCTCTGGTTGGCGGCGAGACGGCGGAGATGCCCGGGCTCTACAGCGAGGGCGATTACGACCTGGCGGGGTTCGCGGTCGGGGCGGCGGAGCGCGGGGCGCTGCTGCCTCGCGGGGTGACGGCGGGAGATGCGATCCTGGGGTTGGCGAGCTCGGGCGTGCATTCCAACGCGTTCTCGCTGGTGCGGCGCGTGGTGGAGGTGAGCGGGCTGGCCTGGGATTCGCCGGCGCCGTTCGATCCGGAGACAACGCTGGCCGCGGCGCTGATGACGCCGACGAGGATCTATGTGCCGGCGGTGCTGGCACTGCACCGGGCGGGACTGCTGAAGGCGGCGGCGCACATCACGGGCGGCGGGCTGGTGGGGAATGTGCCTCGGGTCCTGCCGGACGGGGTGGCGGCGGTGCTGGAGCCTTACTGGTCCGTGCCGGCAGTGTTCCCATGGCTGTCGAAGGCGGGGGGCATCGCATCGGACGAGATGCTGCGGGTGTTCAACTGCGGGATCGGCATGGTGCTGGTGGTCGCGGCGGATGCCGCGGAGCGTGCCGCCGAGATGCTGCGGGATGTTGGGGAAAGCGTGGCCCGGATCGGGCACATCGCGACAGGCGACGGCGTGGCGCAGGTAAGGATTGAGGTGCCGGAGGGGTGGCCGGGATAGCGGTCCTCAGCCATCAGCGTATTGCGTCTGCGCGGGTTGGCTGCTGCGCCGCAGGGCGCTCTGCAATGCCAGTGCAGTCTCCACCGAGGCGAGCGGCCAGGGCACGACATCGGCGATGCCGGCACCAAGCAGTTGTCCGGCATTGAATTCGTCATGGGCGGACGTGGCGAGGAGGATCGGCAGGCGGGGGGCCAGCCGGTGGAGTCGCTGGGACAGTGCGAGCATGTCCGCGATCGAGGCGGAATGCGCCAGCAGGACAAGGTCGAAGCGCTGGATTGAACCGGCGAACGCCTCCCAGGCCGTGGCCACGCTGGTGAAGCCCACGGGCTCGTAGCCGAGCGCGGCCAGCATCTCCTCGTCGCGCAGCAGTTGCCCGGCGTCGCGCTCCAGCACCAGGACGGCCTCGCCCTGGCCAAAGGGCAGTGCGGCACCGGATGCGCGCGTGCCAGCCGGCGCGTGCGGCAGCCAGACCTCGAAGCGGCTGCCCTGCCCGACGGCGCTCCACACGTGGATGGCACCGCCGTGCTGGCGAACGGTGTCACGGGCGGTGGCCAGTCCAAGGCCGTTGCCGGTCGGGCGGGTGGTGAAGAACGGTTCGAACAGGCGCTCGAGCACAGCCTGGTCCATGCCGCGTCCCGTGTCGCTCACCGTGATCCGCGCGTAGCGGCCGGCGGCGAGCATGCCGTGACTGAATTGCGCCGGGTCGGCGAGCTCGATCACTGCGATGTCGAGATCGATGCGACCAGCCTGGCCCATCGCCTGCGCGGCGTTGTTGCAGAGATTGAGAATCACCTGCTGCAGTTGCGCCGGCACGCCGACCACGGACACAGGTTCGTCCCCCGCATGAAGGTCCAGCGCGACCTGTGCCGGCAGCGATGCGCGCAGCAGCGATGCCGTCTCGATGGACAGGGTCCGGAGGTCCACCGCGCTGGGCTCGGCGTCGTGGCGGCGGGCGAAGGTGAGGATCTGATCGACCAGGTCGCGCGCCCGCTCGCCCGCCTTGCGAATCTCGGCGAGGATGCGTGGAGCCGCGTGCTGCTCATCGGCGATTTCCACGTAGCCGAGGATGGCGCCGATGATGTTGTTGAAGTTGTGGGCGATGCCGCTGGCCAGCGTGCCGACGGTTTCCAGGCGGCGCGCCTGTTCCAGCCGCACGGTGAGCCGGGCACGCTCGTGCTCCAGTGCGCGCCTGCCGAGCGCGTTGATGATGGTATCCAGTGCCACGCGCAGAAGGCCGGGTTCGCCGGGGCGAATGTGGCTGGCGTGGGCGATGGCATCGAATCCCATCAGCACCCCCGTGCCGTCGGCGAGCGTTGCGGTGGCACACGTCCAGCTTCGTAACCCAGCCGCGGCAAGAGCGCGGCGCTCGGCGCCGTGTGGCATGCGTTCCAGGGCCGGGACATGCACGACTGTGTCGATGCGAGGGTAGTGATGGCGTGACAGCAACGATGGGGCACGGTCCGGCCAGCCAGGCGGGAAGGAGATGCCGTCACGGCACCAGGTAATTGTCTGGCCTACGCCGGCGGAATGGAGGTACCAGGCGCGATCCGCGCCAAGCCATCGCGCGATGTCGCGCAATGCGTGCGCGACGGTGGCCTCGATTTCCGCTTCGGGCGCGTTGGCGAAGTTCATGGAGACGCCAGCCAGCACGTGCTCGAAAGCGGCTCTGCGGCGCAGCGTCTGGACGCGCGCGCGAAGCTGTACGCCGGCGAACACCAGCAGAGCGACGAGCAACAGCGAGCTGAGGTAGAGCACGAACCGGAACTCGCGCGCCGTTTTGCGCGAGGTGAGCTGCTGGGCGAGCAGGGTCGCGCGCAGGGCATCCTGGTTGCGCTTGTCGTGCACGGATGAGAGTTCGCGCAGAATGATGTCGGTCGCCGGCAGCAGTTTGTCGAGTAGGCGCGCATGCGCGAGCAGTGCCATGACCGCGGCGTCACCGGCGGCCGGCGATACCCGGCGGGCGAGGTCGTCCAATCGGTTCTGCACATCGCGCACGGCTGTCGCAGATGTGTTGAGCGTGAGGCGAAGCACCGCCCCACCGAGGGCACTGATCGCCGACGACAATGGAGTGGCCTCATCAGGTGCACTCAGATAGACGCTGAACCGGGCGAAATATGCGAGCGAATTCCGCAGCAGGGCGTTGTCGCTCTTGAACTGCTCTATCAGGTCTTCCTGCCGCAGCACGAAGGCCGCGAGGCGGCTGAGCGCGGGCTCCGCCGCCGTGTCGCCTGCGAGAATGATCTGAATGCGGTTGAGCGAGGCGTCCAACGCGTGCTCGTCGCGCACCAGCGGGTCATAGTTGCGCAGCAGTCCGGCCCGCGCGCTGAGCATGTCGTTGCGCAGCATTGCCTGGGCGGTCGCGAACCGATCGAGCTCGCCCAGCGCGAGATCGAAGCGCTCGGCGTTGGGGTTGAACGCACGGATCGACAGCCAGGTGAGCAGCGCGATCAGCAGCAGTGTGACCGTGGTGGCGGAAAGCGACCTCATTGCATCGGCGCGGTCACCGTGACGCCACGATACTTTCCGGTGAGCGTTCTGAGGAAAGCGGTGATGGCCGCGACCTGGTCATCGCTCAGTGTCTGATCGAGTTGCGCCACAGCCATCTGGCGGACGGCATCATCGAGTGTCGGAGCGCTGCCATCATGGAAATAGGGGGCGAGCACGGCGACGTTCCGCAGGCTTGGTACGCGCAGCACCTCGGGCCATGGCGAGGCGAGCGGGTGGAAGATGCCATGCCGTTCGTAGAGGTTGCCGCCGACGTTGACGCCCTGGTGACAGGCAACGCATCCGAGCGACTGGAACAGGACGTAGCCGTGCTGCTCCTCAGACGAAAGCGCGGTGCGGTCGCCCTTCAGCCACTGATCAAAGCGGCTGTCCGGCGTCAACAGCGAACCTTCGTAGACGGCGATCGCGTCGAGCAGACTGGACCTGTCGGGCTCCCGCCCATAGGCGTGCTGGAACTGCCGCACGATGGTGTGGTCGGCGCTCAATCTGCTGAGAACTTCGGCCACGCTGCTCGCCATGTTTTCCGGGTTCTCGATCGAGGCTTCGGCCTGCTCCTGAAGGGTGCGGACATTGCCTCGCCAGTTAAGGCGAAAGCTCAGCGCGGCATTGAATATGCTCAGCGTGGCGAGCGGCGGTTTACCGATGGCGCCGGAGACAGGATGAAGGTGGCCGTCGGCGCCATTGGTGTTGATGTCGTGGCACGACGTGCAGGCCAGCGTGCCGTCGTGCGACAGGCGGCGATCGTCGAACAGGTGCTCGCCGAGCGCGAGCCTGGCGGGTTCGGCTGCGGGCGGATCCGGGATCGCCGTGATCGGCTCCTGATCAGCGACGGGTGGCGGGGCATCCGCGTATGCGCTCGGTGCCTGTGCCGCGAGGTCGCTGACGAGGGTGAGCGATATGGCGGCAAAACACGCCAGCCACCGGGCGGCTCGCCAGGTGGCTAGAGCGGCGCGTCCGCCTGACGCTGCTACCATCCGCCGTGATCCAGGTATCGCTCGAGGTAGCGCTCGAGATCGTCAGGGTGATAGGGGGGCATGCCGATATCGCGCAGCGTCCTGTCGTCGAGCGTCTCCCGCTCGGGTCCCGGCGCGGCGTGGTCGGGGCGAGGCTGCGGGCGCAGCCGCGCCAGCCATCGTGCCAGGCGGACCGTGATCCCTTCGCGCGCTGGAGGCGGGGCAGGCGGCGGCTCGGACGCCTCGTCGGATTGCGGCTCGCGGCGCAAGGGCCAGGGAGCGATGGAGCCTGACTGCTGGTGATCGGCGTGCGCATCAGGCAGATCGATGAGGTATGGGCAGATCATCTCGCCATAGGCCGCAAGCCCATCGACGATAGACTTCGTCAGCCAGGACATGGCCGCCACCAATGGCCGTGGCTTCTGTCGTGGCCCCCACACGTGCAGGACCACGCTGTTCGCGGATGGTGCGTCGAGGTTGCTGAACCGACGGATTTCGGTGTTGTCGGCGGGCGTCGTGAACAAAATGCGCATCAGGCTTTCCCTTCGAATGCCGAAGGGGAGGCTGACGATGCCAGGTTGCGGAAGCATTCCGGCCTGCGGGAATATGGTTACGGCTGTAGCGATGATGATTGCATCCGGCGGATCGCCGGTTCCTCAGAGATGTTCGACGGGGAGGGTGAAGACGTAGCCGACGCCGCGCTCGGTCTGGATGATGCGCGGCGCGCCGGGGTCGCCTTCGAGCTTGCGGCGCAGTCGCAGGATCTGCACGTCGATGCTGCGATCGAACACATCCTCGTGGACCCGCGTCGCCTGGAGCAGGTGCTCGCGGCTGAGCGGCCGCTGCGGCGCGTCAAGGAATGCGATCAGGAGTGCGTATTCGCCCTTGGTGAGGGTGACAGGTGTGCCGCCGGGATCGGTCAGGCGGCGGGTGCGCCGGTCGAGTTGCCAGCCGCCAAACCTGAAGCGCCCGACTTCAACCGCACGCTGCCAGGCGGCGCGGCCGAGCTCCTGGCGGCGCAACACCGCGCGGATGCGCGCGAGGAGCTCGCGCGGCCCGAATGGTTTGGTGATGTAATCGTCGGCGCCGAGTTCGAGCCCGACCACGCGGTCGATCTCGTCGCGCCGGTGTCCGGTGGTGATGATCACCGGCACGTCGGAGCGGGCGCGGATGTCCCGCAGCAGGTCGAGGCCATCGTCGCTGCCGAGCCGAAGATCGAGGATGATGACGTCGGGTTTGCTGGCGGCCAGCTGCCGGTTCGCGTCGTCCCTGCACAGGGCGGACAGGACATGCACGTTGTGTGGCTCGAGATAGCCTCGCAGCATGTGCTGCATCGCCGCATCGTCGTCGATGACGAGCACACTTGGCGCGCGGGGGGTGGTGACGTTGTCGGCCTTGTCAGGCGTTGTGCTGCCGGCAAATCCCGGCGCTGGTGCCGCGAACATTGGTCATAACTCCACGGTTATGACGCATCCCCCGCAGGGCGCGCCGTTATGCGGCGCGGTGCTGCCAAAGCGTGGTGGGATTGACCAGAAGTCACGGCCCCACAGGCTGGTCCGACGCCAGCCGCCGTTACCGAGATTCGCCGCCCAGAAGGTGGGCAGTCGCGGAGTGATCTCAAGGGTTCGATGGGGGATGCCTGGGTCCGGGTGATGCCTGGAGCCAGTTGGCGGGAGGCGGTCGCGCGCGTATTGGCAGCTGAATGGACTCACCGTCCGCGCGTGAGGATCGAAGATGGATGGGGAAGAGCGGCGCATGCGACCCAGGGTGGGCATTCTGATCAGCGGGCGCGGTTCGAATATGGCTTCGCTCATCGCAGCGGCGCGCGAGACGGATTTTCCGGCGGACATCGCGCTGGTGGTGTCGAACCGCCCGGAGGCGCCGGGGCTGGAGCTGGCGCGGCAGGCGGGGGTGAAGGCGGTCGCGATCGACCACAAGGCGTTCAAGGGCGATCGAGCGGCGCATGAGGCGGCGATCGACGACGCGTTGCGGGCGGCGGACGTAGAGATTGTCTGCCTCGCGGGATACATGCGGCTGCTGACGCCGCGGCTGATCGATCCCTGGCAGGGGCGGATGCTGAATATGCATCCGAGCCTGCTGCCGGCGTTCCCTGGGCTGCATACGCATGAGCGGGCTCTTGCGGCTGGCGTGGCGGAGCATGGCTGCACGGTGCACGTGGTGACACAGACGATGGACGAAGGGCCGATCCTCGCGCAGGCCTCGGTGCCGGTGCTGGCGGACGATACGGCGGAAACGCTGGCGGCGCGGGTGCTGGAGCAGGAGCACGTCATCTATCCCCGGGCGCTTCGCGAGTTCGCGCTCGCGATGAAGCAGAGTTAACGCCGTTGCGGCGTCGTTGCGTGCAATGATCGGGCACGGAGGTGACGGATGAGTTCACATGCACATGCGCTTGGGGCGGAGCCGGGCCGGCGCGATCTGCTGAAGCTGGTCGCGCTGGCGACGGCTGCCATCGGGACGGGTGCGGTGGCGTGGGCGTTCATCGATTCGATGAACCCGGCGGAGGATGTGATCGCGGCGGGGGCGCCGATCGACGTGGACCTGAGCCGGGTCGCGCCGGGGCAGCAGATCATCATCCTGTGGCGCGGCAGCCCGATCCTGATCATCAACCGGACGCCGGACGCGCTGAAGACGCTGCAAACGCCGGCGATGGTGCAGCAACTGAGCGATCCGAACTCGACGGTGATGCAACAGCCGCCCTATGCGGTGAACTGGCACCGCTCGGTGAACCCGGAATACGGCGTCATGGTGGGGATCTGCACGCATCTCGGCTGCCTGCCGGGGTATTATCCGCAGCCGAGCAAGGACACGCCCGTGACGAACTGGCCTGGTGGGTATTTCTGCCCGTGCCACGGATCGAAATACGACCTGGCGGGGCGTGTCTATTCGGGCGTGCCGGCGCCATACAATCTGCCGGTGCCGCCGTACACGTTCCCGAATCCGAAGACGCTGCGGATTGGCGAGAACCCGGCGGGCGAGACGTTCGAGTTGAGCGCGGTCGTGCAGATGTAGCTACGGCATGGGTGGGCGAAATTTTAGCGTGACGTAATCCCCATCGGGGTGGCGGGTGCCTATTTCAAGTCTGTGTGGCTTGGAAGGAGGATCCCGATGTTGATCGCGGATGTGCTGAAAACCAAGGGACATGAGGTCGTGAAGGTGCGGCCGGGCGATCCGGTGGCACTCGCGGTGAGCAGGTTGGCCGAACACCGCATCGGTGCCGTGGTGGTCGAGGACCAGTGGATGCATGTCGCCGGCATCTTTTCCGAGCGCGACTTCGTCAATGCGATCGCGCGCGAGGGGGCCGCGGCACTAGGGTGGGATGTTCGGCAGTTGATGTCCTCGCCGGTGATCAGTTGCCGATCGGACGAACGGATCGACGCGGTGCTGGCGGCGATGACCCAGAAGAAGATCCGGCATCTGCCGGTGATCGACAACGGCGAGATGAAGGGTATCGTGAGTATCGGCGACCTGGTGAAGCACCGGCTCGATGAGAAAGAGCTGGAGGCGAACGTGCTGCTGGATCTGTCGCGGCTGCATGTGTGAAGGACGCCGCCTCTTCTGGGTATGACCGTCAGGCGGCGCGGAACTGTTCGCTGAAACGGGCCATGTTGGCGGAGAGTGAACCGGCTTGCGCGGCAACGTCAGAAGCCGCTGCCAGCACCTGATCGGCCGACGTCCCCGTGGTTGCGGCGTTGCGGCTGACCTGGTCGATCCCGACGCTGACCTCGCGCGTGCCGGCGGCCGCCTGCTGCACGTTGCGAGCGATTTCGGCGGTTGCGGTGCTTTGTGTTTCCACGGCGGTAGCGATGCTGGCGGCGATCGCGCCGACACGCTCGATCACTGCGCCGATGCCTTGCACGGCGGCCACGGTTTCACCGGTGGCCTCCTGGATCTGGCGTACCTGGGCGGCGATCTCCTCGGTGGCGCGCGTGGTCTGGCCGGCCAGGTTCTTCACCTCAGAGGCGACCACGGCGAAGCCTTTGCCGGCGTCGCCGGCGCGGGCGGCCTCGATCGTCGCGTTGAGCGCCAGCAGGTTGGTCTTGCCGGCGATGTCGCCGATCAGGGTGAGGACTTCGTCAATCCGCCGGGCGGAAGCAGCGAGAGCCTGAACCACCGTGTCGGTCTGCCGCACATCCTGGACCGCCTGGCTGGCGATCTGTGCTGACTCCGTGCCCCGGCGGCCGATGTCGGCAATGGCTGCCGCCAGCGTATCAGTGGCCGCGGAGACTGTTTCCACATTGGCGCGGGCCTGTTCGGCCGCGGCGGCGACCGATGCCGTTTCCTCGCCGGCGGAACCGATTGTATGGGTCATGGACCGGGCGGTTGATTGCAGCGCGCCTGCGGCATCGGAGATGCGGGCAGCGAGGTGACCGACCTCCGTCTCGAACCCGCCGACCAACGCGGCAAGGTGCTCGGCATGTTGCAGCTTGGCGGATTGCTCCGCCGCGCGCTCCAGGCTCACCCGATCGGCTTCGATGATGCCTTGACGGAGTTGCTCGACCGACTGCGCCATCGCGCCGATCTCGTCGCGCCGCTCGGCGCCTTGGACGTCAATGTCCGTGTCGTGCCGCGCCAGTCGGCGCATGAGGCCGCTCATTGCCGCAATCGGCCGGGCGACGGCGGCGATCATCACGTAGCCGCCGGCCGCGCAAAGGGCCAGGCTGAAGGCCAGTGCGCCGGCGATCCAGAGGCGGGCGGCGCGACCCAGCCGCTCGGCCCGTCCGGCGGCTGCCTGGCCATCCTGCATGTTGGCGTCGATCGCGGAACTCAGCGCGTCGCGGAACTGCTCCATTGCCTTCAGCATCCGGCCATTGAGCAGCCCGGCTTGAATGTCCGGCTGAACCTGGCCGGTCATGGCGGCGAACTGCTCGCTCATATCCCGGTATGCAACCCATGCTGCATCCAACCGGTGAGCGAGCTGCGTTTCGCCATCGGAGGTTCCGGCCGGGTGGTAGCCATCGACGATCGCCTGTGTCTGCTTTGCCTGTGCCGCGAGGTCCTGGACGAGGGCCGTGCGCCGCTCCGCCGCCGTGGCGTTTGCCAGCACTTGCTGCTTTGAGCGCAACCGCTCGGCGTCCTGGCCGATGCGCGACAGGGCTACGGTTGCCTGCAAGGCGTTGTCTCGCAGCTCGGCGGCTGCGTGCTCTACTGCGTTAAGCCGGTGCACCGCGAAGCCGCCCAGCAGCATGATCCAGATGAATGCGCTAAGGAAACCAATTATAAATTTGTTGCGGATGCTGATGCGATTGAAAAGTCTGAGCACGCCGAGCCTCCGCGGTGCAGTTCGAACTATGCCGCAGGGCGGTTAATCCAGGGTTTAGGGGAGAATCGGACCGCCCCTTGCCGGATTCCGCCTGGCTGCCATAAAACCGGGCAGAACAATCCTCCCTGCGCCGAGGCATCATGTCCGACCACACCGCCACCACACATCCGGTCACTCAGGAGGAAACGCCCGAGGCATTTCTTGCTGATCGGGAACGTTTCTGGAGCGGGTTCACGCACTTCACGCTTGGCTCGACGATCTTCATCGTCGTCCTGCTGATCCTGATGGCGATCTTCCTGCTGTAGCCTCTATTCGACGAATTCGAGGATCACGGTGCCCGCCTCGCGCGGGGCGATGAGCATCGCGTCGTCCTTCAGCAAGAAGGGCACGTTGGCGGTCAGCATGTGGACGTGCAGGGCGTGCAAGCTGCGCACGCGGATGGTGATGGCGACGGCGCAGGCTTCCTCGCGCCAGCCCTGGGGCAATGGGGTCTGGAAGTAGCGGTTCTCGATGGTCATGCGGTCGAGCACGAGGATCTGGCCGCCGGCGGTCTCGACGCTGAAGCCGCCATCCACGTCGGTGAGCGCCGGCTCTCCCCAGATCTGCTTGAAGCGTGACCAGACGGCGAAGGGCTCGCCGACGGCGTAGGTGATCCTGGTGATGGCCAGGGCCCCGTTGGGATGGTCCATCCATTTGGGGACGAAGACGAATTCCGGGCGGTGGTGCTGGCAGAGGAAATACGACAGACGCGGGCGCTCCTCATCCATCAGCATGGCAAGGGAGAAGGCGGCCTCGTCCTCGGTGCCGTCGGGCAGGGTGGCGGCGCGGCGGAAGTTCACGAGGGCGTCGGGTTCCAGACCGCGCGCGGCGAGTGCCTGGGTGTCGGCGGCGATGTCGTTGCTGCGGAGCGCGACCATGGCGACGCCATCGGTGCGGTCGAGCGTGCGGGCGATGAAGCGGCCGAAGCGGAAGCCGGTCTCGCCGGGGTCGTCCAGCAAGTCGGCGTCGGCGATGCCCAGCAGCTCGATGAAGCTGCCGGCGAAGACGACGAGGTGGTTGGCGGTGCCCCAGGGATGGAAGGCGCGTTTTGTCGGCGCGAAGCCGAGGCGGCGGTAGCGCTCGGCCAGGGCGTCGAGGTTGTCGGTGGCGACGATCGGGTGTTCGAGACCGAATGGGCCGTTGGGCATGGATGGCTCGCCGGTGGGGATGGGGCAGGATGTGCCTTGGTAATGAACCGCAAAGAACGCAAAAGACACAAGATGTCAATAATGCTGCGCGCGTCAACAAAATAACGTCGGCTAAAGCTGGCCAGTTTGTGAGCTTATATTTTGCGTTATTTGCGTTCTTTGCGGTTCATTGTCCCCTTATGCGCGCCGCACGTTCCAGAAGGTCGCGAAGCCGTTGAGGATGCCGGTCAGGCTGGAGCGATAGGCGGTGTACTGGCGGTACTGGCCGAGCGGGTAGTAAGGCACGTCGATCATGGCCTGGCGCTGGATGTCGGTGCAGATGGTTTGCTGTGCGGCGAGGTCGGGGGCTTCGAACCAGGCGTTGCGCAGGTCCTCGATGCGGGGGCTGACGCACCAGCCGGGCCAGGACGACGGTGAATTGCCGTTGCCGCGCATGGCGATGTGGCCGGCGGGATTGAGGTGATCGGTGCCGGCCCAGCCGGTGATGAAACTGCTCCAGCCACCCTGATCGACCGGCTCCTTCTTGTTGCGCCGCGCCAGCATGGTTCCCCAGTCGGTGGCGACGTAATCGACGTTCATGCCGAGGCGATGCATCGTGTCGGCCATCACATCGCCCATCGCCTTGATCTGCGGATAGTCGGCGGCGATCAGCATCACCACTTTTTCGCCAGCGTAGCCGGCCTGCTTCATCATTTCCCTGGCCTTAGGCAAGTCGCGCCTGCCGGTCAGCGGGTCCAGCGCGGCGTCGCTCGCCATCGGGGTCTTCGGGCAGAAAATCCCAAGCGGGGTGTAGTAGTTTTCCGGATCGTCGCCGACGATCGCCTGCATGAATTCAGCCTGGTCGATGCCCCAGAGCAGCGCGCGGCGGACGGCGGGGTTGTTGAACGGCGGCTGGGCGTGGTTGGGGCGCATCATCTGCACGCCGCCATTGGGGTCCAGCACCGTCACCTTGATGTGCGGATCCTTGCCGAGCAGGGGGAGCAGCTCGCTGGTGGGGTTCTCCCACCAGTCCTGCTCGTTGTTCTGCAAGGCGGCGGCCTTGGTGGCGGCGTCGGGGATGGTGGTCCATTCGACGCGCTCGAAATGCGCGACCTTGGGGCCGGCGGTCCAGTCGGGCGTGCCGCTGGCGCGGGGCTGGTACTTGTCGAAGCGCTGATAGACGTTGCGGGCGCCGGGGACGCGTTCGTTGGCAATGAAACGATAGGGGCCGCTGCCGACAACCTCGGTAATCTGCTTGAACGCGTCGGTGTTGGCGAGACGCTCCGGCATCATCGCGCACATCAGCGACGGCGATTTGCCGAGCGCGGCGGGCAGCAGCGGGAAGGGTTTTTTCAGGCGGAACTGGATGGTGCGGTCGTCGGGGGCGGAGAGTTCGTCGGTGACGGTGATCAGCGCGTCGCCGAACGCGTCGCGCTTCGACCAGCGCTTGATGCTGGCGACGCAGTCGCGGGCCAGCACGCGCTCGCCGTCATGCCAGACGAGGCCGTTGCGGAGGGTGAGTTTCCAGAGCTTGCCGTCGTTCTCGATGACGTGGCCTGCGAGCATCTGCGGCGAGATGTTGAAGGCGCCGTCCTGGCCATAGAGCGTGTCGAACACGAGGTAGCCGTGATTGCGGCTGACATAGGCGGGGGTCCAGAGCGGATCCACATAGGCGAGGTCGATCTGGGGGATGAAGCGCAACGTGGTGGCGGTCTGCGCGCGCACGGCAGCGGGAAGGAAGAGTGAGCTGGCGGAGGTGGCGAGGAAGGTGCGGCGGCGCATCGGAAGGGTCCCCCATGTGAATGGCGGACGCCCTCCCCTTGGTGGGAGCCTAGGCGGGGGTGCGGCGGGGTGGCAAACCCCCTCTCCCTGGCCCTCCCCCGCGAGGGGGGGAGGGGATTCTCGTCGATCCTCCTAGCCGACGATGTCTACGCCGGCGAAGAAGAAGGCGATTTCGATGGCGGCGTTCTCGGGGCTGTCGGAGCCGTGGACGGAGTTGGCCTCGATGTCCTCGGCGAACTGGGCGCGGATGGTGCCGGCGGCGGCTTTCTTTGGATCGGTGGCGCCCATCGCCTCGCGGTTGCGGGCAACGGCGTTGTCGCCTTCCAGCACCTGCACGACGACGGGGCCGGAGATCATGAACGTGACGAGGCCGCGGAAGAACGGACGCTCTTTGTGCACGGCATAGAAGGCTTCTGCCTGGGCCTGGGTGAGATGGATGCGGCGCTGCGCGATGATGCGCAGGCCGGCGCCTTCCAGGCAGGCATTGATCTTGCCGGTGAGATTCCGACGCGTCGCATCGGGCTTGATGATCGACAGCGTCCGCTCGGTCGCCATGGGAATGCTCCTGGTCTTGGGTCTTGGGCGATGTGGGGCGGCCTGACTAGGCGGTTCGGCGACCGAGGGCAAGGTTCAGGGCGGGATCGAAAGCGGTTGTCCGGGCGCGGCTACCGAGTAGTATCACTGTTATCCGCTGGGTAGGAACGCCATGAACTTCGACTTCTCTGACGACAGCAAGCTGCTGCGCGAGCAGGCACAACGGTTCCTGCGGGAGCACTGCACGCCGAAGGTGGTCCGCCACGTGATGGAGGGGGGAGCGCCGTACGGCGCGCCGTTGTGGCAGGCGATGGCGGAGATGGGCTGGCTGGGTGCCGCCATTCCGGACCGCTATGAGGGTGCCGGCCTTGGCACCGAGGCGCTGTGCGTGCTGGCAGAGGAACTTGGCCGCGTGCTGGCTCCGGTGCCGTTTGTGTCCACAGTCTGCCTTGCTGCTGAGGCGATCCTGGCCGCGGGCAGCGAGGCGCAGAAGCGCGAGTACCTGCCGAAGATCGTGCGCGGCGAACTGATTGCCACGTTTGCGCTGGCGGAGGGTGCCGGGGAACCGCGTGAGGCCGGTGTGCACGCTAGGTTCGCCGATGGGCGTATCAGCGGCAGCAAGTGGCCGGCGCCGGACGGCGGCATCGCGCAGCTTGCCGTTGTGGCGGCGCGCGATGCATCTGGCGTGGTGCTGGCAGTGGTCGATCTTGCCGCGCCTGGTGTCGCGCGCGGCGCAGTGGCGATGGTCGATCCCAGTGCGGATCATGCGAAGCTCGATTTCGATAATGCGCCGGCTGCATTGCTTGGCACCGGTGGTCATGGCTGGGACATGGTGCGGCGGTTGCTGGATCGCGCGGCGATCCTGACGGCGTTCGCGCAGGTGGGCGGAGCCGCGGCGTCGCTGGAGATGGCGACGGCCTATGCCAAGGAACGGTTCGCGTTCGGCCGGCCGATCGGATCGTTCCAGGCGATCAAGCACAAGCTGGCCGATGTCTACGTCGCGACCGAGCTGGCGCGGTCGAACGCGTATTACGGCGCCTGGGCGTTGTCCGCCGAGGCGGCGGACCTGCCGCTGGCCGCGGCGACAGCGCGCGTGTCGGCGTCCGAGGCGTTCTTCCTGGCGGCGAAGGAGAACATCCAGGTGCATGGTGGCGTCGGGTTCACATGGGACTACGACTGCCACCTGTTATATCGCCGCGCCAAGCTGCTGGCGTTGTCGCTCGGCAGCCAGCGCTACTGGAAGGACCGCGTGGTCGCCGAACTCGAAACCCGCAACGCCGCGTAACGGGAGCATGCCGATGGATTTCGACGATACGCCAGAAGAGGCCGCCTTCCGTGCAGAGGCCCGCGCTTTCCTGAACGCCAACGCCGCACGCAAGCAGCGCAGCAGCGGCGCCCATCGCTATGGCGACACCGACGCCGCCGAGATCTCGCGCGCCAAGGCGTGGCAGGCGAAGAAGGCCGATGCGGGCCTCGCCGGCATCACCTGGCCGAGGGAATGGGGCGGGCGTGGCGGCGGCGCCATGCAGCAGATCATCTGGAACCAGGAAGAAGCGGACTACGACGTGCCGCACAATGTTTTCCTGATTGGGCTGGGCATGTGCATCCCCACCATGATGGCCTATGCGCCGCCTGAGCAATTGCGGCGCTACGTGCGTCCCGCGCTGCGCGGCGAGGAAATCTGGTGCCAGTTGTTTTCCGAACCGGCGGGCGGATCGGATGTTGCCGGCCTGCGCACGCGCGCGGAAAAGCGCGGCGACGAGTGGGTGATCAACGGACAGAAGATCTGGACGTCGGGCGCGCACTACTCCGATTACGGCCTGCTGCTGACGCGCAGCGATCCGAACGTA
>DATJJM010000312.1:0-2853 GCA_035492535.1 Acetobacteraceae bacterium | reverse complement strand
CGCGGCTTCGACATGACGGTGGTTTATCATTCCCGCAACCGGCTGCCGCCGGAGCTGGAGCAGGGCGCGCGCTATTTCGCCAGCTTCCACGATATGCTGCCGCACTGCGACTTCCTGTCGCTGCATGCGCCCGCCAATCCGATCACGGACAAGATCATCGATGCCGAGGCGCTGGCGAAGCTGAAGCCAGGTGCCGTGCTGGTGAACGTCTCGCGCGGCGGCCTGGTCGATGAGGACGCGCTGATCGATGCCTTGACCTCGGGCCAGCTGTTCGCCGCGGGCCTCGATGTGTTTCGCTCGGAACCGAACTACGACACGCGGTTTGCCAGGCTGAACAACGTCATCCTGTCGCCCCACATCGGCAGCGGATCGGTCGAGACGCGCAACGCGATGGGCTTTCGCGCGCTCGACAACATCGCTGCGGTGCTCTCTGGCAAACGCGCGATCGATCCGTTGTGGACGTAGCGGCTACTGCAGTGCGGTCACCTCGCGTGCCGACATCGACTGGATGGCAGAGAGCCGCTTGAACAGCACCTCGGCCGGGATGTCGGACGTGCCGACATCGAGGCAGTCGGCGAATTTCTCGTAGATCTGCGCCTCGGTCAGCGGACGCGTCGCATGGCCTGTGGCACGCTTCACCGGCTCGCCGGCGATCGTGGTGCCGTTCGCCAGCTCCACAGTTACCTGGTCGGACGGCGCCGCTCCGGGCATCTCGGAGTCGTATTCTGTGGTGGTAACGATCTCGACCCTGCGCATCAGGGACTGGATGTCGGCACGTTGCACGAACTCGTCGGTCAGCTCGCGCAGACCGACACGCTTGGCGACGATGCCGCTCGCCATCGCGAACTCCATGCTGAACTTGGCCGAAAGCCCGGTGTCGGGTTCATGGTTGCGCAGCACGGTTGCGAAATAGTCGCTGATGTTGACCGTGATTTTCTTCACCTCATCCGCCTTGATCGGCGAGGCACGCACCAGATCGAGCATGCAGTCGATCGCGCGATGTGTGCAGTAGCAGGTGGGATACTTCTTGATGCCTAGCCCCTGCGTCAGGATCGCCCAATTCTCGCCGGGATGCGCCTCGCTTTCGCGATCCTCGGTGCCGCTTGGCGAGATCGCGTGCAGGAAGCCCTGCGGATGCTCCAGCGCATCGGTGCTGGCGGTGAAGCCGGCTTCGGCAAGCCGCGCCGCCATGATGCCGGCATGCGCTGCCTTCCCGGCGTGGAATGGCTTGGTCATCGTGCCGAAGTTCGCCATCAGGCCCGAACTCTGCGACGCACCCAGCGCGATCGCCTGTGCCGCCTTGTCGGCATCGAGCCGTCGCAGCGATGCACACGCGGCAGCGGCGCCAACGGCGCCATAGAGACCGGTGGGATGCCAGCCCTTCTTGTGCAGCAGGCCACTGTCGCGGCGGAAGAGCTCGGCCCAGGTTTCGTAGCCGGCGACATAGGCAACGATCATGTCGGCGCCGGTGGAATTGAGCGCTTCCGCCTCGGCGAGGATCGCCGGCACCAGCACGGTGCTCGGATGGCCCCGCAGCCCGACATCATCGTAGTCCAGCGCATGCGCGGCAGTCCCATTGATCCATGCGGCCTCCGGCGCCGTGCTCTTGTCAGGGCCGAAGGTCAGTGTGGCCGGGCCATCGGCCGGCGCCAGCACCTCTTTCATGATGCGCACGCAATCCTCGCGGCGACCGGCGATCATCGTACCGATGCAATCGATGAAGCCGAGGCGTGCGATCCGCGCCGCCTCGTCCGGCACACGGTTGGGCGAAAGGTCAGCGACAAACCGGCCCAGTGTCTTGGTCAGCGACATGCTCGTTTCCTTCTCGGTTTCAGTGCAGTTTTTCGCGAAGCGCCTTCAGGCTGCCGCCCATCTTCACCGAGCCCGGCAGCGGATGGCCGACGATATCCTCGGCCAGCTGCGCCACCTCGATCAGCTTGTCGAGATCGATGCCGGTCTCGATGCCCATCTCGTCCAGCATGAACACCAGGTCTTCCGTGCACACATTGCCCGCCGCCCCTTTGTGCGCAGCAAACGGGCAGCCACCCAGACCCGCGACGGTTGAATCGAAGATCGCAACACCCATCTCGAGACCTGCATACGCGTTGGCGACTCCCATGCCGCGCGTGTCGTGCAGATGCAGTGACAGCGTCAATTCCGGAAAGCGATTCCGCACTTTCCCAACCAGGGCGCGGATCGATTTCGGCGTCGCCCAGGCCATCGTATCAGCAAGCGAGAAGACCTGCGGCTGCACGCCATGCTCGGCGGCGATGTCCAGCAGTTGCTGCATCATGTCGAGCACGCGCTGATGCGGGATCTCGCCTTCGAAGTTGCATCCGAACGCCGCCATGATGCTGGCCCGCTTCAACGGAATGCCATGCTCCTTGTAGGTGCGGATCGTCTCGTGCGCCTGCTGGATATTGTCTTCCATGGAGCGCTGCTGGTTGCGTGCCAGAAAAGTGGGGGAAGCGGTCAGCGAGAAGGAACCCTCGATGTCCAGCCTGTCGGTCGCCATAGCGCGCTGCAAGCCTTTCAGGTTGAGCCACAGCGCGGTGTAGTGAACGCCGGGTTTGCGCTGGTAGCGCTGCACGACTTCGTCGGCGTCGGCCCATCCGGGAACGCGGTTCGGATTGACGAACGACGCCACCTGGATGTGGTTGAGTCCGGTTTCGGACAACGCGTCGATCAGCTCGATCTTCCGTTCGGTGGGAATCGGTCCCTTCTCGAACTGAAAGCCCTCGCGCGGACCCTCTTCGTTGATCTGCACGAAGCTGGGGAAGTCGGACATCCGGTCGCTCCTCATCCTGTCGGTGCGGGATTCAATACCTGTGCGGCGCGTGTGCCAAGGGCGCG
>DATJJM010000311.1:0-2326 GCA_035492535.1 Acetobacteraceae bacterium | reverse complement strand
CATGGTGGAGGTCGGCAGGAAGTCGTGCTCCGTATCCACCGCGAGATGGGCGGCCTCGAGCGATCCGCGTTGCAGGCTGGTTTTGTAGATCTGGAACTGGAGATAGTTGTTGAGTGCCAGTTCCGTGGCGATCTCGCGTTCCACGGATGCCGGGGGCATGGCCTGGAGCTGGGCGGCCCAATTCACGTCGGAGACGCGGCGCTCCGCCTCGATTTGCAGCACCTGGAGCCAGGAACCCTGGGTCTGTGCCGGCAGGCCGATGTCGGTGAGATACTGCTGCTGGATGGTCGTCAGTGGCACGGTCTGTGACTGATAGCCAACGATGTTGTCGACGAAGCTATGGGCGGCCGACATGCGCGCGTTGTACGCGCGGCGGCGAACCTGGGCATCCTGCCCGGCAAGCGACGTGAGTTGCGAGCCTCGCAGGGGCGCGGGAGCCACTGGCTCGATCAGATTTGTCGCGTAATCCTTGGCGGCCGTCAGCGCTTGCTGCGTCGCGTAGGTCCCGCTGCCGAAGAGCGTCGAGAAACTTTGGTCAATATCGGCGGTGGCGGCGGATGCCGTGCAGGGAAGTCCGGCGGCTTGGTCGTTGGCGTCGCAATAGCCGCCGATATGCTCCGCGTTGGCAGCTGCGTCGCCCTGCGCTTCGCCGTAATAGGAGGGCATATTCGGCCATCCCTCGTCCCGCTGGTCCTGCACGCGCGAAATCGTGGTCGCCACCTGAAACGCGGAATGCGCTGCGGCCTGGGTGCTCACGCCGCCGTCCAAGGCAGCGCATTGCGAGGGGCTCGCCGTCTGCTGATCGCGGATCTGCGCATCGCGCATCTGCAGATCGAACTGAGCCATGGCCTCGTTGGACGCGTCAGCGATTCCTTCCTGGGCGCCGACGGAGGCTTTGGAGTAATTAGCGTTCTGGGTAAAGCCTTCGCGGAGGAGGGTGTTGGTGTCGCCATAGGTGGTGCCACCGATGGCCTTGTTGATCTCCTGCATTGTTTGGGAGATCGTGTTCTGGACAGTGCTCATGACATTGAGCACGTCAAGAATGCCGGTTTCCTGCACGAGCTGCTTGGCTTCCTCGGCGATGGAGGCGGGATCGATGACTGGCAGGTTGGCGTAGGCGGGTGCTGCGTTGAACAGAACCGCACCAAGCACGACGCCAACTGCAGCAGATCCCCAGAGAGCATGTTTGTGCATGGCCATCTCCTAGAAGGTACCGTTGATGTTCTGGAGCGCCGTGTAGCCGGGCGGGAGCATGCCGTTGCCGGTGATATAGAGCCCGCTTCCAGATCCGCTGGTGCCCGCCCCGAGACCGATCGTGCTGATCGGAGGTCCGCTGCCGCCGAAGCTGAGGGAGGGGCATGAGAGGCCGCCGCCGATACCGCCGAAGCCGAGGTTGAAGCCGGTGACGGTCAAGCCGCATTGCACCTGGCCGAGCCAGGAGTTCCAGGTTTGCTGCACGGCGTTGCAGATCTGACCTTCGACCGACTGCAACAGGCTTCCAGGGTCAAGAAGGTTCGTCACCAGGTTCAAGCCGACCCCGTTGAAGAAATTCCCGAGACAGCTAAGGCTGGTAACGCTCTTGGGCTGCTGGATGGTGTTCTGGTCGGCCGCCATGCGCGCGGACATGCCATTGGCGGCGGCTTGGGCGAGGACGGCGCAGCCGACGCTCCCGGTGCTTGTCGTGCTGGATTGCGCGAAGGCGGGGCCGGCCACGAGAGCGAGGCCGCCGGCGAGCGCGCAAGCGAGAACGCCTTTCATGTCGTCTTCTCCAGTGAGGCCGCCTGGGCGGCTGAGGCCAGTTCCTCCAACCGCTCCGGGGACATCAGGCGCGCCAGTGCGCCCTGGCGGGAGACGGTTGTGACGCAGGCGCGGATCGCCCGCGCGGCGTGCGTGTCCCCGCGCATGATCGCGTTGCCGGCCGCGACACTTTCGGGCACCCCGATTTCGCGGAGCCAATGCATGATCCGCATCGTTCGCGCGGCTCCGAGCTGGGCGAGAATGTTCTGGAGACTCAAGATGGCGACGGCGGTCGTCAGCTGACCCGAGAGGCGCGCTGGGGCATGGGCCGCCGCCTGATCGAGCCGGTGCCCAATGTCCGCGAGGAGCGCCTGCGCGTCCTCGGATGCCTCCAGGTCACGAACCGGTGGAGGCCACGCCCCGGTGGGCTCTCGCGGGCGTATGAGCCGCAACCAACTCAGAACAGCGGATGTTCGCAAGTCCAGCATGCATAAGTCCCCCAGTTGATCGATGCAGCATGGGGAAGCGGTGTGCTAATGGCGTCAGTTTCTGATCTCGACGACGGTACGGCTGATCACGAGCCGAAGTC
>DATJJM010000310.1:0-4322 GCA_035492535.1 Acetobacteraceae bacterium | reverse complement strand
CGGCGTCCTGGTCCGGGCGGGCGAGGATGTGGATGTCGGCGTCGGTCGGGATCGGCGTGGTGGGCTTGTTGGGGTAAGCAAAGAAGGTCACCGGCTTGCGCAGGCCGCACAGGATCACGTGCCGCGTGCCAGCCAACGCCTTCACTGCCGTATCGACCACGTACGGGATGCGGTCGACCGGAACGCGGCCACGGCCACGCGAAATGCGGGCATTGGCGCCCTGGGCGATCAGGCGCGCGCCGGTCGCCGTCGCGATGCGGTGGGCGGATTCCAGGGCCTCGGAGCGGACCGCGTCACCGCCGAGCACGATCAGGGTGGGAAGGCCACGGCGCAGGATTTCTGCGGCGTTGCGGATCTGCGCCGGATCGGACTGCGGTCGCGGCGGCACTGGCAGGGCGTCTGCGGCGATGCCACCCTCATCCCACGAGGTGTCGGAGGGCAGGATCAGAGTGGCGATCTGGCCCGGATGGGTGCGCGCGGCCTGCACCGCGACGGCGGCGTCGGCGCCGACGGTGGCGGACGACGTGGCGGTGCGCACCCAGGCGGAGGCGCCGCGAGCCCAGCCTTCGGTGTCGGCGGTCAGCGGGGCATCGTTCGGGCGATGATAGGTGGCCTGGTCGCCGACGATGTTCACAATCGGGGTCTGCGCGCGGCGGGCGTTGTGCAGGTTGGCGAGGCCGTTTGCCAGGCCAGGCCCGCAGTGCAGCAACGTTGCGGCGGGCTTCCCGGACATCCGGGCGTAGCCGTCGGCGGCGCCGGTCACCACGCCCTCGAACAGGCCGAGCACGCAGCGCATGCCGGGCACGCGATCCAGCGCGGCGACGAAGTGCATCTCGGATGTGCCGGGATTGGAGAAGCAGGTGTCGACGCCGCTGCGCAGCAGGGAGTGGACGAGGCTTTCGGCGCCGTTCATCGCGCGTGTCCTTCGGGAATTTTGGGTCTGCACGAACTTGCGCGAGGCGGACACGGCTGGCAACTGTGCCGCGTTGATTGAACAAGGGAACGTCGATGCCGGTCACCGTGCTGTATTCGGAAAATGTCTATGGCGACGACAGCGTGGAGCGCGCGGTGTTCGGGCCGGATGTCCAGGTCATCCTGCCGGGGCCGACGAAGTCGCTGGCCGATCTGCCGGATGAGCTGTGCGCACAGGCCGACGGGCTGATGATCCTGCGCTTCCGCGCCAGCGGGGCAGATCTGGCGCGGTTCACCAAGTTGCGGGCGGTGTGCCGGATGGGCGTCGGCTACGACGGCATCGATCGTAAGGCGGCTGCCGAGCGGCAGGTGATGGTGCTGAACGTGCCCGACTACGGCACGACCGAGGTGGCCGATCATGCGATCTCGCTGGCGCTGGCGCTGCGGCGCGGCCTGCTGATCCACCACGACGCGCAGCGACGCGACCCGCCGGCGGTGTGGTCCTAGGTGCGCGATCCGGTCGTGAAGCGAATGGGCGTGCAGACATTCGGCATCCTCGGGCTGGGGCGTATCGGCACCGCGGTGGCGCTGCGGGCGAAGGCGCTCGGCTGCCGGGTGGTGTTTTATGATCCGTACCTGCCGAACGGTGCCGAACTGGGCGTCGGCGTCGCGCGCGCCCGGACCTTGGAGGAACTGCTGCGGCAGACCGATACGCTGAGCGTGCATACGCCGCTGACACCGAGACGCGCGGCATACTCGACGCGAAGGAGCTGGCGATGCTGCCGCAGGGCGCGGTGGTGGTGAACACGGCGCGCGGGCCGATCGTCGATATCGACGCGCTGGCGGCGGCGCTGAAGAGCGGGCACCTGGCGGGCGTCGGCATCGACGTGGTGCCGGTGGAGCCGCCGGTCGATCCCGTGCCTGAACTGATCCGCGCCTATCGTGCCCGCGAGCCCTGGGCAGAGGGGCGGCTGATCATCACGCCGCACTCGGCGTTCTTCTCACCGCAGGCATGGGAGGATACGCGGCGGCTGTCGGCGGAGACGATGAAGGCGGCGTTGCTGGGGCCGCGGCCGCAGAACGTCATTCCGCCGGAGGGGTGGTAGGCTCATTGGGGGCAGGCATGGGTGTGGCTCCGCAGACGAATGTGAAGCGCGGAGCGAGACCGCCGGTCAGTCGGCGTCCTGGGCAGTCAACGTGGGTGCGAACGTCTTGCCACCCAGCAAGCCATGTTGGATGGCGTAGTCGATGAGGTCGGCGTTGCCTTGCAGCCCGAGCAGCCTCATCGCGCGGTACTTGTGGAATGCGACCGTGCGAGCGGTGATGCCCAAGCGCCGCGCGACCGATTTCATGGGAAGTCCGCTCACCACGAGCTGAAGGACTTCCACTTCACGGGAAGACAGGATTGTGGAGCGCCGGGTTTGGCCCGACGGGCTCATCGGAAGCTCCCTGTCATTGGGACCGATCGACTCTCTTGACACCGTGCTGACTCTCCTCCCGCTTGATGCGCATTCCTCTGGTTCACGTACCGACTGCAGAGCGGACGCGACTGATCCGGCATCCCGACACGATAGCGCTGAGCATTATTCCAGCGAGCACGTTGTGCACTGTGAGATTCGCCACAGCTGCTACCATCTTCCCCACTGCCGACTGGCATCCGCAAAGTCCGTGCCACGATAAAAATCGCCAATAACAAGGGAATAACGCCTGCCCTCCCGAAAATCCGGAAGGCTCGTAAAAATTCCTGACTCGGCTCGCCTTCTGCCTTCAGGTTAAATTATAACCCAGCTTCGCGTCCATGCGTTTCTCTCATTGCGTGTAGGACAGTTTGATTAGCGATCGCAAGTTGCGCTACGGTCCCAAAACGATATTGTGATGGGAGTGATGGTGAGGCTTCGCCTTCTCGCCGATGACCTGACGGGTGCGTTGGACAGCGCGGCGCGGTTCGTGCCCCTGACCGGACCGCTTCCGGTGGTATGGCATCCTGCCGACGAGCTGGAATCCGCGGCCTTCGACAGCGGAACGCGCGACCTGTCCGAGGGCGCGGCGCGTGCGCGGATCGAGGAGTTCGCCAGGCTCCTCGATGGGGCCGACATCGCCTTCAAAAAAATCGACTCCCTGCTACGCGGTCACGTCGCCGTGGAACTCGCCGCCTGCCGACGCTTCTTCGACCATTGCGTGCTGGCGCCGGCCTTTCCTTTCCAGGGGCGCATCACCCGCGGCGGGTGTCAGCTGTTCCGTACGGGCGATACATGGCGCGATACGGGTGTCACAGTGGCTGGGATGCTTGACGCCGAGACCGACGCCGATCTGGACGCCATCGTTGCCGATGGGCGGGCGCTGTCAGGCCGCGTGCTGTGGTGTGGAACGGGTGGCCTGGCAGGCGCCCTCGCACAGCGTCGTCCGGTGCCAAGACCTCGGCTGCCGTCGCCGATCCTCGCGTTGATCGGCAGCGACCATCCGATCAGCCGCGCGCATGTTGCGGCTGTGCAGGACCATCGCCGGACGTCGGTCGTGACCTGTGACCTTCCTGCCGGCACAAATCGTGCTGAAGCCCGCCAGCAGATCCGCGCCACCTTCGCCGACCGGCTGCGCCAGGGTGAGCGGCCCGGCACCCTGTTCGTCACCGGCGGCGAAACACTGCGCGACCTCTGCACAGACCTCGGGGCATCGCACCTGGAGGTGGATGGCGAACTCGAGCCTGGCGTCCCGACATCACTTCTGCGCGGCGGTCCATGGGACGGCCAGCGCATCGTCTCCAAGTCCGGCGCGTTCGGCGATGCGGGGTTCCTGGCGCGCCTGCTGCTATAGTGCGGCGGAACACACACGGAGGATGAAATGCGCCTGGGGGTGATGCTGCCGCTGACCGATATCGGCGGCGAACCGAACGCACTGCGTGACTTCGCACTGGCGGCGGAAGAGCTGGGCTACACCAATCTCGGTCTGCCCGACCATGTGCTGGGAGCCAATGCCGCCACCCATCCCGAGGTCGCCGGCCGCAACACCTCGGCCGACTTCTTCCACGACCCGTTCGTCGCCTTCGGTTTCCTGGCCGGACTGTGCAAGCCCACCACAGAGTTCTCCACCCAGGTGCTGATCCTGGCACAGCGGCAGGCGGTGCTGGTCGCGAAGCAGGCGGCGTGTCTCGATCTGCTGTGCGGTGGTCGCTTCCGGCTGGGTGTCGGCGTGGGCTGGAACCCGGTCGAATTCGTCGGCCTGAACGAGAATTTCTCCAACCGCGGCCGCCGCTCCGCCGAGCAGGTGGTGGCGATGCAGAAGCTGTGGGCCGAACCGCACGTCGTGTTCAAGGGCAAGTGGCACACGATCGACGACGCCGGCATCAACCCGCTGCCGGTGAACCGCCGCGTTCCGGTGTGGTTCGGTGGCAATGTGGATCAGACGCTGGAGCG
>DATJJM010000309.1:0-9132 GCA_035492535.1 Acetobacteraceae bacterium | reverse complement strand
TCCTGCGGCAGCAGCAGCGCATCACCCAACGCCATGAGATCCTGCACCGCCGACTGGTCAGTCAGCATGAGCCGATCCAAGCCGGCGACGGGTACGGCAAGCGACTTCAACTGGCGGACCAGCGCGCGGGCAAAGTCATTGCGTCGACGCACCAGCACCATCACGTCGCCCGGCACAAGCGGGCGCCGCTTGCTCTCCAACATCACTCCGCCACCGGTCTGCTGCGCGATCCAGCTCGCCAGCGTCTCAGCGAGGATTTGCGGGGCGGAGGATAGACCCTGGTTCTGTTCAGGCACTGTCCACGGCTGCGGTTCAACAGGATCCGGTGGCTGTGTCAGCGGCCAAAGTTCCACGCTTCCGGCCTGTCCCGCCCGGTCAGCGTAGTGGGTGAGCCTTTCGCCTTCGCCCACCACGCCGGCAGCCGCAGTCGGGTTGGCGAACACGCGATCGACCAGTTCCAGAATGGGCCGCGTGGACCGGAACGACACATCGAGGCCCGTTTCCCGCCATGACATGCCGGCCGCCTTCACCCGATCACGCAGCAGCCGGTGGGAATGATCGAACGCTTCGATGTCGGCTCCCTGGAACGAATAGATCGACTGCTTGCGGTCGCCGACGGCGAACACTGTCCTGTCGGCATCACGGGCCCCGGTGCCGGCGAAAAACTCATCGGTCAGCGCATGGGCGATGCGCCACTGCGCCGGAGCGGTATCCTGCACCTCGTCCAGCAGGAGATGATCAAGACCGCCATCCAGTTTGTAGAGAACCCAGGCCGCTCCCGGATCAATCAGCAGCCGGGACGTGCGCCCGATCAGATCGTCGTAATCAAGCAGTCCGGCGGCTTCCTTGTGGTCCGCGTAGGCCTGCAACACGGGCGCCACGAGGGTGATCAATGCAGTAGATACCGACGCGACGCGCACCGCCGCACAGGCATCGAGGATGCCGATAACGCGCTCGCACTCCGCCTGGAAAACTGACGCCAGCTCGGGATGCCTGTCGGTCACCGCCTTGCTGACAAAGCCGCTCACCGCGCGAGGCTTTCCCTCCTTGGTGAGGAACTCTTCGCACCAGCGATGCCAGTGGTCCTGACGGTCCTGCGTTTCCAGACACAGCCAGTCCAGCAGTCGGACAGCCCGTTCGGACGATTTCTTCGCACCGAGATCTCGCACAATCGATGCGGCTTCGCGCAACCCGTGTTCCGACTGCCAGTGCACCGCGTCCGCGATGACGGACGCTGCGGAAGTCGCCGTGACACCGAGGACGCGCCGCTGGGCCGCCGCCAGGCCCGAACCCATGGCGAGAGCGCCATGCAGACGTGGCAGATGATCCTGCAAGGTGGCGATGAGCCGGCCAAAATGATCGGCCGACGTGAGTCCAGCCAACTGCTCGAGCGCAGCCTGGCTCTCTGGTGTGCTGGCCCGCGCGAGCATCTGTTCGCGCGCTTCTGTCAGCGCGTCTTCCGCGTCATTTTCATCCACCAGTTGGAAATGCGGTGAGAGCGATGCTTCCAGCGGAAAGCGGCGCAACAGGGACTGGCAGAACGCGTGGATGGTGCCGATACGCATCCCGCCGGGCAGATCGAGCACTGTACCGAACAGCGCGCGGGCATCGCGGAGCATCTGTTCGGTCGGCTCGACGCGCAACGCATGCAGTTCCCGTCTCAGTGCCGCATCATCGAGCATCACCCAGCGACCGAGCGTGCGTTGCAGCCGCTGCGCCATCTCCGCGGCAGCCGCCTTGGTGAACGTGAGGCACTGGATGCGTTCCGGCTTGGCGCCGGTCAGCAGCAGTCGCAACAACCGGTCAGTGAGCAGTTTGGTCTTGCCGGAGCCCGCCGATGCACTGACGAATGTAGATACCGCGGGATCCGATGCCTCGAGCTGCTCGGTGTTGGCACGGTCACGTGCCGATAGCCCTATTGCAGCGGGATCGTTCACGCATCATCTCCGGCTGCCGCCCACTCCGCCACGCGGGCAAGCTGCGCGTAGTCCGAAAAGCGCGGCGCGAAGCCCGGCTGCGGCTGGGAAAGGTAACAACGCTCGGGCGCATCATATGCATCGATCAGGCTGCACAGTGCATCGCGCGCCTCGGCGACCGCCGTCACGATCGCGGTCGGATCGGATTTGAACAGCGGTCGCGACTCACCCGCAGCGTAGCCGCCTGTCAAATGCCAGTAGACCAGCTCGTCGACCTGCCCGGTAAGCCCGTCACCGAACGCCCCAGCCTCCAGCATCGCCGCCTCCAGCAGCAGCTGCGGCGCCAGGCCAAGGTCCACATCCTTCTGGCTGGGTGGCGTCCCGGTCTTGTAGTCCAGGATGGCGAGGCTTCCCTCGCGGTGGCGCTCGATCCTGTCAGCGCGCCCGGTCAGCCGGAAAGCCCCTCCTGGCCGAATATAGTCGCATGTTCCGCTGACTTCGGCTGCAATCGTGACGAGAGGGCGCTCGCTACGCCTCACAGCCTCGATGTCGGCAATCCAGTCGGCGATCCGGTCGAGCCGTGGCGTCCACCATGCGACAAGGGCTGAACGCAGTTCGGCCTCCGCAAGCGCGCGTGCCATCGCACGCCGCAAATGCGTGCCGGCATCAGGCGGCCAGCGAGGCCCGAACTCCGAGATGAAATGGGCCATGCCCGCATGCACCAGACTGCCGTAGTCGGCGGCGTCGGTTGCCTCATCCAGGGGCCGCAGCGGGCGCAGTCGCAGCACATGACGCGCATAGATCGCGTAAGGGTCGCGCAGCCAGGTCTCGATTTCGGTGACCGACAGCCTGCGCGGACGCAAGGCGACAGGCGGGCGGGGACGCGGCGGACGCACGGGACACGGACCACCGATCGGCTGATCCAGGGCGCGCGCCCATGACACGGCTGGTTGCGGCTCCAGGCGGAGGCCGTGGCCGGCCAGCAGCGTCTCCAGCCGAACCAGCCAGCGTGCAGGCACGACCGGGGCACCATCGCGACGCCGGGAGTGAGACAGCACGACCGTTGGCGCGGCACAGGCGCAGGCTGTGAAATCATGCGCGGCGTCGCCGATACGCTGTTCAATCGACGCCAGGCCCATGGCCGCGCGCATCGGTCGAGACAGCCATGGCCCGGGATCCGTCGCCGGCGGCCACGTGCCTTCTGCCAACCCGCCCAATACCATGGTGTCAGCGGTTTGCAGGCGTGCCTCCAGCAGGCCCCAGATGAAGACTCGTGGATGTTCGACGCCATCCCGTCCGCGCAGTGCCCGGCGGCTTCGTACCACCGCCCCTTCAAGCACTGCATCCAGCAATCCAGGCAGAACGGCCCTGCGCTGGTCAGGCAGCATCGGCAGTGCGGCCTGTATTTCAGCCAGCCTGGTCGCGAGAGCCTCGCCCTCTTCACCGGCCCAAAGCCGGGCAGGTCCAGGCAGTTCATCAGTGGTAGCAAGGCGTTCGCCTGCCTCGATCACCGCGGCGAATGCTTCCGCGGGCGCCATCTGCACGGCAGCGTCGATCCGCAACACGGGTTCCAGGCAGGCCTCGAGCCGTTCGACGAATCCGTTTGTCGCCGCGTTGCCGCGCACACCGCGCCGCAGCCCTGGAAGACCGGGGATCGGCCGCGGCCCACGCAGGCACGTCGATTCGAGATCGCGCGCGGCTGCGCGACAGGCGGCCCCTGCCAGGCCAGCCGCTGTCAGCGGGTGCTTCAGCAGGGCCAGCAGTGGCACGGGTGCCAGGTCGTCAGCGATCGCGCGAACCAACAAGCGCAGAAATACCGCTGGCGGTGTCTCCGCCAGGGCCTCGCCGGCGCTGTCATCCGCGACGATCCCGTGGCGCAGCAATGCGGCGGACACCCTGCGCGCCAGGTCGCGGTCCGGGGTGACCAGGGCCGCATGGGCACCACTGGTTTCGAGGGCGCCACGCAGCACCAGCGCAATCGCTGTCGCCTCCTCCTGCTCATCGGCGGCGGCCAATGACGACATGCCGTCAACGGGCTCCGGCGTCTCATTCTGCCAGGTCGCCAGCGCCTCGGCCGGCAGCATTGCCAGCGAGAGAGCGCTACTGCGCGCGGTCAAACCCCTGTTCGGTGCGGGGCATGGCCAGGCCTTCACGTCACCCCGCGTGGCACCGAGCTGTTGCAACAGCCTGGCGAGACCCGCCTGCGGGTGCATGGGGGGAAGCTCAGCCCAAACGTCGTCCGGCAGTCCGGAGTCCAGGCCGGCGAAAACAACCGCGCCTGTTGGCAATCCGGCAACCACGCGCAGGAGCCGGGCCACGGACGGAATGCCGCCTGTCGCCCCCGCCACCAGCACGCGTCCCGCTGGCGGTTGCCGCATCCAGGCAGCCGCCTGTGCGTCCAGCAACGCGACCTGATGCGCGGCGAGGTTCATCAGGCCTTGCTCGGTCAGCCAGTCTGGCCAGGCCCTCGTCACGATCTCCAAAAACGCGAGCGTCTGCGACCAATGGGCTGCGAATGCCGGGTCCGCCGCGTCTGGCAATTTCGTCGCGAGATCGATCTCTTCGCGCTCCGCCTCATCCATCAGCGCGGCGAGCTCGGCCGCCAGTGGCCACGCACGGTCAGCCGATTGTGGCGCGCCGTTCTTGCCCTGCATGGTCAGGATCAGCCGGGTCAGTGCTGCGAGCCGAAGGGCGGGCTCCACGGCCCGCGGCAGATCCAGCGTGCCGGTCAGTTCCAGCGGGGCTTCGTCAAGGGCGCCGAATGCGGTAATCCGCGGAAGCAACAATGGCCGCCCGCCGGACGCGCGCAGGAAGGCCTCCGCCAGCGCTCGCGCGGCTCGCCGTGTCGGCAACAGGATCAGCCCTCGCGAGACGACAAGCGGATCGTGACCCGCAGCATCCAGCCACTCGGTAGCCACCGCATCGAGGAACGGCACGCCAGGCGGGATGTTGAACAGGCTCATCGGGTATCGCCGGGCTGCCGCGCCTGCAGGGCGGTCTCGGCATCCGTCAGGTCGCTGGGGGTCGAGAGGTGAAACCATAAACCGTCATGCACGACCGCACCCAACCGATTGGCCGACATCGCCACGTCCCAAGCACGGTTCATACTGAACGCGCCGGCAGGCGTGCCGGTGAGCAGCGCCGGAGAAATGAGCTGCACGCCCGCATAAATATAAGGTGCCACCTCACGTTCGCCACGGCGGCGCAGCCCGCCCGTTTTGTCCACCATGAAGTCGCCGAACCCGACATCCGCGCTCACCTGGAACGTTCGATGGACCAGCAACATCCCGTCCACCGATGACGCATCGAAGGCGGCCGCGAGGCGCGATAGTGCCGGCCGGGGCCCATCCACCCAGAACGCATCCCCGTTCACTACGAAGAAGGGCGCTGGCCCCAGCAGATCGAGAACTGCCTTTACGGCGCCGCCCGTCTCCAACAGCACCGGCTCGTCGGAAATGACGGTCCGCGGCGCGACCGTGCGCGACCGCAGATGCGCCTTGACCAGGTCGGCATGCCAGTGGGCGTTGACTACCACCGTCTCGACGCCGGCCTCAGCGAGGCGATCGAGTGCGTGATCCAGTAACGTGCGGCCCCCGAGCGGCAACAACGGCTTGGCGGTACGATCCGTCAAAGGACGCATCCGTGTGCCGAGTCCGGCGGCCAGAACCATCGCGGTCCGCGGATGCGTACTCATGGCGGGTTGCCCCGCCGGCCCGCGGGAATCCAGCGATCGAATGCGTCCGCAAGGGGGGCTACTGACGGATCTCTCATCGCGTGCTGCAGCAATCGCCAAGTGCGTGGACCGTGTATCAAGTAGCGTGGACGATTGTCACGGCGAGCCAGGCGCACCCATTGGCACGCCACGCGCAGATGGCGTTGCGCCGCACAGGCCACATAGGCGGCACGAAACCGTCTGGCATCCAGCTCGGGCCGCGCCGCGAGGTAACGCTCGATGGCATGTTCAGCGAGGTCGTGCGCGATATCGCGGCGGGCATCTTGCAGCAGCGAAACAAGGTCATAGGCTGGATGGCCTGTCGCCGCGCTTTGAAAGTCGATCACGCCTACCCGCGCGATGCCGTGTCGCCTCGGCAGCCAGAGCAGGTTCTCAACGAAAAAGTCGCGATGGACGAAACTGACCGGGCCATCGGCAACCGGAGCCAGTACTGCAGCGAGCGCAGCCGCAAAGTCGCGACGAGCCTCGTCAGGTGCAGGTTCGGCGAACGCGGCGGGCCACCACCAGTCAAACAATGTTCCCATGGCCGCAGTCGCCATAACCTCGGCGTCCCACTGAGGCAGCGACGGTGGCGGTGCGGCCCGGTGCATCACCACCAGCGTATCCACGATGGCATCGAAGACTTCGCGTGGGCCCGAGGCTTCGACCAGGTGCGAAACCATCGTGTCGCCAAGGTCTTCCTCGAGCAAAAGTCCGCGTTCGACATCGGCGGCGAACACGCCCGGTACAGTCACGCCAAGCTCGCCCAGATGCCGGCCAATCCCGACGAACGCCCCGATATCCTCGGGTGGCGGAGCATCCATCAGAAGAGCAGGTCTCGGGCCGCCGATAAGCCGGTGATAGCGGCGAAAGCTGGCATCCTGCGCAAGCGGTTCGGCCTCAGCCAGGCCATATCCGTGCCGCGCAAGAAATGCGGCGATGTCCGCTTCGCGCATCATGCGATCCGATCAGGCCAGCCAGACAGCGTGGCACATCGGCTCGTCGCGCCCGTGATGCGCAGGGCGATCGTCAGCGCATCGGTCGGGCGTTGGCCGCCAAGGCGTTCGGGCCATTCCACCAGTACGATGCCGTCGCGCGCCTCGTCCCAGCCAAGCTCGGAAAGGTCCGACGGACCGTTGAGGCGCCACAGGTCGAAGTGGTGCAGCGGTCCGCCCGGTACGTCATAGCTCTGGACCAGCGTGAAGGTGGGGCTGGGTACTTCCAGGATTGGATCATCGGCTGCCGCGCGGATGAATGCTCGGGCGAACTCCGTCTTGCCGGCCCCCAACTCGCCCTCCAGGAGGATCGCATCACCAGGTCGCGCCAGCGCGGCGATCCTGCCGGCAAGGGCCTGGGTGGCAGCAATGTCGGGCAATGGAATCACCGAGGCAATCTGCCGCAGCGGCCGAGTCGCGAACAACCGCGCGCCCGATTGGATCGGGGGCGCGGCCCGTTTGCAAACCAGTCGCGACATCGCCACATGCTGCCCATGAACCGACGCGATCTGCTTTGCTTCTCCACCCTCGTCCCGGTGCTGCTGGCCGGCGCATCGGCCAGCGCGCAGCCGCGCTTCCAGGCCACGCCGCAGGATCAGGCGGATCTGACCCGGATCGAGGCCTATCTGGACAGCATGCGCAGCCTGAAGGCGCGCTTCCTCCAGGTGGCCCCCAATGGCTCCATTTCGCAGGGCACCGCCTGGCTGGAGCGGCCCGGTCGCATGCGGTTCCAGTACGATCCTCCGAGCCCGCTCCTGCTCGTCGCCGGACATGGCCTCGTTGTGTTCAATGACAAATCCCTGAACCAGACGACCAACATCCCGATCTCGCGGACGCCGCTTGGCATCCTGCTGGCCGACCACGTCCACCTCAGCGGCGACGTGACTGTGACCGGCATGCAACACCTGCCCGGGCAAATCCAGGTGTCGCTGGTGCGGACTGCTTCGCCGGGCGATGGGACACTGACCCTGGTGTTTGCGGACAATCCGCTCACGTTGAAGCAATGGACGGTCGTGGACGCGCAGCGCCAGGAAACAAGAGTAACACTTTACGATGGGCAGACCGGCGGAACTTTCGATCCAAAGTTGTTCGAGTTCATCGATCCGAGGTTCCTGAACCCGCAGGCAGGGTGACTACGCCTCAATTTCATGCCGGCTATCGGAAAAATCGTCTTCATTCCGCCGCGATTTCAGAACATGATAACGGCCTATGAAGTCGTTCCGGGTCGTGAAGCCGCTCGTCGGCATCAGTTGCTGCACCAAGCAGTTCGGCATTTTCGCCATGCCGAACCACGCAGCCTCCAACACCTACGTCGAGGCCACCGACAGCATCGTGAATGCCGTGCCGATCCTGATCCCGGCGAATGGGCCGGCGGCCGACGTTGAGACTCTGCTGCAGCGGCTGGACGGCATCATCCTCACCGGCAGCCGTTCCAATGTGCATCCCAGCTACTATGAAGGCCCGCCGCACGCGGAAGGCACGTGGGAGGATCTGGCGCGTGACGGCACGACGCTGCCGCTGATCCGAGGCGCAGTGACGCGTGGCGTGCCGGTGCTCGCGATCTGCCGCGGCTTCCAGGAGCTGAACGTGGCGCTCGGTGGCTCCCTGCACCAGCGATTGCAGGACCTGCCGGACCGCATCGACCATTCTTCACCGATGGTCGCCTCGCGCGATGTGCGGGTCGCCAAGGCCCACAGCATCCGCATCACGCCAGGCGGCTGGCTGCACCGGCTGGCTGGCACGACCGAGATTGCAGTCAATTCTCTGCACAATCAGGGCGTGAACCGCCTCGCGCCCGGCATGCGCGTTGAGGGCGTGGCGCCTGACGGTACGATTGAGGCAGTCCAGGTCCTGACAACGGCCGCGGGTGCCATTCCGGGTTTTGCTGTTGGCATCCAATGGCACCCCGAGAACGATTGGCGAACAGACGCCGTCTCGCGGGGAATTTTTGAAGACTTCGCCGCAGCGGTGCATGCGTATGCGGCGCATGGGGCCATGGAGCCAATTTCCGCCGCAGCGGATTGATTGTCTCACGTCCGACCCTCTTGTCTTTGCCCTTGATTCAGCCGATGTAACGACGACCGACCGGACCGCATTAGTCCGGTTTCCCCCAATGTGGAGCGGCAGCCATCATGTTCATTGAAACCGAAGGCACCCCCAATCCCGCGACGCTGAAATTCCTGCCCGGGCGCTATGTCATGGAACACGGCACGGCGGATTTTGCATCTCCCTCGTCGGCCGAGCGTAGTCCGCTGGCCACTGAACTCTTCGCTCTGACGGGCGTGGCCCGCGTATTCCTGGGCGGCGATTTCATCACGGTGACCAAGACCGACGACGCGTCCTGGCAGGCCCTCAAGCCGCAGGTACTCGGCGCGATCATGGACCACTTCGTCGCGGGCCGCTCCGTGATCGAAGGGAACGCAGACGCGGACCTGGTTGAAGAAATCGCACCGGAAGACGAAGAGGTGGTGGCCCAGATCCGCGAGTTGCTCGACACCCGCGTGCGCCC
>DATJJM010000308.1:0-9484 GCA_035492535.1 Acetobacteraceae bacterium | reverse complement strand
CCGGCGTTGCTGCGGTTGCCGAGGGGAAAATAGCGGCAGGCGCGCACCATTGCCTCCGCCTCCGCGCGGGTGTTGACCATCGGCGCAATGATGCCGCGTGCGCCGGCGTCAAGCGCGAAGCAGATCTGATACGCCTCGTTGGCGGCGACGCGCACGATTGGCGCCGCCTGCTTGCCGCGCATCGCCTGGATCGACGGCTGCAGCTGCTTGATCTCCCATGGGGAGTGCTGGGTGTCGAACAGCAGGAAGTCGTACCCGGCGTCGGCCAGGATCGACACGTCGACGTTCGGTGCCCCGGCCGTCCCGACGACGGTCCTACCTGACTTGATGGAGTCCTTGATGGCGTTCATCTGGCGTCGATTCCTCCCACAGTAGCTTCAGCGGCCGTTCCAACCGACCAACGGTGACGGGCGCGTCGGTGCGGCATTATCGCACATTGGCGAAGCGGCATAACCTACGGGTTGTCCCGACCAGACTTGCTCGCTTTCGGTGCCTCGCGCATGGGGATTTCTTCGCCCCAGCGGCTGCCAAAGCGCACCGAAAGCGATGGAGCGCTTTGCTAAAAGCGGAACAATCATTGTCGAAGTGCCCTGTCATTTGACAGATCCTTCGTCCACTTCGATGCTCCGGCGACCTGCGTGAGAGTAGTTCACCGACATGAAAGCGCACGACATCACCCTCAGTGCCGGCCTCAATATCCACTATTTCCACCGCTCCGGGACCGGACCGACCTTGATCTTCCTGCACCCATCCTCGGGCTATGGCAGGATGTGGCAGGAAACCACGACGTATCTTCCCGCCGAGTATGACGTCTATGCGCCAGACCAACGCGGCCACGGCGATTCCAGCCGCCCTGACGGTGAATATTCTGCCGAGGAGCTGTCTCGTGACCTTAAGCTGTTCATCGACAAGCTCGGCCTCCAGCGCGTCATCGTGGCTGGCCATTCGCTCGGCGGTCGCGTCGCCCTATGTTTCGCTGCTGCGTATCCCGACAACACCACCGGGCTGATCATGGTTGCGGGCCCGCATCTCAGTAACTTCTACCAGACACGCGAAGCGGTCAAAACGGTCTATACAACAGCCTATAAGACCATGGTGTCCGAAACGAAATTTGCGTCGCGTGAAGCAGCTCTCTCCTATATCAGCACGTTTCGTCCCAACGACACGCCCGCCGCCTGGCAGCACCGTGTTGACCACAACATGACCCACGCGCCCGATGGCACCGCCACAGTCAAATACGATCCCGTCCGGGTCGCCGAGGGCCTGACCCACCAGCTCATCGACCTGAAATACGCTGCCGCTGCCGTTAGCTGCCCCACCGCTTTTATCCGCGGCACCCACAGCACGGAGATGACCCCACAAGCCGCCGAGGACGTTGCCAAATTCTGGACCCGCACGCCGGTCGATATCTACTCGGTCGAGGCCAAGGTCAGCCTGCAGCTTGAAAATCCGGAAGGCCTGGCGAAAGCCATCACTGAATTTATCCAGCGACGGCTGTAACAGGTGCAATCAGCGGACAACTCCCGCTTACTTCGTCGTTCCCTGATCAGGACGTTGTCAGGCCGGCATAAAAAGCACGGTCGCCCGAAAGCCGACTGACAGCCTCCACCCAGTGCGGCAATCCAGATTGAGCTACGGCTGCTCCGCCGCTACCGGCGCCGGCCAATCGTAGCGGCAGACAACCTCAGTCCCAGGGCCGCCCGGCCACCGCGTTCCGTGCCGCGATGCGCCCGAAGGCCAGGCATTCGCCGATGTTGCCGGTTCCCTGGTATAGATAACTGTATATCGACCCCAGCTCGCCGGCGCTGAACAGGCGCGGGATCGGCGAACTGTCGGGCCGCACGATCTGCGCCTTCTCATTCCGGCGCGGCCCGCCTTGCGTGTTCAGCATCGAGGGTGACAGCTCCACCGCGTAGAACGGCCCCTCGGCGATCGGCGCCAGCATCAGCCTGCGGCCGAACTCCGCATCGCGCTCCGTCTCACAGGACGTGTTCCAGCGGCGAACCGTGTTCCCGAGCGCTGCCGGATCGAGCCCGACGATGGACGCAAGGGCCGCGATACTGTCGGCCTTGCTGATCCAGCCCTTGGCCAGTTCGACGCTGTTGTCCTCGCTCCATTCGTAGCGTTCGATGATCTGCGTCCAGCCGTGGCTTGGGTGACTGTCGTACAACGGCCCCGAGCGGAACAGCGTGTGATCGAAGATCATGAACATCGGGCATGGCGCGGCCATCGGCATCCAGCGGCCGTTCACCGGCACTTTGCCATGCCGCGTCTTGAACTTTTCGTCGGTGAAGCGGCGCGCGTCCGGTCCGACGACGATCATGCCGCCCGGCATCTGCTTGCTGTAGTGCAGCGCCTGCATGGAGAAGCTGGTGCGCACCTCCGGCACCTTCAGCGCCATCGAGGGGCCTGCATAATTGTTCATGTGCCAGAGATCGGCGCCCACCGTCATCGCCATGGTGATGCCGTCGCCTTCGTTGTACGGCGAGCCGGACGTGTAGCAATAGGGCACGCCCGGCAGGTAATTGCGGATCATCTCCTGGTTGTTCTCGAATCCGCCGCAGGTGAGCACCACCCCCTTGCGCGCCTTGACTGCGATCAGCTTGCCGTTCTGCTCCGCGCGCACGCCAAGGATTTCCTTCGTGACGTCGTGCTGGATCAGCGCGCGGGCCGGCGTTTCGTACAGGATGCGGATCGGGCGCTGGCGCGTCAGCCGCTCGAACAGTTGCCACGTGTACGAGTAGCCGTAGGTCGGACCGTCATGGAACTTGTGGACACAGTCAGAGCCGGGCAGGTCGGGGAACTCGATGCCGATGGGCGGGTGCTGGTGCTCCTGCGGATCGCCGCCGAGGCTCGCGAGCCAGGCGTTGTTCTGGCCCATCTCCTCGGCCCACACGCGCACCATCTTCTCCGGCACGGTGAAAGGCCCGCACAGCGCGGTGAGGTAGGCGACCGCCTGCTCGACCGAGGATGTGTTCAGATAGCCCTGGCCGGCGACCCGGGTGTTGCCGCCGTGCTCGCCGTCGGGGGCCTTCTCCAGGATGACGACCCTGGCGCCCAATTCATGTGCCGTGACGGCTGTGGCGAAGCCGGCCGCGCCGAACCCGACGACCACGACATCGGCCTCGACATCCCAGTGATGCTGCATCGAACGTAGGTGCTCCGCGACGTGCGTTGGCCGGCGGAGCCGTTCCCCGATCAGCCGCCCCAGATGTTGTTCTGTTTTGCATCGCAGCGCAATTGCGCGCGTTTGCCGCGTCGCGGTCACATCGCTATGGTCCGCCGCGCCCACGGGATGGTGGATTCCCGGGCGCCAGCTGCGACGGGAGACCACGTGGTCGACATTTTTGACGAGGTCGAGGAGGAACTCCGCGCCGAACGCGCCCAGCAGATGCTGAAGCGCTACGGCGGCCTCATCATTGCCGCCGCCATCGCCATCGTCGGGGCCGCCGCGGGCTGGCAAGGCTGGCGCTGGTATGAGGCGCGACAGGATGCCGCCGTTGCTGTCGAATACCTCACCGCGATGAACCTCGCCGACGCCTCCCCAGCGGCCGGCACCAGTGCGGCCAGTCGGACCGCGGCCATCGCCGCCTTCGCCGACGTGACCGCCAGAGCACCGGATGGCTATGCGACGCTGGCACGCTTGCGGGAGGCGGCGCTGAAGGCGGACGCCGGTGATCTGCAAGGAGCCGCCACGCTGTGGGACCAGGTGGCGTCCGATCAGTCGGCAGATCCGCTGCTGCGGAATCTGGCGGTGCTGCTGTGGGCGCAGCATATGCTCGACAAGGCCGAACCCGGGGTCCTGCAGGCGCGGCTGAAGCCGCTGGCCGAGCCTGATAACCCATGGCACGCGCTCGCACAGGAGCAACTCGCCCTGCTGGATCTGCGTCTTGGCAAGCGTGAAGACGCGAAGACCGCGCTCACGCATCTGGCGCAGGATGCGGCAGCGCCGAATGGCGTGCGCGCACGCGCCGCCGCATTGGTCGGCCGGCTGGGCGGGTGACAGGGATGACGAGGGGAGCCGGCTTCGGGCGCCGTATGGCCTTGCTTGCGCCGCTGGCGCTGAGCGGTTGCGGCCTGTTCGACGATTGGTTCGGCGAGCACAAGGCCGTCCTGCCGGGCAAGCGCGAGCCCATCATCGGGGGGCGCAGTGGGCTGCGGCCCGACGACGGGGTTGGCAAGGTTGTGCTGCCTCCCGCCGTGACCAACGTTGCCTGGCCGCAGGCTGGCGGCAATCCAGCCCATTTCATGGGCCATCTGTCGGCGGGGGAGCGTCTTGCCGAGGTATGGAGGGCCAACATTGGCGCCGGTGGCGGATATCGCCGCAGGATCATGGCGCAGCCTGTTGCGGACAACGGCATCGTCTATGTCATGGACTCCGAGGCCGTCGTGTCGGCGTTCGACATCCCGAGTGGCGGTCGCGTCTGGCGCTTCGACACCAAGAAGGAAAGCGACGACGGCACCAATGTCGGCGGTGGCCTCGCGCTTGACCAGGGCACGGTGTACGCGGTGAACGGTCTCGGCGAGTTGGTGGCGCTGGATGCGGCCAAGGGCACGATGAAGTGGCGCAGCGATTTCGGGGTGCCGGCGCGCTCGGCGCCCACGGTGGTGGAAGGCCGGATTTTCCTGATCACCATCGAGGACCGGCTGATCGCGCTGGCCACCGAGAATGGCCGTCAGCTTTGGGACCATCAGGCCACCAACCCGGTGACCAGCATCCTCGGCTCGGCTGCTCCGGCGTATACCGACGGGCTCGTGGTCGCGGGCTTTGGCTCCGGCGAACTGACGGCGATGCGGGCGGAAAGCGGCACCGTCGTGTGGACGGACAGCATGGCGGCCACTGTCGTGGGCGCCGGCATCGCCGACTTCTCCGCGATCCGCGGCCTTCCCGTCATTGCTGGCGGACGTGTCCATGCCATCGGCATGGGCGGTTTGATGATCGCCAACGATCTGCCCACTGGCCGTCGGCTGTGGGAGCGCCAAGTCGGCGGGGAGGACAATCCCTGGGCCGCCGGCTCCTGGATTTTCATCGTCTCGCTCCAGCAGCGGATGGCGGCGATCAACCGCGACGACGGCCGTGTCGCCTGGGTGAGTGACCTGCCGCGGTGGGAGAATCCCGACAAGCAGAAGGATCCCATCACCTGGTATGGGCCGCTGCTGGTGGGGGATCGGCTGGTCGTGGCGGGCACCAGCCAACTGGCTCTGGCGATCAGTCCTTATACCGGTGAGATCCTGGGCCGGCAGAGTCTGTCGGGCAAGGCATCGATGGGCCCGATCGCGGCGGCAGGAACCGTCTTCGTCATTACCGACGACGGCAGGCTGCTGGCCGTTCGGTAAGGATGGGCGATGCTCCCTTTGGTGGTCATTGCCGGCCGTCCGAACGTCGGCAAGAGCACGCTGTTCAACCGGCTGGCTGGACGACGACTGGCTCTGGTGGCGGACACGCCTGGCGTGACGCGCGACCGCAAGGATGCGGAGGCGCTGCTGCGGGGGCGGCGTGTCCGCCTGATCGACACCGCCGGGCTCGAGGAAGCAGCGCCTGAGTCACTGGCGGGCCGGTTGCGCGAGGGGGCCGGGATTGCCACGGCGGCCGCTGACCTGGTTGTGTTCGTGGTGGATGCACGCGCCGGTGTGACGCCGGCGGACAGGCATTTTGCTCAATGGCTGCGCCGGCAGGGGCGCCCCGTGCTGCTGGTCGCGAACAAGGCGGAAGGACGATCGAGCCAGTCCTCGGTGCTGGATGCGTTCGAGCTTGGGCTGGGGGAGCCGGTCGCGGTGTCGGCCGAGCACGGCGAAGGGATCTCGGAGCTGATGGCCGAGATTGCCGACAGGCTTCCCGCGGAGACGCAGGCGGCGGAGCAGGCGGATCGGCCACTGAAGCTGGCCATTGTCGGGCGGCCGAATGCCGGGAAGTCCACGCTGCTGAACCGTCTGGTCGGTGAGGAGCGGATGCTGACCGGTCCGGAACCGGGGCTCACGCGCGATGCCGTTTCCTCGGTTCTGGAGGATCCGGGCGGACCGATCGAGCTGGTCGACACCGCGGGCTTGCGGCGCCGTGCCCGGGTCGAAGCTCCGCTGGAGAAGATGGCGGTGGGTGCCGCAATCGGCGCGCTGAAGATGGCCGAGGTGGTCGTGCTGGTGGTGGACGCCGTGGAAGGGCTGCACGACCAGGATCTGCAGATCGGCCAGCTCATCGAGCGCGAGGGCAGGGCGTGTGTTGTGGCTCTGAACAAGTGGGATGCGGTGGCGGATCGTTCCGCGACGCGGCGTGCCATCGACGAGCGGCTGGAAATGAGTTTGGCGCAGATGCGCGGCATACCGGTGGTGACGCTTTCGGCGATGACGGGTGTGGGCATGGACCGGCTGCTGCCGGCGGTGCGCCGCGCGCATGAGCGGTGGAATACCCGGGTTCCCACCGCGGGGCTGAACCGCTGGTTCGAACAGGCGCTCGAGCGCCATCAACCGCCGCTGGTCAGCGGGCGGCGCTTGAAGCTGCGGTACATCACGCAGGCAAAGGCGCGGCCGCCGACCTTCATCGTGTTCGGCACGCGAGCGGAACGGCTGCCGGAGGATTATCAGCGCTATCTGGTCAACGGCCTGCGGGAGGCGTTCGATCTTCCAGGGACGCCGATACGTGTGCAGTTGCGCGGGACGAAGAACCCCTACGCGGAACGCTGACGAATCCGAACACGATGTCCTCTTCCTTCTTTCTTGCTCTGCTGCTCCGTGCCGGCGTCAGTGCTGGCGTGGTTGTCACCGCGACGGTCGTGGCGGAGGCATCAGGGCCGTTCTGGGGCGGGTTGATCGTCTCGCTGCCGATTGGTGCCGGGCCGGCCTATGCGATGCTCGCCTTGCAGCACGACGCTGCCTTCATCGCTGCCAGTGCGCTCGGCAGCTTCGCGGCCAATGCCTCGACGTTCGTATATCTGGCCGCGGTCGCCCTGTTGGCGCCGCGCCTGCGCTGGGGATGGGCTTTGTCGGGTGGGCTGCTCGCGTGGTCGATCAGCCTGACCGTGATCCGCCAGTTCGACTGGGATGCGCCGGCGGCCATGCTGCTGAACGTCGTCGTCGTGCTGATGTGCCTGGCGGTGACCCGGTCGGTTGGCCATGACCCCGGCGCCCGACCGGGCGGACCGATCCGACGCCACTGGTTCGAACTTCCGGCCCGCGCGGCGCTTGTGGGCCTGATGGTGGGGAGCGTGGTCACGCTCAGCCGCACGCTGGGACCTTCGTTGACCGGGATGGCCGCGGTGTTCCCCGTGGCATTCACCAGCTTCACCTTCCTGGTCCTTCCCCGTGTCGGCGGCGTTGTCGGAGCCGCAATCATGGTGAGCGCGATCCGCGCCATGCCAGGTTTCGCGCTGTCCCTGTTGACACTGTATCTGACGGCGCAACCGCTCGGCGTGGCCGCGGCACTTGTCGTCGCGCTGCTGCCGTCGTTGGCGTGGTCGGCGCTGTTGATGATCGAGCGGGGCCTTCGTCTGCGGATGGCATGAACCGGGGCTGACGACTGGACAGGGTGTGCCCCGGGCGCCACTGTTAAAACGACCTGCAAGGAATCGAGGCGGCGAATGGAAATCGCCGAATGGCTGCGAGGACTCGGCCTCGCGCAATACGTGCGCGCGTTCCAGGAACATGACATCACCCCTGATCTATTGCCGCGCCTGACCGTCAGGGATCTGAAGGACCTGGGCATCGCATCCGTCGGCCATCGCCGCCGGATGGTTGAGGCCATCCGCGGACTCGGCAAGGCGACCGATGTGGCCATCGAGGATGGCGTCATCGCGCCGGTGGCTGAACGCCGGCGGCTGTCAGCGGTGTTCTGCGACCTGGTGGGCTCCACGGAGCTGTCGTCGCAGCTCGATCCCGAGGATCTGAACGAGATCATCCGTACATACCAAATGTATGTGCAGGATATCATGAACCAGTATGGCGGCTTCACCGCGCGATACGTCGGTGATGGCATGCTGGTCTATTTTGGCTGGCCAGAGGCGCGCGAGACCGATGCCGAGCAGGCGGTGCGGGCGTCACTGGTGGTTGCCTCGTCGCTGACGCAGATCTCGATGAAGAATTATCCGCTGCGCGTGCGCATCGGCATCGCGACCGGGCTTGCCATCATCGGCGAGCTGATCGGCCGCGGTGAATCGCGCCAGCTCGAGGCGATTGGCGAGACGTTGAACCGGGCCGCGCGATTGCAAGGCCTGGCCGAACCGAACACCGTGGTGATCGACGAGGCGACCCGCGCGCAGGTGGGCGACCTGTTCCAGTATACCAGCCTCGGCGCGGTGCACCTGCGCGGCCTGCCCGCACCGGTGCAGGCGTGGATCGCGCTGGGCGAGAGCAATGTGCAAAGCCGCTTCGAGGCGCTGCGCGGGGCGCAACTCGCCCCGCTGGTCAACCGCGTCGAGGAGTTCAGTGAGATCCTCCAGCGCTGGCAGGACGCCAGATCAGGCCGCGGGCAAGTGGTGATGCTGACTGGAGAGCCGGGCATAGGCAAGTCGCGGCTGGTGGCGGAAGTGGAAGATCGGATCGCGTGGGATTCGCATGTCAGCTTTCACTACTATTGCTCACCGCATTACGAGAACATGGCGCTGTATCCCATCATCTCGCGGTGGGAGCGCAGTGCCGGCATCACGGTGAATGATTCTCCGGCGGATCGACTGCACAAGCTGGAGGTGGTGGCGACAGCGGCAGGGTTGTCGCGCGTGGACATCGCGATGCTGGCGGGATTGTTGAAGATTCCGCTGGACGAGCGCTACCCGAACTTCGACTACAGCGCGCAACGCCGCAGGGAAGCGACGTTCGAAGCGCTGTTGCGGCACATCGAGACCGTCGCGCGCACGCAGCCGCTGATGATGATCATCGAGGACATTCACTGGATCGATCCAAGCTCACTTGAGCTGCTCGAGCTGGTGATACGCCGCATAGAGTCTTTGCCAGTGCTGCTGCTTGCGACATATCGCGCCGATTTCATGCCTCCGTGGGCCGACGACCCGTTCGTCACCACGATCACGCTGGCTCGCCTCGATCGCCGGCATTCGGCCGAGCTGGTCGAGCATATAGCGGCCGACAGCGGCCTGCCGATGACATTGCGTGATCGTATTGTCATCCAGACCGATGGGATTCCTCTGTTCACCGAGGAACTCACGCGCGCGATCATGGAGACATCGGGGACACGCGGGGCACTGCTGCCGCTGTCGGTGCCAAACAACTTGCAGACCTCCTTGATGGCGCGGCTGGATCGGTTGCCGGCGGCCAAGCAGGTTGCGCAGATCGCCTCGGTGATCGGACGCGACTTCTCATTGAAGCTGCTGGCTGCGATCGCGGAAATGGCGCCCGCCGATCTGATGAGCGGACTTGAACAGCTGGTGGCATCGGGTCTTGCCGTGCGCCTGGATCACGCGACGGACATTGCGTATTCGTTCAAGCACGCTCTCGTGCAGGAAACCGCTTATCAGAGCCTGCTGCGCAGCCGCCGATCGGC
>DATJJM010000307.1:0-7064 GCA_035492535.1 Acetobacteraceae bacterium | reverse complement strand
GTGCGCTGAAGCGAACTCTCCTTACCGTTGCTGTTGCACCCACGGGCTCAACGCACTCGCCGCTATCATGCGGGTAAACTCTTCTGTCAAGACATCGACGACTATTTCGTTCTGACCGTTGGATGCGCCGGCATCGACGACCAGCAGACCGAGCGTTCTTCCTGTCAGATGCCATAGGATCCGATGCGGCGGGGCTTGCCGACGTCCTCGGCGACTGTTGGCACGCCATTTCAGGCCATGATGCTGGTATGATCGATGACCATGACCAAGCGCATCTACCTTGCCGGCCCCGAGGTCTTCCTTCCGGACGCCCGTGGAATTGGCGCGCAGAAGCGTGCCATCTGCGAGCGGCATGGGTTGATCGGCATTTTCCCAACCGATGAAGAGCCCCGCGGCGACATACCAGCGTCGGCTGCGGACCGAGGACTTGCCATCAGCCGGGCGATGGAACGAACCCTGCGCGGTTGCGATGCCATAATCGTAAACCTGACGCCGTTCCGAGGGCCGAGCGCCGATGTCGGCTCGGCCTATGAGATGGGTTTCATGCGGGCGCTGGGGCGACCCATCTTCGCGTATTCAAACGACGCGCGGCCGTACATCGAACGCGTCGCAGCCTTTTGCATAGGTGAATTACGCGCACGCCACCCTGGGGGATACGAGGACCCTGACGGCATGGCCATCGAACCGTTCGAATTGTGCGACAACCTGATGCTTGCGGGTGGCGTCGTCAGTGCCGGCGGCTGCATCGTTATCGAGGCCACGCCCGCCGCGCTGCGTTACACATCACTTGTCGCGTTCGAGCGCTGCGTGGAGCGTGCTGCGTCTCTGCTGCTCGGGCACACCGAGTGCTAGGGAGGTATCTCGGCTCCCCCGCCGCAACGCCTGCAATCGAGCTTCACAGACTATTACCTACAGTCTGGAACGGGCTCGTCAGTTCGTTTCCGATTGTAGCGACCGCCCCGATGATCACTGCTGCGATGAAAGCAGCGATCAAACAATACTCTATTGCCGTGACACCGCGCTTGTCGAATGGCAGCGCCGGCAATGTGCGCAAGTCATTGAGCACTGTTCGATGTCCTCTGCCCACGGGAACCGATGATCAGAGCGCCTCATTCATCTTTTTGTTCTACGTGTGCCTATTTAATGAAAACTTGATCCCACTGATCTTTTTACAGGCCTCTTTTGCTGATGGCGCCACCTCGGATGACTCGGCCATGCAATTGTATTGTTCCGCACATACGTCATACTGGGTCGGACCGCCCAGGCAGGAAACGGCCCGTACCGCAGCGCGCTGACTGCGTTCCGGTCACAGTGGCCCGGTTCCTGCTGTTGGCAGGGTATGACACGGCTCGCTTATCTCGTTGCTCTGCTTGCCCTGGTTGTCGGTCCACGCGCCGGCTTGGCGGAGACCTTTGCCTTTGCGCCTGCTCGGCCATCCATCCACGACTTGAACAGCCTGTTTCGCTCACCACCGCCTAAAACCATTCCCATGCCAGCGACGCCCTCGACGCCCGTCAACCCGGCGCCGACCATGCCCGCACGATCACCCTCGCCCGCCGCGCCCGGCACAAACACATACGGCGGAATCTGCCGCCCTGCATTGGTTGCCGCCGAGATCCGGCACGGCATCCCTGCTGGCCTGCTGCAGGCAATTGGCATCGTGGAAAGTGGCCGCCGGGATCCGCTGACCAGAAAAGCCGAACCCTGGCCTTGGACAATCAACGCTGATGGCGAACCCCACATCTTCGACAACAAACAACAGGCCGTGGACTGGGTACGCCAAGCCCAACAACGCGGTGTTCAGTCGATCGATGTCGGGTGTGCGCAGGTGAACCTCATGTATCACCCGACCGCCTTCGCCTCCCTGGAACAGGCGTTCGACCCGGCCGCCAACGCTGATTATGCAGCCCGTTTCCTGAGGGGATTATGGGAGACCTCGGCCAGCAAGAACTGGATGACGGCTGCGGGCCAATACCACTCCCTGACGCCGGAACTCGCAGACGGTTATCGGGAACAGGTCAAGGCGGCGATGGCAGGCGGAGCGTTGCCCCAAACTCAGATGCCAGCCGTTGCAGCAGCGGCAAACATCGTACCGCCATTTCCTTCAGCGGGTGCACTGCGATCGCCTGGTGGTGTGCGATCGCAGCCTGTCAGCGTCCTGGCGGCGCCGTCAGGAACGTTGGGGCGGGGGTTGGATGCTTATCGCGCCATGCCGGTCAGGATGGCGTTGGTTGGCCCTCTGCGTTTGGCCGGGGTGCGGTAGGCCATCGAATTGGTCAAGACATCCGGCCGCTCGCTCATCCCCCGGAACAGCGTCACAGTACCACGCAATGCTCGGGCGCGAAGGAAACCGTCACCGCGCTGCCCTCCACAAACAGGTCGGTCGGCGGGCGGCGCACCAGAAGCTGACCGCACGGCCAATCCACCACGTACTGAATGAAATCGCCGTGGAACATGCGCCGATGGATCGTGCCAGGTGTGGCGTTCGGCACGTCCGACCGCCCGGGTGCGAAGATATCGACATAGGCCGCCTGCAACGCCGCCGCGTCCCCCTTGGCCTGTGCGTGGCCCGCCGCCGCGCGCAACACCGGCCCGCCCATGGTCACGAAATCCACCTCGCCGCCTGCCGCCGCCTCCCGCGCCTGGCCGCGGATCACATTTGCATTGCCCACGAAGTCAGCCACGAACAGGGTGCGCGGATTGCGGTAGATATCCTCCGGCGTGCCGATCTGCTCGATCCGCCCGGCATTCATCACGATCACGCGGTCGGAAATGGCGAGCGCCTCCTCCTGGTCGTGCGTCACATACAGCGCGGTGATGCCGAGTTCCTTCTGCAATTCCCGCAACTCCACCCGCATGGACACCCGAAGCTTCGCGTCCAGATTGGATAGCGGCTCATCGAACAGAAGCACCTCCGGGGAAAACGCGATCGCACGCGCCACCGCCACTCGCTGCTGTTGCCCGCCCGAAAGTCTGGACGACGGCCGGTCGGCGAAATCGCGCATCTGCACCAGATCCAGCACGCGCATCACGTTGGATCGAATGTCCGCGGTCGACATTTTTCGCACCCGTAATCCGTAGGCGACATTGTCGAACACAGTCATGTGCGGCCAGATCGCATAAGACTGGAACACCATGGAGACGCCGCGCTTCTCCGCCGGCATGTTGCGCCGCTCCGACGCCGAATAAACCAGAGCGCCGTTCAGCGCGATCGATCCTTCGGTCGGATCCTCCAATCCAGCGACGGCTCGCAGCGTCGTAGTCTTCCCGCAGCCCGATGGACCCAGCAGCGTCACCAGTTCGCCGCGCCCGACGCTGAGGGAGACATCGTCCACCGCGCGCACATCGCCATAATCGACGACAAGATTGCGGATTTCGATGCGGATTTCGGTCTCGCTCACGCCGGATCTCCCGAATAACGCCGTGTGACGCGCAGCAGGAAAATCACGGCGATGAACACCACGCCGGTCTGCACCAGTGCCATCGCCGCCGATAGCTCGGACGACGCGGTCAGCCACGCGTCCACGATGGCCGGGCCGATCACCTTGGAGTGCGGCCCCATCAGGAACAGCGAGGCGCCCAGTTCGCGTACCGATGAAATGAAGATCAGTAGCCAGGCCGCGACGATCCCGGGCCGCAACAGCGGCAAGGTCACGGTGCGCATCTGATGCACCCAGGACGCGCCGCATACGCGTGCGCATTCCTCCAGGCTCTTGTCGATTTGCAGCACCACACCGGCCAGGGTACGCACGCCCAGCGGCAGCAGTACCGTCAGGTAGGCCAGGCCCAGGATCCAAAGCGTGCCATACAGAGTGAACGGCAACGCCTGTCCGATCCACAGCCACGCCCACAGCAGGCCCAGTCCGAACACCAGCCGCGGCACCGCCTGCGGAAACATCACCACGTATTCCACCAGGAACCGCCCAGGTACGCGGGCGCGGAAAATCACCCAGGTCAGCACCCCGACCAGCAAGGACCCCACCGTCGCCACGCCCAGCCCCAACACGATGCTGTTGGTCAGCGCGGAGGCCACCGCTCCCTGGCGGAACACGGACGCGTAATTGTCCAGGGTGAAGTGCATGTCGCCCACGATCACGGTGGCGAACTTCTGGAAAGACGTCATCAGCAGCGCCGCCATCGGCAGGAACACCGCGAAGGTCAGGTAGGCCCAGCACACCGTCACCAACGGCCAGGCCCTGGCACCCAGGCGCAGCGGGCGCGGGCGGAACGCCTTGCCGGTGATGGTCGCATAACTGCCCTTGCGCAGCACCAGCCGCGCCAGGCCGATTGCCACCGCCAAGACCACGAACAGGCACAGCCCCATTGCTGCCGCGCGACCATACTCGGGCGGGTAGGCAGAGGTGGACTGCCAGATCACGGTGGTAATCACGATGAAGCGGGACGGGATGCCCAGCACGAAGGCGGCGGCGAAGGCGCTGAGCATCTCGGCGAACACGAAGATCGTAGCGCTCACGATGCCCGGCAGGATCATCGGCAGGGTCACGGTCAGCGCGACGCGAAACTTCCCCGCACCCAGCACCCGCGCGCTCTCCTCCATGGAAGGGTCCATGGATTTCATGGCGGCGGAAATCATCACGAACGCGACGGTGCCTTCGAACAGCGCCATCACCCAGGCGATGCCCCAGGCCGAATAGATGTTCAGCACATCCCCATTGGTGCCCAGCAGCCGGCCGAGCTGGTTGGCCAGGCCGGTCTTCGGCGCCGCGATCACGCCCCACGCCAGCGCGCCCACCAGCGGCGTCATGTAGTAAGGCAGCTCCATCAGCCGCTCCAGCCGCGCCCGCCCCGGAATCGCCGTGCGCGTCAGGATCCAGGCGAGCAGCAGCCCGAAGCCAACCGCCATGACAGTGGCCAATCCGGCAACGAACGCGGTGTTCCAGAGCACCTGCGTGTCGGACACCATGTCCTGGTAGTTGCCGAAGCCGAGCTCGTCCGGCGGAAACGTCCCGGCGTCGCCTACATTGAGCGACTCGGTGACCAGGAAGAACACCGGGTAGATCACCAACAGGCCGATGGTCGCCAGGATTCCAGGCACGACCAGGAACCGGCCCAACCGGCGGTCGGGGCCACGCCTCTCCGCAGTCGTGTTCATGCGTGCCAACCGATGCGGGTCAGCGCATACCCGTTATCTTGTCCCACTCACGCACGAATTGTGGCCGGGACTTCAAATAGGCATCCCAGTCGTCGATCAGCAGCACCTTCATCTGGCCGGTGGGAATGCCACCGGGTGGCGGTGCCATGTCGGTGCGGGGAGACGACAGGTAGTGGTGGTTCTGCAGTGACGCCTGGCCCGGCTTGCCGAGGAACCAGTCCAGCATCAGTTTCGCCGCCTCCGGGTGGGGCGCACCCTCAACCGCGCCATACAAGGACTGGCCCACTACCACACCGTCCGTCGGGAAAACGAATTCCAGTTCGGCGCCCTTTGCTTTCAGCTGCAGGTAGGCCGAGTACTGCGCGGTGTGCACCAGTTTGTCCTGACCGTTCACCATGCGATCGAACTGCTGCACATAGCTGTCAAAGCCGTGTGGCTGTAGCGTGGCGAACTTGGTCCAGTAATCCTCGCCGTAAAGCTGGCGCAGCTTGTACCAAACAGCGTCCTGCAGGCCGGAGGTGGACAGTTTGGTATTAACCGCATCCTTGAAGGTCGCGTTCAGCGCATCCGGCCAGTTCTTGGGCGCTTCGTTAGCCGGCACCAGCTTTGGATTGTAAGCCAAGCCCGCCACGATCAGGGTGCCCCAGCCGAAATATCCCTCTGGCTGGCTCTTATATTCCTTCCGGTAGGCTGCGTACTCCGGCGACTCGTACGGCATGTAGCCACCCCGCTTCTGCAGGTCGGTCGCGAAGGTCATCTCGGAGATCGACATCACGTCGGCGACATTGGTCTTGGCCTGGCGCTCGCTCATCAGCCGTTGGAACAGGTTGCCGGCCTGCAACCGCAGGAAGGTCGCCTTGATCTTGGGGAACGCCTTCATGAAGTCGTTCATCACTTCCGTCGTCGCCTGCGGCGGGTCGGTCGTGTAGAACACCACCTCACCTTCCTGCTCCGCCTTGGCGACATCGGCACATGTCTTGAATCCATCCATCTGGCGCGGATTGGGGCAGGACGCCGCCTCGGCGGCCGTAATGCCCAGCACAGTCGCGAAGCCAATGGCCAGCATGGACACGGCGGCACGGAAACTCTGTCTCATACTGCCAATTCCCTCCCCTGGTTTGCGCCATATTCCTGCGGCGCACGGGGACGGCAAGCTATCAGCGTGTCCACCGAAGGCCAAGGCGGGCCGCTCCTGGCCGCCGCAGACTTCGTGAGCGGCACGGGAACGATCGCTGGACTACGAATTTGGCTCGCGATCCGCTTCTGCCGGCGGGACATCTCATCGCAGGCAGCAGGGGGGATGACGAAAACACCCAGGTACGATCCGCAATTGCCTGCATGTCGAGGCCGCCAGCAGGCCCGTCTGCGGCGAAAATCGGCTGGGAAGCTCAATGCCTGACTCGCAGGCCAATCGCTTGGCGTCCCGTACGGGATTCGAACCCGTGTTACCAACGTGAAAGATTGACATCCTGTATATGCTGAAACGTCGCGGGACGCTGATATGCCAATAAACGTCAGCGCTTTCTTCCCTCATCGTCCCTAGACATTTCCGCCCGTATATGGGAGAAATATGGGAGACACCTCTGAGAAGGGCGATGCCGCGCGCGACGAAGGATGCTCGACTGGACACTGCCGCAGCTCGTGCTCGGCTCCCCGTGCGGAAGAAGCCCCATTACCGATTGATCGATGCGGGACTGCACGTGGGGTATTACCGGGGCATCAAGGGCGGGTCCTGGATTGGCCGCCGGTATATCGGTGCCGGCTCCTACGAGACCGAGAAGCTGGGGCTGGCCGATGACGGTCGCGGAGCTGACGGCTCCGTTGTTCTGACCTTCTCGCAAGCCCAGGCGAAAGCTCGGACATGGGCAACGCAGCAGGAGATGCGCGCATCCGGCGTTGAGGACTCGACGCCGTGGACTGTTGGCGATGCCGTGCAGCACTACCTGGCTGA
>DATJJM010000306.1:0-4597 GCA_035492535.1 Acetobacteraceae bacterium | reverse complement strand
CAGCGGAAGCACAGACCACGTCGGGCATTTTGCCGTCATGGAATGACGGACCGGCAAAGCAGGCGATCCTCGACTTCGTGCGAATCACGACTGACAGCGCGAACCCAGGCTTCGTGCCTCTCCCCGAACGTATCGCGACGTTCGACCAGGACGGCACGTTGTGGGTGGAACACCCGATGTACTCGCAGGTGGTCTACTGTCTCGATCGTGTGCCGGCGGTCGTGAAGGCGAAACCCGAACTGACGAACGTCGAGCCGTTCAAGACTGTGCTGTCCGGCAACCGGGAGGCGATAGCAAAACTCTCGATGCCCCAGTTGGAAGCGATACTGGTCGCGACTCTGACCGGGATGTCGGTGGATGACTTCGAGGCGGAAGCGCAAAGGTGGCTCGAAACGGCGAAGGATCCGCGATGGAAGCGCCCGTACACGGATCTCACCTACCTGCCGATGCAGGAGTTGCTGCAATACCTGCGCGCCAACGGCTACAAGACCTACATCGTCACTGGCGGTGGCCAGGATTTCGTGCGCGTGTATTCCGACAAGGTCTATGGCATCGCACGCGAACAGGTGGTCGGCACCGCCGCAGGCACCAAGTACGGCTACGACAAGGCCGGCAAGCCGTTCCTGACCAAGGAACCAAAACTGCTGCTCAACGACAACAATGCGGGAAAGCCCGAAGGCATCCACCTTATGATCGGTCGCCGGCCGTTTTTCGCGTTCGGTAACTCAACCGGCGATCGGGAGATGCTCGAGTACACCAAGGCCGGCGCCGGAACGAGGATCTCGCTGCTGCTGCTGCACGACGATGCGCAGCGTGAGTACGCATACGGACCGGCGCAAGGGCTGCCCGACACCCGGCTGGGGACCTTCCCGCAGACGCTCTACGACCAGGCAAAGAGGGATGGCTGGATCGTCGTCAGCATGAAGCAGGACTGGAAGCGCATCTTCACCTTCGAGGGATAGATGCAGTGACCATCCAGTGAACCGGAGACCGGGTGCTCGGACCCGAGACCGCCCCGCTTCAGGCTTCGGCTTTGTTGTGTTGCTGCTGGGCCCATATGCCTCGCCGTATCGAGGCGAATAGTTAGTTATTCAGACTGCACTTGCAATCCAGAATGACGCCCACCACATCCGGCCGCATGAACCAGGAAGCGCTCGCGACAGACGACCCGGACGACCCCATCGAACAGCTCCCCAAGGCTGTGTACCGCTGCATCATTGCCGACCTCTATGCCTTCGTCCCGTCGCCGGACCTCACCGATCCCGAGCTCATCGCCGAGCGCATCAGGGCCGCCATCGCCGACATTGCCTCCATGGTCCCGGTCAACGCCGAGGAAGCCAACATCGCGCTGCGCGTCGTCCTTGCCGATGCCCAGGCCAAGGACTGCATGCGCCACGCCCGCATGCACTTCAACGACACCGGCGTCGCCATGAAGTGCCGGGCGCAGGCCAATCAGTGCCAGCGCACCGCCAACGCCGCCCGTGCGCTGCTGCTCCGCGTCCAGGCCGTCCGCCACAAGCGCGAGGCGATCCAGAAATCCTGCGAGCAGGACGCCTGGACCATCCACGCCACGGAGAGCTATCTCCTCGCGGCCGACGGCCATCGAGTAGCCGCCCCGCCTCCACCACCCGCCCCCGTCACGGCCGCCGAAACCGGCGAATCCCGCCACACCGCGGCCGAGCTCTACGCCATCATGTATCCACAGCGAGCTGCGGCCATCCGTGCCTGTGGCGGCATGCCGCCAGACGCCGGCTTCGACCGCCCAGCCCCCGAGTTGCTCGGCGAACTCCTCGCCAGCACCAGCCCCGTCCTCAAGCGGATCGACGAGCAGCGCACCGGCGAAGCCGCAGCCTGACGCCCATCGGCATCTCGCGCAGCTCAACGCGCGCAACCCGACCGCCGCGCGCAGCGCCATTTTTCCTTCTCCGTGGCGCTCCGCGATCCTCCGTCGTCCTCCGTGTGAACAATCGCGCCCGTTCCACCATCCCAAACCCCACCCGCTCCCCCGCCACCCGCCGAATCTCCCCAGGCGTGCAATGAGACGCCGGTGAGACAGTACCCGCTCAGCCCCGTGGCGCCGCACCCAGCCGCACATAGATACGTTTGCCAGTACCCACCTGGCTGTACACCTCCACCGGCGCATCGCTGCCCGGCTCGACGAACCGCTCGCCCGTCGCCTGCCAGTCCGGACCCGGCGGCCTATCGACGATGCCCTTGTAGCGGTGCCTTTCGATCAGCAGCGCGATCACCAGCACGGCACCGATCATGAACAGGCCAACGCCCGCGGCCGATCGTGTCGCAAGGCAGACCACAGCGCCCGCAGCAACCAGCAGCCCCCCAACCCAGAGCAGCACGGTGCGCAGCATCAGCCGCCCGTCGATTCCACGACGACCGCCGTCCCATAGGCGACGATCTCGCTCATGGTCTGGCCAATCTCGGACGAGTCGAACCGCATCATGATGATCGCATTGGCGCCCATCAGCGTCGCGTTCTCCACCATGCGATCGACCGCATGCCGGCGCGCCTCTTCCAACAACTGGGTGTATTCCTTGATCTCGCCGCCGACGATGCTGCGCAGCCCGGCCATGATATTGCCGCCCAGTCCGCGGCTCCGCACCACCACGCCAAAGCACTGCCCGAGCGTCTGTCTCACCCGGTGCCCTGCGATCCCTTCCGTTGTCGCGACCAGCACAACGCCCTCCCCCTTCCATCGGACCCAGGTTACTGCCACGGTCCCGCCGTCCAATGCGTTACATGCTGACCCTGGTTGCCGCCCGCGCGGCCACCACGCTGACCGACGCCGCCATCGCCCGCGTCCGCGAGGCGACCAAGGGTGGCAACCCAGACATGCTGAGCCCGGGCGAGGCCATCGACATTCCGGTTACCGCCGTCCCGCCCGCGCCGCTCGTCCAGGCCGCCCTCGAAGGCGCCCCGATCGACGCGATCACCACGCCGGTGGCCAACCGCCGCAAGCGTCTGCTGGTCGCCGACATGGACAGCACCATCGTTACCGGCGAGACCCTCGACGAGCTCGCCGACTTCGCCGGCCTCAAGCCGAGCATCGCCGCGATCACCGCGCGCGCCATGAACGGCGAACTCGACTTCAAGGACGCCCTGCGCGAGCGCATCGCCATGCTGGCCGGCCTGAACCTGGACGCATTGCAGCGCACCTGGGAGCGCGTTCAGCTCACCGACGGCGCCCGCGAACTGGTCGCCACGATGCGCGCAAACGGCGCCTACGCGGCACTGGTCTCCGGCGGCTTCACCTTCTTCACCAGCCGCGTTGCGGCCCTCTGCGGCTTCCACGAACACCGCTCCAACACTCTGCTGGACGACGGCACCGCGTTGATCGGCCAGGTTGCCGAACCGATCCTCGACCGCGACAGCAAGCTTGCCACCCTGACCGGCCTCGCCGCGGAAAGAGGCCTGTCGCTGGCCGACACACTAGCCGTGGGCGATGGCGCCAACGATCTGGACATGCTCCAGGCGGCTGGGCTCGGTGTGGCATTCCACGCCAAGCCTGTGGTGGCCGCGGCGGCACGCGCACGCGTGGATCACGCAGACCTGCGCGCCCTGTTATTCGCCCAGGGCTACCGTTCCTCGGAGTTCGTCTCCGGCTGATCTGGCAGGCACGCGGTCGCGTAGAGCCTGACCACCTCCGGCGCGGCGGCGCTCTCGGCCAACGGCGGCAGGCCCGCGCCGCCGGCTTCCAGCACCCGATTTGCCTGGCGAAGCGCCGCCGCAGCCAATTCACGCGCCTCCTCCAGCGGCAGCTCCGGGACCAGCCGGTGGTCCAGCGCAAACACCGCAAAGGCATGAAAGTCGATGGCCGCCTGGCAGGCGGCAGCCTGCGTCCCGCCGAGCACGTCTCGGATGGTGCGCGCGTCGTTCGCCAGCGCCAGCGCCTGATGGGCCGGCCTGCCCGGGCCGGAATGGCTCACCATGAACGGCGCCAGCCCAACCCCTTCGGCATAGGACAGCACGGCGCGAACGTCAGCAATCGCCTCGCATCGCGCGTCGGCATTCGCCTCGCGCCGCAGCCGGTCGGCCGCGTGGCGAAGCACCGCGAGCGCGATCACATGGTCCCACGGCCGCTGCGCGCGCTCTAGCGCAAGGGTGCCGAGCTCATGCAGGACGCGCGTCGCCAGCAGTCCGGTTGCCTCATCGACATGCGGGAAGTTGTGTGCGGCGCTCTGCCAGGGATCATGCACCGGTGTATGGATTGTCGGCGGACCCGCCGCTCCAGCCGAGATCTCCACACGATGCTCGTAGGCGCGCAGCGACTTGCGCCAGGCGTCGATCGTCTGCAGCACGAACCGCGCCGCGGCGAGCCAGGTGTCAGCCGCCGGCGTGCCGGCCTGCGTCAGCGCGAGGGCGAAATCCTCCGCCTGCGCCGCCATCTTCACCGCCTGCAGCCGCGCCGCGCGATGCAGCACGCGCGGGTCTTGCACGATCGCGTTGAATGCGAAGGACCGCGCCTCCTGTCCGGTCGCGTTGGCCCACATCCCGATCGCATCGGGATAGGCGTGGCGCTGCCGCCACCGCTCGATCAGTTCGGCCTGCCCTTGCCCGGTCACACCGGCACTCACCGCCCAAC
>DATJJM010000305.1:0-12797 GCA_035492535.1 Acetobacteraceae bacterium | reverse complement strand
AAGCGGTTATGTCGGGTGCCCACGTTGGCCCGCTCCACGGCGTTCCGTTCACCGTCAAGGACGGCATCGACACGGCAGGCGTCCTTACGCAGCGGGGTTCGCCGATCTTCAAGGGACGCATCGCGGAGACCGACGCCACCGTCGTGGCACGGCTGAAGGCGGCTGGCGGCATCCTGCTCGCAAAGACCAATCCGCCGGAGTTCTCCTACTCGATCGAGACGGACAACCTCCTGACGGGTCGTACCAACAATCCCTGGAATCTCGACCACACGCCCGGCGGATCGAGCGGCGGTGAGTCGACTGCCATTGCCGCGGGCATGTCGCCTCTCGGCCTGGCCAGCGATCTTTCGATCTCGGTGCGTGGCCCGGCTGCGCATACCGGTGTCGTTGGGTTCAAACCCGCCCATGGACGTGTCCCGATGACGGGGCATTGACCCCGGGTACCGCGCCGGTTCTGGCACATTGGTCCGATGGCGCGCTCCGTCCGCGATGTCGCGCTCGCCTATTCGCTGCTGGCAGGACCAGACGGTGCCGACGGCTTTTCCATCAGCCCGCTCAGCGTCGACACCGGCTTGGGCGCCGCGTCGAAGCGTCCGCCTCGTGTGGGCTGGCTGGCCTCTCCGGGTTTCTTCGGACCGACCGATCCCGAGGTCGTCGCCACCGTCAAGGCAGCGGCCCGGGCACTGAGCGAAGCGGGCTGCAAGGTGGAAGAAGTCCGCTTGCCCGTGCTGGAGAAGACGGATGGCAACAGCATCCTGTGGAAGCTGCAGCAGATGGAAACGCGACCCGCGTTCGAGCAAATCACTGCCGAACACGAGGCGGAGATCTTCCGCCATGGCAGATTGATCCTGGACACACCCGACACACCGGTGGCCGATTTCGTGGCCGCCGAGCAGGCCGCGGAGCGGCCTCGTGACAGCTTTACCGAGTATTTCCAGCGCTATGATGCGCTGCTCTGCCCGGTGACCCCGTTCTCGGCGACCAGGCATGGTCTCGATGACCTGGTGGTCGATGGCCAGACGGTATCGCCCTTCCACATGATGAGTGCGACCTCGCCGTTCAGTCTCACCGGCATGCCGGCCCTGTCGATGCGGTTCGGAACAAACCACGACGGTCTTCCGATCGGCGTGCAAATCGTCGCCTCCTGGCTGGCGGAATCGACAGTGCTTGATGTTGCCTCGCGCCTCGAGGAGGTAAGCCCCGTCCGAGGCCTTCACCCAGTCCTCTAACCCTGGTCACGTTCGCTGCAGCCAACTCATGACACGGAACGATGGCTCTTCATCGGCTGTCTGCCGCAAGGGTAGATATCTGCTGTTTAGGGCGGAGAAGTCGAGCCGCCGCTCTGCGCCCTTCCCGGTCATCCCAGCGGCTTCGGTCCGACATCGAAAGTAGACACACCGCCGGATCTGGTGACCGCATGTGCCAAAGGTTGCCGTCCACCTTGCGGGCCGGCTGATCACAAGATCTATGGAGGCGCGGGGGCGTTGGTCTGCGATCGGCCGGTTAAATCCACCTACGGCACCGGGCAAGGGCTGACACCCCAGATCTCAATTGCGTATTGGGCGATGGTGCGATCACTCGAGAACGTCCCGGAACTTGCGATATTTGCAATAACCTTCCTGGTCCATGCGTCGCGGTCGCCATACAATGCAACGAGCTGTTGGTCCGCCCTCATGTAAGCGCTGAAATCAGCCAGGTGCATGTAGTGGTCGCCATCCGCCAACAGCGTGTCAAGCAGCGGGGTGAAAATGCCAGGTTCATGCCGACTGAAATGGCCGGAGGCGATCAGTTCCAGCACGGCGCGGATCTCTGGCTCGTTTTCGTAGTGCCAATGCGGACTGTACCAGGAGCGGCTCTCGGACACTTGCTCGGCGGTCAGCCCAAACAGGAAGAAGTTTTCTTCGCCCGCGGCCTCGGCCATCTCGATCGTCGCACCATCACGGGTGCCGATCGTGAGGGCGCCGTTCATCATGAACTTCATATTGCTCGTCCCGCTGGCCTCGTATCCAGCTGTCGAGATCTGGTTCGAGACATCGCTAGCCGGGATCAACCGTTCCGCCATCGACACACAATATTCGGGAAGGAACACGACTTTCAGTCGGCCGCGCACAGCAGGATCGCCGTCAATGGTAGCGGCCAGGTTGTTGAGGAACTTGATAATGACCTTGGCCAGATAGTACGCGGGGGCTGCCTTCCCGGCAAAGAAGAATGTGCGCGGCGGCATATCGATGCCAGGCTCATCACGCAGTCGGCGATAGATCGCGATGATCCGCAGCGCATTCAACAATTGCCTCTTGTATTCATGGATGCGCTTGATCTGACTGTCGAAGATCGAATTCAGATCCAGACTGATGCCGCACGCACGGTTGATCCAGTCAGCAAACCGCTCTTTTGCTGCGTATTTCGCTCGTGCGACGGCATCGCGGAAGCCGGTGTCGCCGGCCAAGCCCTTCAGCTTTTCCAACTGTGCGAGATCGGTGATCCAGTCGTCGCCGATCGCTCCGGTAATGACATCCGAAAGCGTTGGGTTCGCGAGCAGCAGCCATCGGCGTGGCGTCACGCCATTGGTCTTGCTATTGAACCGCTCGGGAAAGACCTCGCCGAAATCCTTGACTGTCGTGGTACGCAGAAGATTGGAATGGATGGCGGCGACGCCGTTCGTGCTGTGCGAGCCGACAATCGCGAGATGGGCCATTCGGATCTTCTGCTCGCCAGCCTCTTCGATCAGGCTGAGGCGTTGGATCCGCCCCTCGTCATGAGGGAAACGGCGTCGCATCTCATCGAGAAACCGGCGATTGATCTCAAGGATGATTTCAAGCTGACGCGGCAGCAGCAACCGAAACCAGGCCAACGGCCACTTTTCCAACGCCTCCGGCAACAGCGTGTGGTTCGTATAGGCAAGCGTCTGCCGAGTTAGGTCCCATGCCTGATCCCATTCCAAGTGTGCGTCATCGAGCAGGATCCGCATCAGCTCGGACACGGCGATACTGGGGTGCGTGTCGTTGAGCTGGATCGCGACCTTCGTCGGCAATGCGGTCCAATCCGAGTTATCGTGGCGGAAACGCCGTATGAGGTCCGCCAGCGAGCAGGCAACAAGGAAGTACTCCTGCACAAATCGCAGCGCCTGTCCCATCGTTGTTGTGTCATCGGGATACAGCACGCGAGTCACTGACTCGGCCGCCAGACGTTCGGCCAGCGCGCTGACGAAATCACCGGCGCTGAAAGCCTGGAGATCGAAGTAATCGGGGGTCGCCGCTGCCCAGAGACGCAGGGTATTGATCGTCTTGCCGCCGTAGCCCACCACTGGCCGATCGAATGCGAAGCCGAGCAGGCTGGACGGCTGGCCGGTCACTGCCCGCAATGTTCCTCCCTGCGCCTGGAACGAGCAGCCGAGCTCGATCGCTACCGTCTCCTGCGGTCTGGCGACTTCCCAAGGATCTGGACGTCGCAGCCAATTGTCCGGTTGTTCGCGTTGCCAGCCATCCTCGATCGTCTGTTTGAAGATGCCATACTCATAGCGAAGACCGTAGCCCATGGCCGGCAGGCTTAATGTGGCCATCGAGTCAAGGAAACAAGCCGCGAGGCGGCCAAGCCCGCCGTTGCCGAGGCCCGCGTCAGGTTCCTGCTCCAGCAATCCCAGCCAATCCAGATTCTTATCCGCGGCTGCGTGCCGTGCCAAAGGATCGAGCATCATATTGGTGATATTGTTCGCCAAGGACCGCCCGATCAGAAATTCCATGGACAGATAGTAGATGCGCTTTGGGTTCTGGGTTCGGTATGTTTGCTCGGTGAGCAACCAGCGCTGCGACAGCACGTCGCGGACCGAGCGAGCCACGGCCTCGTATTGCTCACGTGCTCCGACTGTCGCGGGATCAACGACGCCGTCGAACAACAGATGCCGCTCGTAGAGAGCATCGCCTGATCCCGTGAACCGAATGGGGCCACAGCCATATTGATCGAGCAATTCCTCGCGGGACGGTTTATCCTGCATGTTGTTTCCCCCTGGCGTTGCTCCGCATTTGCTCATCCACCCCGCGCTCCCGAGTTCGCACAGCACGAATTCTCACTGGATGCCGGACCGCAGGTATGACGAAGTGGATCGGAACCCCTCGGCAGTTGCAATGCATCGCGACAGGGACATATCGTAGCTCCGAACGCACACCTGTGAAACCTCGGCGAATTGGAAGAGCTGCCATGACCGGCAAGAACGCGTTCTATGCTCAATCCGGTGGCGTTACGGCGGTGATCAATGCCTCGGCTTGTGGCGTCTTGCAGACTGCGCGTCAGTATCCGGACCAGATTGGCAAGATCTATGCCGGGCGCAATGGCATCGTTGGCGCTCTGACGGAAGATCTTATCGATACCAGCCGTGAGTCCGACGCTGCGGTCGCAGCGCTCAAACACACTCCGGGTGCTGCGTTCGGATCCTGCCGGTACAAGCTTGGCTCGGTTCAAGACGATCGTGCCCAGTACGAGCGCTTGATCGAAGTGTTCCGGGCGCATGATATTGGCTTTTTCTTCTACAATGGCGGCGGTGACTCGCAAGACACTGCCCACAAAGTCAGCCAGATCAGCTCTGCGCTGGCGAGCCCCATTGCCTGCATCGGCATCCCCAAGACGGTGGACAATGACCTTGCAATAACAGACTGCTCGCCCGGTTTCGGGTCGGCTGCGAAGTATATCGCCACCTCGCTCCGCGAGGCAGCCTTCGACCTGGCAGCGATGAGCCGCACGTCAACCAACGTATTCGTCCTCGAAGTGATGGGTCGGCATGCCGGGTGGACGACTGCCGCATGCGCGTTGGCTGTTGAACACGAGGGTGATGCCCCGCATGTCTTGCTGCTACCCGAGGTACCGTTCGATCAGGAGCGGTTCTTGCGCAAAGTGGACGACGCTGTGGCGCGATGCGGACACTGTGTTATTGCCGTGTCGGAAGGGGTGCGGCGACCGAACGGAGAATTTCTCTCCGCTGGCTCAGTGGACGCTTTTGGCCATGCGCAGCTGGGGGGAGCCGCGCCTGTTATCGCCAACCTGGTCAGTGTGAAACTTGGCCGAAAGTGCCACTGGGCAATTCCCGATTACCTGCTGCGGTCGGCGCGGCATATCGCGTCCGAGACCGATGTCGAGCAAGCCTACGCCGTCGGTCGTGCAGCAGTGGAATTCGCAGTTGCCGGGAAAAGCGCCGTGATGCCTGCCATTCGTCGACTGAGCGATGAACCTTATCGGTGGGACATCGTCGAGGCACCGCTCTCGGAGGTGGCCAACCGAGAAAAGCTGCTGCCTCCGGAGTTCGTCAGCGCCGACGGTTTCGGCATCACAGAGGCTGCACTCCGTTACCTGGCGCCGCTTATTCGCGGCGAGGCTTATCCTCCTTATCGCAATGGTCTCCCCGACTATGTGAAATTGCGGAATTTGGCAGTGCCAAAGCAACTCGCTGGGACATTCGACATCTGAAGATGTCCACCATGTGTGAGCCTTCCCTGACAACCCTGTCCTTATCTGGAGAAATCGGCCAAATTGTAATTCACGAGGTCGCCGATCCGTGCGAGCTGCAGGTCCCCGTGCGGATAGTCGGCCAACGTTTGTTGGTCGGTAGCGTAGTGGCCCTGCTGAGCAAAGACGGTGGTCAGTCTATCGCCCCAAATCTTCTTCATGGCGTCGAGAATCCGTAGCTTGTCGTCGATCATCACGTAGCGCTTGGCAGGATAGAGCTGCTCTACATACTCAAGTTCCTCCTCCTTGTGGACATAAATCAGAACATGGCCATCGAATACGCGCCACAGGCCCGCGCGATCCACCTTGCGAGGCTGGAACACAGCATCCCCGTCAGACAGGATGACTGTCGGTGCCCACTGCTGCACGTGCTTCACGGCATCGATGGCCCCCGGATAGAGCCGGTTTACGAATGGGTATTCCGCCAGCCAATTCGAGATTCGCAGCAATCGCGGGTCGTGCATATCCTCCAGGCGGTAGCGTTCGAGCGCTCCCAGGTAATCGGCATAACCCAACTCGTCGCGTAGCTTTTCGAAGATCTCCCAATAGCGATTGCGTGCGGGGATGCCGTGCTCGATTCCAATGTGGACGTGCAGATCGGCCTGCACGCGATCATTGTCCAACAGCGTATTGTCGACATCAATCAGGAATACGGTGTCGTGCATCATCTCCGGTTCCCTCCTGTTGGCACGCCGTCCTGACGATTGTCCACGATCGGTGCCTTTCTTGAACTACGTGCTCGGATTAGGAGTGGCTGGCCCTGACCGGGTGCAATTGCCGCACTGCTACAGGCTGGTCGGCGGTCAGGCAAATCTCCTCGGTCTCGTGCCTGATCACAAGACGTCCGCCCTTGCAGAGCGTGTATTCCACATTGCTCAGCCCAATTTCGACCAGCAGTCTCTGATCTTGATACGTCACGGGAAACCGAATGAGCGCGTTGTCCTCTGGGGCGCGACGCGGCCAGAAAGACAGAGTTCCATCATGATCCCGCATTCCGCCAAACCCATAGGCGAAGAGCATCCAAGTACCGCCCATCGAAGCTATATGACAGCCATCTTTCACATTGCCGCCGACATCGGCGAGATCCATCAGCAACGCCGCCAAGCCGTATTGGATGGCTTTGTCCAGGTTTCCCGTCTGCGCGGCGATGATCGCCTCGACGCATGAGGAAAGCGACGAGTCGCCAGTTGTCAATGGATCATAAAATTCGAAGTTTCGCTTCTTTGCATCCATCGAAAATGCGTCGCCCAGGAGAAACATGGCGAGCACAACATCGGCCTGCTTGATGACCTGCTTTCGATAGATATTGAGGGGATGGTAAAACAGCAATAACGGATAATGGTCAGGCGGTGTATCGCGGAAATTCCAGGGTTCGCGATCCAGAAAGCTATCATCCTGTGGGATGATCTGAAGCCGTTCATCGTAGGGAACGTACATGTGCTCTGCCGCACTGACCCATGCTGCTGGTTCGGACGGGTCAAGCGCTGTCCTGTGCACCAGAGCTGAATACGCCTCCGGCTCACTTGTCCGCAGCGATTCAACGGTTTCGGCCGCGTAGTACAAGTTTTGCTGTGCCATCAGGTTCGTATATGCGTTGTTATTCACGACCGTATTATATTCGTCTGGTCCCGTCACAGCATTGATACAGAACCTGCCCCCCTTCGCCTTGGAGTAGAATCCCAGGTCTACCCAAAGGCGTGCCGTTTCCACGAGCATCTCGGCTCCGTACTCGCGCAGGAACAGCTTGTCACCCGACACCTTCACATATTTTCGCAGCGCGTACATGATATCGGCGTTGATGTGATATTGCGCGGTCCCAGCCGCGTAATACGCCGAGGCCTCTTCTCCGTTGATTGTGCGCCACGGAAACATGGCACCTCGATGGCCCAGTTCTCTGGCGCGGAGCCGTGCCTGGGGCAGCGTCCTATATCGGAACGCCAGAAGATTTCTCGCAAGACGTGGACACGTATAAGTCAGGAATGGCAGCAGGTAGATTTCGGCGTCCCAGAAATAGTGACCCTCATAGGCTCGCCCAGTCAGACCTTTTGCCGGGACACCAGTTTCTTCTGCTCGTGCAGAAGCTTGTAGAATGTGAAAAAGGTTGAACCGGATCGCCTGCTGGATTTCGATCGTGCTGCGCTTAATCCGCTCTTCATTGACATCCTTGATCTGAATGTCGCTGCGAAGCCAATAGTCATCCAGGTACTCTGCCTGCAGGTTGAGCAACTGTTGAAAACCCTGCTTCACAGCACGATCCATCGTCCATTCGAGACGACCGCATAGTTCTTCGGGCGACGCTGACGGCGACGTGTGATAGACAATAAATTTGGTGAGCTCGATCGGTCGGTCGGGCAGAGCTTCGACCCGGAAAACAACCTCGCCAAAGTTGGCGCGATGAGAAACGGTGGATGCGGCGAGGCATGAAGTGTTCAGCGCATGGTCAATGCCACAGGCCACGGCCATGCGGCTCTGTCTGGTCGCGTGGCACATCACGATCCTCTTGTCTCCGGCATAGCCTGCGAGTTGGTCCAGCATCTGCGTCGCAGGCGAATTCGACTGGCGCGGATCGCTACCATCCGCGAGAGCGCCTGGTTCGCTCACCGCCGCCTGCGAGGAAATCACCACGTCTGCTGCCGCATTCAGCAAAGTCACCTGATAGGAGATAGCCGCTACATGCTTATTGGCCAATGATACCAGCCGCCGGGAGCGGATTTGCACGTGTTTGCCCGCTGGCGTTTCCCAGATGATATCCCGGTCGAGGGTTCCAGACTTCATGTTGAGCCGTCGGTCATAGTGCACAATGTTTGCATCTGGTAGCCAGAACGGCTCATCGTCCACAAATAGCTTGATGATCTTGGCGTCAGCGACAGCGACGATGGTCTGGCCAGTTTTCGCGAAGCCATAAGCATTTTCACCATATATAATCGGATGAGTTTCATGAAAGCCATTGATGAGTGTACTGTTCTCAGCAGTCGGGCCGCCTTCTTCCGGGCATCCGCGCATGCCAAGATATCCATTGCCAAGCGCGAGCATTGATTCCGACTGGGCCAGGAATTCCGGGTTGAATCGCTTTTCGATGACGTTCCACTCATCGGACGGGTAGTCGTGCAACGACGGACGGAGGCGTTCATGATGGATCATCGCATGCTCACTCCACAGCGGCTCACCGAAGGCTTCGCAATTCGAGTGTAACATTCGCGGCTTGCGCCGCGAAGCCAGGAAACACGATCAGGTGAGTCCGGTCGCCACTTCACTGCCGCGGTGGCAAACTGAAAGGTCATTGGCGCAGACGCAATCGTGCATAGCGCAGTTGTGACTGGTGGGACGACCGTGTTAAATTAGTCTTCTCGAGGGACCTGCGGGGGGAGGGCAGGCGGGCGCTGGAAATGCGGTCCAGGTGAGGCAAGACCTTCGTACCTGGATGCCAAGCGCTCTTTCAGTGAGGGCGTTGCTAGGTGGCGACAGTTCTCGAACCAGAAAGACGACATGGAACCGATGTTGTCCGCGGGCAGAGACGCCCGACCGGCCGTGAACCACCCAGCGATTGAGATGTTTGGATGTGGCGCACCGCGTTGAGGGATGCGCAACACCGACAAACCTGGACCAAGGGGGAAGCAATGCCGAATGTGCTCTCAGATCACGAAAGATCGCTGATCGATGCGTATTGGAGGGCGGCCAATTATCTGTCGGTCGGCCAGATTTATCTCTACGATAACCCCTTGCTTAAGCAATCACTGACCAAGGAGCATATCAAGCCGCGTCTGCTCGGCCACTGGGGAACAACGCCTGGCCTGAACTTCATCTATGCCCATTTGAACCGGATTATAAAGAAAAACGACCTCGACATGATCTACATTACTGGCCCCGGCCACGGTGGGCCGGCGCTGGTCGCTAACGCCTATCTCGAGGGAACCTACAGCGAGGTCTATCCGAACATCACTTCCGACGAGGACGGGATGAAGCGGCTGTTCACGCAATTCTCATTCCCTGGAGGTATTCCTAGCCACGTCGCACCGGAGACGCCGGGTTCGATCCATGAGGGCGGGGAATTGGGGTATGCTGTCTCGCACGCCTACGGTGCCGCATTCGACAACCCGGATCTCATCGTCGCCTGCGTCGTTGGTGATGGCGAAGCGGAAACCGGACCGCTGGCAACGAGTTGGCATTCGAACAAATTCCTCAATCCGGCGACTGATGGTGTCGTTCTGCCGATCTTGCATCTCAACGGCTACAAGATCGCCAATCCCACGGTTCTTGCCCGCATCAGCCACGAGGAGCTTGACCACCTCTTCCGCGGCTATGGTTATACGCCGCATTTCGTCGAGGGCAGCGACCCCGAAGTGATGCACGAATTGATGGCGACGACGTTGGATACGATATGCGCGGAGATCAGACGCATCAAATCGGACGCGGCCAGCGGCATTCGTGAACGCCCCCGCTGGCCAATGATTGTGTTGCGTACCCCAAAGGGATGGACCTGCCCGAAGGAGATCGATGGCCGGAGAACCGAGGATTACTGGCGTTCGCATCAGGTGCCCATGGGTGAGATGCACGAGAATCCCGAACACGTGCGAATTCTCGAAGATTGGATGAAGAGCTACCGGCCGACGGAACTGTTCGATCAGAACGGTTGCCTGCGCGAAGACCTGGCCCAACTGACGCCGCGCGGCGAGCGTCGGATGAGCGCAAATCCGCATGCAAACGGCGGGCTGCGGCTGCGTGACCTGCGGCTCCCTGATTTTCGTAGCTATGCGGTGGATGTCCCTGCACCGGGCATGGTTTCTGCGGAGTCTACCAGGGTCATGGGGCGGTTTCTGCGCGATGTCATGAAGCTTAACATGGACTCGCGCAACTTCAGGCTGTTCAGTCCAGATGAAAATAACTCCAACCGTTGGCAAGACGTGTTGGAGGTGACCAATCGCGCCTGGATCGCGGATACCCTGCCATGGGACGATCACCTTGCCTGTGATGGGCGGGTGATGGAAATGCTCAGCGAGCATCAATGCCAGGGATGGCTCGAGGGCTATCTGTTGACCGGACGCCACGGCTTCTTTTCGTGCTACGAGGCGTTCATCCACATCATCGACGCGATGTTCAATCAGCACGCCAAATGGCTGAAAGTGTGCAACGACATTTCATGGCGACGCCCGATTGCCTCGCTTAACTATCTGCTGTCGAGCCACGTGTGGCGGCAGGATCATAATGGCTTCAGTCATCAGGATCCCGGCTTTATCGACCATGTCATCAATAAGAAGGCCGAGGTCGTGCGGGTGTATCTGCCGCCGGATGCGAACTGTCTGCTGTCGGTCACGGATCACTGCCTGCGCAGCCGCAACTACGTGAACGTGATCGTCGCCGGGAAGCAGCCGGCACCGCAGTGGCTGACAATGGATCAAGCGATCAAACACTGCACCGCTGGCCTAGGGATCTGGCCATGGGCCAGCAACGATCGTGGCAGCGAACCGGACGTCGTGATGGCATGTTGCGGCGATGTGCCGACGCTCGAGACCCTTGCCGCGGTCGAGTTGTTGCATCATTACGCCCAAGAACTGAAAATCCGCGTCATCAATGTTGTTGACCTCATGAAGCTGCAGCCTGCCAGCGAGCATCCGCATGGGCTGACAGATCTTGATTTCGACGCTCTCTTCACCACGGACAAGCCAATCATATTCGCATTCCACGGCTATCCCTGGCTGATCCACCGGCTGACCTACCGGCGGCACGGGCACCGGAACCTCCACGTGCGCGGCTACAAGGAAGAGGGAACCACCAGTACGCCATTCGACATGTGCGTGATGAATGATATCGACCGTTTCCACCTGGTGGCTGACGTGATTGATCGCGTGCCGCAGCTTCAGGCCCGCGCTGCTTACGCAAAGCAGGCGATCCGCGATCGGCTGATCGAGCACAAGCAGTATATATCGCGCTACGGCGATGACATGCCTGACGTCAAGGGTTGGACCTGGGGAGGCAAGACGTCCGCTCCGCATGCTGGTTCGACGGAGGCCGACAATGTCTGAGACGGTTGCGCCACGCACACTCCGGGCGGCGATTTTCGACGTCGATGGTGTGCTGGTTGCTTCGCCACACGAGCAGGCATGGCGGGAAGCGCTGGCGGGTTATGCTGATCCGTCTCGGTTCACCACGGAGTTCTATCAGGCGAATGTTGCCGGCAAGCCGCGCCTTGCCGGAGCACGGGCGACTCTGGAGGGATTGGGTGTCTCGCAGGCGGCAACGCGCGCCGTCGGGTACGCCACGAAGAAGCAGGCGTTGATCGACCATTTGATCGAGGTGGGCGATTTTGAGTCATTCCCTGATGCGGTGCGTCTTGCCGTTGCGCTGCGTGCGGCTGGATTGCGCCTGAGCCTCGCGTCGTCATCCAAGAATGTGGAGCCCATGCTGCGCCGCCTGCCCGTACCGGGAGGCGGCACGCTGCTCTCCCTCTTCGACGCCAACCTGAGCGGCATGGATGTGCCGCGTGGCAAACCGGACCCTGCGCTGTTCCTGCTGGCCGCCAAGGCGCTGAACGTCCCACCGACAGAGTGTCTCGTGATCGAGGATGCTCCGTCCGGTATCGAAGCGGCACGCGCGGGTAGTATGGCCAACATCGGTATTGCCCGGCTTGGCGATGAAGCCCTGCTTCGTGCTGCGAAGGCGGACCTCGTCGTGACCAGCCTCGATCTGGTTGATGCCGCTGCGATCGCGCATGGACTGTTGCGGACGAAACCCGGCGTGGAGACGGCAGCTCATGCATGAAATACTGCAGCCCACGCGAGATCGGCGCTGGGTGCGGTGCTACGCCACGAAGGCTGCAGCGTACTCAGTGAGAGCGCCTTCGTATCCCGCTTCGCGCTGTCCAACGGGGTTCTTGAGTATGCACGCCTCGCGTGCGATCAGCCGGTGGCCCGACATGGTTGAGCTGGCTCGGCTGCACTGGTCAGGTGGTACACGGCGAGACGCAAAGCCTGACTGTTAGGGCTACTTCTGTTGTAGGCGGGCGTGCCTGATACTCGGCAAGCTGGTAGACCTCCCTCACAGGGGATGAGGCCCTCCCATTCGGCACGCCGTGAAGTTGCCAAGGCTCGAACGGCTTTAAGCGGTGAGCTCTGACTGCCCGGACCTCGATGTCCGCTTCCGGACCTCGAAACCCGTCATTCAGGTTTCGTGAAGAGTTTCGGGCGCGGCGAGGCGTACGAAAGTCTCCGAGGAACGAACCCGCGTGCCGCAGACGAGGGTCTATGGGTATTTCTGTTTTCTGCTGAGCGTGGCGAAGTCACGACCGGCGGTGGGAGCTTCGGGAGGTG
>DATJJM010000304.1:0-10113 GCA_035492535.1 Acetobacteraceae bacterium | reverse complement strand
GAACGCAGTAATACCGGCAGACGCGCGGGGGCGATCTTGCCCAGCATCGAATACACGGGCTGCACTAGGTCGCCTTCCAGATCGGCACGCGCGGCGCCCAGCGCACTCAACGCCCCCGGATGTGACGGGATCAGTATGGTGTCGATCGCCAATTCCTCGGCAAGCAGCGCACCCAGAAGCGGCCCCGCGCCGCCGAACGCGACCATCCGGAAGCGCGGCGCATCGACGCCCCGGCGTGCCAGCACGTTCGATGCCTCCGCGGTCATCATCGCTATGGCGATGCGGATGGCACCGTCGGCCACGTCCTCGACCGACGTTGCAAGCTGCGTCGCGATGGTGCCGAGGGCGTCTCGCGCGGGCGATAGTTGCAGCGGCAACTTGCCGCCCAGGCGCTGGCCCGGCTCCAGCAGGCCAGCAATCAGGAATGCATCGGTCAGCGCCGGGATCAGCGAGCCAGTGCCATAACAGGCCGGACCTGGATCGGCGCCGACGCTGCGCGGCCCTACTTTCAGCGAACCGGTCGGATCGAGCCAGATGATCGATCCCCCGCCCGCACCGATACTGGACACCGCAACGGTGGGGATCATCACCGGGAAATCGGCGATGTGTTCTTCCGAGCTGAGCACCGCCCGCCCGGCCCGCACGATGCCGATATCCGCACTCGTACCGCCGATATCCAGCGTCATCAGGTCGGCCGCTTCCCAGCCGGCATCACGCGCCACCTCGGCCGCGCCGCTGACACCGGCCGCGGGGCCCGAGAGCAACGCCACGACCGGTCGGCCGAGCAGGCTGCCGGCAAGCTCCGCACCGCCATTGGACCGCGCGATGCGGGCGGGGGTTTCGATCCGATGATCCGCCAGGCCAGCGACCAGGCGGCCGACATAGCCCTCCACCATCGGGCGGATGCTGGCGTTGATCGCAGTCAAAATGCCGCGTTCGTACTCGCGCGCCTGCGGCCAGACTTCGCTCGACAGTTCCACCCGCAGCTTCACGCCGGCCTGCGCGATCGCGTCACGAGCGGCCCGTTCGTGGTCCGGATTGCGGTAGCTGTGCAGGAACACGACGATTGCGATCTCTACGCCGGCGGCTTCCAGATCACGGGTAGCCTGCACGACGGCGGCGCGATCGAGCGGTTCTACCTCCTCGCCGTCCGCATCCAGGCGACCAGCGATCTCGCGCACGAGAGCACGCGGGATCAGCGGCTGTGGGCGGCGGGAGTCGAAGCGCATCGGATGCGGCACAGCCAGACGCTGCAACTCGAAGATGTCGCGGAAGCCGGAGGACACCAGCAGGCCAATGCGCGCCCCCTTGCGCTCGATCAACGCGTTGGTGGCAACCGTGCTGCTGTGCGTATGGACGGTGCGATGCCATCCTTCGCCATGCACCTTCAGCGTTTCCTGGATCTCGTCGACGCCGCTGAGGATGCTGGCGCCGGGACGAGAGGGCGTGCTTGGCACTTTGAAGCAGTGCAGCTCACCGGATTCCGTAATGAAGGCGAGGTCGGTGAACGTGCCACCGACGTCGGTGCCGAGAATACTTGAGACCATGCGGACCGTCTTCTTTCGTGCTGTCCGCCCAGAGCGTTGGCCAATTTCGCCGGGCTGCCAAGCCCGGCATGCAAAGAGGGAGTTGAAGCGAGCCGCCTGTCGCGATGATACTGGAACCAAGAACCGCCGATGGGCAGGGAGCGAAATGTGACCAAAGCCACCGCCAAAGAGAAGCCGAAGATCAAGCGCACTGTGCTGGACTACTCGGACGGCTGTAAGATGCTGGAGGCTATCGTGCCAGCCGGTTTCGAGACGGTGGAACTGAAGAACTAGCCGCGCTTAGACGGGAGGGAACCAATGACCATATCCTACACGCGCCGCGCGGCGATCCGCGCGGGACTTGCCGCCGTTGCCGCACCGGTGGTGCTGCGGCACGCACTGGGGGACGAGCCAATCCGGATAGGGATGCCGTTGGCACTGACCGGGCCGGCCGGAGAGATCGGCTTGCAGATGCGCCACGGCGCAGAGTTCTGGGCAAAGGAGGTGAACGCCAAGGGCGGGCTGATAGGACGGCCGATCGAATTGCACATCGAGGATACCACCGGCGATCCGGCCACCTGCGTGCGCAAGGCACAACTAGTGGTAGAGCGCGACAACTGCCATCTGCTGTTCGGTATGGTCCTATCGTCCGAAGCACTTGCCGTGGTGCCGAAGCTTGCCGAATGGAACGCGATCTTCATGTCGTCCGACAATGGCGATGGCCGCTTGACCGGCTCTTCCTTCGTGCCGAACTTCTTCCGCGCCAACATCTCCGGGCCGATGGAGACGCGTGCGATCTCGTTGTGGCTGCGCAAGGCGGAGTTCAAGAAGTTCTACGCGCTGGGCATGGACTACGCCTGGGGCCACAACAGCATCGGCGTCTTCGATGACGAGGTGAAGAAAGCGAAGAAGGAGCTGGTCGGCACCGTCTATTCGCCGATCGGCACGAAGGACTTTTCGACCTATATCACCAAGATCCGTCAGTCCGGCGCGGACGCCTGCTTCCTGGTGCTACAAGGCGACGACAACAACGCGTTCCTGTCACAGGCGCACGAATATCGGCTGGGCGACAAGGTACAGCTGATCACCTCCATCGTCGATCTGAACAGCATCCATGCTGTGGGCGACGCGGCAATAGGCCTGGCGGGATCGACGCGCTACGTGTTCATGATCGACAATCCGAAGAACAGGGCGTTCGTCGCGGCCTGGCAGAAGGAATACAACGCACTGCCCGACGTGTTCGAAGGCGAGCAGTACCAGGCGTGTCAGATGTTGCAGGCTGGGATCGAGGCGGCGAAGAGCATCGAGGCTGACAAGCTGCGCCCGGCATTGGAGACGGCGGCGGTTGACTCGATCAAGGGACATGTCGCGATGCGTGCCTGCGACCATCAGGCGGTGCAGGGTGGCTACATTGTGAAGGTCGGGAAGCTGCCGGAATACAAGACGCCGACACCACAGATCATCGCAACGCTGACTGGCGACGAGATCACGCCATCCTGCCGACAGATGACGTTCGAGGATTGATTGGACTTCCTCGGCTTCCTCGTCACCCAGTGCCTGAACGCGCTGTCACAGGCCGCACTGCTGTTCTTCCTCGGTGTCGGCCTGACGCTGATCTTCGGCATCATGCGCATCGTGAACTTCGCACATGGTGCGTTCTTCATGCTCGGAGCCTATGTCGGCTACTCGGCGGTCCACGTCACCGGCAGTTTCTGGGCATCGCTGATCGCAGCGCCCCTGCTGGTGGGCGCCTTCGGTGCCGCGTTCGAGCTGGGCATTCTGCGCCAACTCTACCGGCGTGATCACAGTGCGTTCCTGATGGTGACCTTCGGCCTGACGTTGATCATGGGCGAGGCGATCCGCCTGTTGTGGGGCGTCGCCGCGTTGGAAGTGCCTGCGCCGAAATCGCTCTCCGGCATCGTGTTCATCCTCGACGAACCGTTCCCGATCTACCGGCTGTTCCTGATCGGCGCCGGGATCGTCGTGGCGATCGCCATCTGGCAGTTCCTGGAACGCACCCGACTGGGCCTGCTGATCCGCGCCACGTCGCAGAACGCAGAGATGGTACACGCGCTCGGCACGGACGTGCGGCTGGTGCGATCTGCGGTGTTCGGTATTGGCTGCGGCCTGGCCGGCATCGGCGGTGTGTTCGCCGCCCCCCTGGTCACGGCGTCGCTCGGTATGGCACCAAATGCAGTCATCGACACGTTCGTGATCGTCATCATCGGCGGCATGGGCAGCTTCGCCGGCTCTCTGATCGGCGCGCTGCTGGTGGCCTTCGTACAGGTGTTCGGCACGTACTATTTCCCCGACCTCGCGCTGGCGCTGATGTATCTGCTGATGCTTGCGGTGCTGGTGATCCGCCCCGGCGGCCTCTTGGGCAAAGAAGCGTGACGTCCGCTCCTATCATGGCTATCAAACGCAACTCCCTCCTGTTCCTTGCCATCTGCGTGCTGGCGCTCGCGCCAACGGGACTGCCGCCCTATGTGATGACGTTATTGACCGAGGCACTGATCCTTGGCCTTTGCGCCATGAGCCTCGACCTGATGGTGGGCTATACACGGCTCCTGTCATTCGGCCATGCGGCAGCCTATGGACTTGGCGCCTACGCGGCCGGCAATCTGCTGCTGCACACATCCATCCCGCTTGTCTTCTCAGTCCTTCTGGCCGCCCTGTTCAGCGGCATTGTGGCCATCGGCGTCGCCTGGGTGTGCACGCTGGCATCCGGTGTATCTTTCTCCATGCTGACGCTGGCGTTTGCGCAGTTGCTGTACGCCGTGGCCTTCAAGTGGACCTCCGTCACCGGCGCCTCGGATGGTCTCGCCGGTATCCCGCGCAGCCCGGGCCCGTTCGGCATCACCTTCTTCCAGGGACGCGCCGGGTTCTACTATCTGGTGCTCGCCTGCCTTGTCGCTGCCTTCATCTTCTGTCGGTCACTCGTGCAATCACCGTTCGGTGCGGTGCTGCGCGGCATCCGCGAAAACGAGGCAAAGACGCTGTCGCTCGGCTACAACACGCGTCGCTACAAAATTGCGGTCGTGGCAATCTCATTCATGCTGGGCGGCCTCGCCGGCGCTCTGTACGCGCCGTTCGCCGGCTTCACCAACACCGAGCTGCTGTTCTGGCTGTTTTCCGGCCAGGTGCTGATCATGGTGATCGTCGGTGGTGCCGGCACGTTGATCGGTCCGGTCATCGGCGCGGCATTCTTCATGCTTGTGTCCAACATGCTGAGTTCCTGGACCGATTCCTGGGCGCTGTTCTTCGGCGCCATTTTCATCCTGTTCGTGCTGTTCGCGCCGCAGGGCATTTGGGGACTTGCGACGCGATGGCGTTCCTTGAGCTCGACGGGCTGACCCGCCGGTTCGGCGGCATCGTCGCCGTCGATAATGTGACGATGAGCGTTGCTGCCGGCGAGGTCCGCGCGGTTATCGGTCCCAATGGCGCGGGTAAGTCCACGCTGTTCAATCTGATCACCGGCGTTACCAAACCCACCAGCGGCACGGTGCGCTTCGATGACCACGCGCTGACCGGGATGTCCGCCTACAGCGTGTGCCAGCGTGGCGTTTCGCGCACGTTCCAGATCACCGCGCTATTTCCCGAGATGACGGCGCGCGAAAATGTGCGCCTGTCGGCACAGGCTCGGCACGCGCGGCGCTGGCAACCCTGGGGCGGCGGCACGGTGTTCGCTGATGCAGAGAAGCATGCCGATGTTGCGCTGGAACGGTTGGGTCTGACGCATGTTGCGTATCGTCCCGCCGGGCTGCTGTCGCACGGCGATCAGCGGCTGCTGGAAGTGGCGATGGCGCTGGCGCAGCAGCCACGTCTGCTGTTGCTGGACGAGCCGACCCAAGGCTTGTCGGTGGAAGAAACGGAGCAGGCGGTCGATACGCTGAGCTCGCTGCTGGCGGATGGAGTGATGACCGTGCTCCTGGTGGAACACGACATGGAGGTCGTATTCCGCCTCGCGCACATGATCACCGTACTGCATCGTGGCGCGGTGATCGCCGATGGCACACCGGATGAGGTGCGATCCAACGAGGACGTGCAGCGGGCCTATCTGGGAGGGTTGGCCTGATGCTGACCATCACCGGACTAAACACGCATTACGGTGCGAGCCATGTGTTGCAAGGCGTGGATCTGGCTGTGCCGCAGGGACGCATTTGCTCGGTGCTTGGTCGGAACGGCGTCGGCAAGACCACGACATTGCGCACGGTGATGGGCCTGGTGGCACCGAGTGGCGGGCAGGTGACGCTGGATGGCGCCAACATCACCGGGTGGCCGCCGCACCGCGTCGCACGTGCCGGCGTCGCATATGTGCCGGAGGGGCGGCTGATCTTCCCAGACCTCACCGTGGTGGAGAACATCCGCGTTGCTGAACGCAGGCCTTCGCGCACGTGGCCGATATCGCGACTGATGGAGCTGTTCCCGTCACTGCGCGAACGTGCATGGAGTCGTGGTGGCTACCTATCGGGTGGCGAGCAGCAGATGCTGGCGATCGCGCGTGCGCTGGTCAGTGATCCGAAAGTGATGCTGCTGGATGAGCCGAGTCAGGGCCTTGCCCCGCTGGTGGTACGCGAACTGGCGGACGTGATCCGGAAGTTGCCGAGCGAGGGCATGACGATCCTGCTCATCGAGCAGAATCTGCGCCTTGCAGAAGCGGTGGCGGATGAGATCCACATCATGGTGAAAGGCCGCGTTGTCTATGCAGCCTCACCCGAGCAGTTCCGTGCCGAGGAAGCGGACATCCGCAGTCGATATCTGACGGTATGAAAAGGGAGGCATGCAATGGACCTGAACCTGCGCGGCAAGACAGCATTGATCACCGGGGCATCCAAGGGCATCGGGCGTGCGTCCGCGGAGAGCCTCGCGGAAGAGGGCGCAAACGTCATCCTGGTATCGCGCACCCAGGCCGATCTGGACTCGGTACGCGACAACATCGCCTCGCGCTGGAATGTGCGCGCCGAGGTGCACGCGCTCGACCTCGCCGACAGCCGCAACATCGATAGGCTGGCCGAGCTGCATCCCGACATCGACATCCTGGTGAACAATGCCGGCGCGATTCCCGGTGGAAACCTGCAGGAAGTGACCGAGGCGCGTTGGCGGGAAGCGTGGGACCTCAAGGTGTTCGGCTACATCAACATGTGCCGCCGCTTCTATGCATTGATGGCGCAGCGCCGGCGTGGCGTGATCATCAACATCCTTGGCATGGCGGGCGAGAAGGTCGATGTCGGATACATCGCCGGTTCTGCCGGCAACGCGGGACTGATGGCCTTCACCAAGACTCTCGGCGGCGCGGCCTCGGCCGACAACCTGCGTGTGGTCGGCATCAACCCTGGGGCGATCGCCACCGATCGGCTGATCACGATGATGAAGAAACGCGCGCAGGATCGGTTCGGCGATGCGGAGCGCTGGAACGATCTGATGAAGCCTCTGCCCTTCGAGCGCGCCGGCATGCCCGAGGAGATCGGCTCGATGGTTGCCTTCCTCGCGTCGGACAAATCCGCCTATACCACCGGCACGATCATCACCATCGATGGAGGGGCCGCGAACCGCGGCCCAATGTTCTGATGAACCTGCAAGGAAAAGTCGCTGTCATCACCGGTGCTAGCGGCGGCATCGGCTCCGCCACCGCTCACCGGTTCGCCGCCGCGGGGTGCCGCGTTGTCGTCGGCTACAACAATCGCGCAGAGCAGGCAGAGAAGGTCGTCGCATCGCTGCAAGGCGCCGGCCACCGCGCCGCACGCATGCCGATGGAGGACACGGCCGCACTGTGCGAGGTTGCAGCCATGGTAGAGCGTGAATACGGCCGTTGTGACGTGCTGGTGAACTCGGCCGGCTTCACCCGGATGATCGCACACGCCGACCTCGAGGCGCTGACCGATGAGCTGATCGACGCTATCTTCATCGCCAACGTGCGCGGACCGTTCGCCACGATCCGGGCGTTCACGCCGCTGATGAAGCAGTCGGACGAAGCGGTGATCATCAACATATCGTCCGGCGCGGCGATCTCCGGCGGCGGCAGCAACATCGCCTACGGCGCCTCGAAGGCGGCCATCGACACGATGACGAAGTCGCTGGCGCGGGTGCTGGGGCCCACCATCCGGGTGATGTCCGTGTCTCCCGGCGCCGTGGATACTGGCTTCGTGCCGGGCCGGACGACAGAGATGGTGGAGAAGGCTGCGCAACGAATGCCACTGAAGCGCGTGGTGCAGGCCGATGAAGTGGCGGCCACGGTGCAGGCCGCCGTCACGCTGATGACGGCGAGCACCGGTAGCATCCTTCTGGTGGAAGGCGGGTCGCTGCTCTAGGCGGCCCGCTGTCCCCGCACCAGCCGGCCAGGCAGATCGCCAGTCGGCTCGCCATCGCGCCACGTCACGCACCCCGACACGATCGTCGTGTCGTAGCCGTGCACCTTCTGCATCAGGCGCTTGCCGCCCGCAGGCAGGTCGTGCACCACGTAGGGCTTGTCGCAACCCAGCCGATCCCAGTCGATCACGTTGACATCGGCCTTCTTGCCGACGGCAAGCACGCCGCGATCGAAGAGCCCCGCCGCATGGGCGGTGTCCGAGGTGACGCGTCGGATCACCTCCGGCATGTCCCAGCGCTTCGTTGTGCGCCCCCAATGCGTCAGCAGCCAGGTCTGGTAGCCGGCATCCAGGATGAACGCGACATGCGCGCCGCCGTCGCCCAGGCCCATAATCGTATTGCGATCCGCCAGTGTGGTTTCGCTCACCGACAGATCGTAGTCCGCGTAGTTGCCGAGCGGCGTATAGATGAACGCATTGCCATCGTCCTCCAGCAGCACGTCATAGGCGACGTCCTGCGGCGTGCGGCCTTCGCGCTCGGCGATCGCCGCGAGCGAGTCCTCGCGCCGCGGCTGATAGTTCGGCGGATTGCCGAAGCGGAACATCTGGGTGAACTGCAGGCGGTGGAACAGCGGGAAGGTGCTGTCCTTTTTCGGGTCCTCTGACAGCATCTGCGCGCGGAACGCCGGGTCGCGCATGCGGCGCACGCGCTCAGCCAGCGGCAGATGCGCAATCGACCTGTAGCTGGGTGTGCCGGAGAACGGGTTCTGGCTGCCTTCCAGTCCCAACAGAACGCCGATCGCACGGGGCGCAACCACGGGACGCATCGACACGCCGGCAGCGATGGCATCGTCCGCATAGCCGAGCAGATCGCGCCACACCGTCGGCCGCGCATGGCGCTGCGTCAGGGTAAATACGCATGGGCGGCCACACCTCTCCACGACGCGGCGAAGCATATCGAATTCGGCCTTGGGATCCGGTGCCCATTCCGACACGACCTCCAGGAAGCCCGATCCCGCATCGCGCATGCCGAGCGCGATACCGCTCAGCTCATCCTCCTGCGCACGCAACGTTGGCGTGGGATCGCCCTTCAGGCTCTTGTGACTCAGGCTGCGCGAGGTGGAGAAGCCGAACGCGCCGGCGCGCATCGCATCGGCGGCGATCTCGCGCATCTGCGCAATGTCAGCCTGGTTGGCGTTCTCCAGCGCGACGGCACGCTCGCCCATCACGAACACCCGAACCGCCGCATGCGGCAGCAGTGCGCACAGGTCGATGTCGCGCGGACGGCGGTCCAGCGCGTCGAGGTACTCGCTGAACGACTCCCATTCCCACTTCAGGCCCTCATGCATGACGGGGCCGGGAATGTCCTCGACACCCTCCATCAACTCGACCAGCTTCTCGCGATCGGCTGGCTTGCAGGGCGCGAAACCGACGCCGCAATTGCCCATCACCGCGGTGGTCACACCGTGCATCGAGGACGGCGTCATGTGGCCGTCCCACACCGCCTGGCCATCGTAGTGCGTATGGATGTCAACGAAGCCTGGCGTGACGAGCTTGCCCTTGGCGTCGATCTCCTCGGCCCCATTCTTCGCCAGCGTGCCGATGGCGGCGATGCGGTTGTCCTTGATGCCGACATCGGCCTCGATAGGGGCGCGGCCCGTGCCGTCAACCACCGTGCCGCCACGAATGACCAGGTCGAATTCTGCTGCCATCGGACTTCTCCCTTGATCGAGAGAGTGTGCGCCATTCGCGTTGGGACGCCAAGGGGAACGACCGGCCGGGGTGGTGCAGACGCATCGCCGCAGGAAAGGCGCAGCGCGGCATGGGAGGCACGCCGAAGCGCCTACTGTCCAAGCAAATCAGCGACCGGCTGCCAGACGGGTTCGCGATCTATGTGCAGCCGATCAACTATCTTACCGTGCCCGCGCAGCACTGCGCGGCTGCACATCACGCCCTCGCCGCTCCATGCCGACCCCGACATCGCACATCTGGTGGACGCATTTTCGATCATCTGGTCCGGTCTCGCCCTACGCGCCGACAACGCAGCCCCTAACAAGGCTGGATGGAGCTAGTGCGCGGGCAGCGGCGCCGGATCCGGCGACAGTGATCGCAGATAGGCGATGAGGTCGGCCCGATCCTTTGGATTAGGTGCTCCGGGAAACGTCATTTTGGTGCCCGGCGCGTAAGCGCTGGGCTTCTTCAGCCATTGGTACAATTCGTCATAGGTCCACCGACCTTGCTTGCTCTTCAGTGCCTCGGAATAGGGGTAGCCTGGCATGTGA
>DATJJM010000303.1:0-4668 GCA_035492535.1 Acetobacteraceae bacterium | reverse complement strand
GCCAGCCTGCTGTTCAGCAGCGTCGCCGTGCCCTGGATGCCGTAGGCGCCGACGCGACCGGCCGCCAGTTCCAACGCGAGGGCAATGCCATCGAGCTTCTGGCAGATCTCGGCGACGACGGGCGCATCCGTGTCGGTGAGTTCGAAGCCGCCGGCGGATGCCGCCACGCGTTCGACGAAAAGCTGCACCGCGGGAAAGGCCAGGATATCCGCTGCCGTCATGCCGGCGTTCGGCGGCGGAACCTCCAGCGGGAACAGGCGGTGGATGTGCTCGCCTTCCACGCGCAACGATTCCCGGCTGGTTGCCAGCAGATGGACCTGCGGCGCCGCCTTGAAGATGCTTTCGGCAAGCGATGCGAGGCTCTCGACGACGTGCTCGCAACTGTCGAGGATGAGCAGCATGCGCCGTTCCTGCAAGAATGCGAGCAGGCCGGGCACCGGATCCTCGGAGCTCACCATCAAGCCAAGGGCCGAGGCAAGCGCACTCGCTACCAGCGCGGGATCGCGCAGGGCACCGAAATCCATGAAGAAGATGGCGCCGTTGAACGCGGCAATCTGGGCATGCGCGACAGTGACCGCGACCGTTGTCTTGCCGATGCCGCCTGGACCGACAACGGTGACGAAGCGATGCTGCGAGAGTTCATCGGACAGGCGGAGGATCGTGTCGGCGCGGCCGACCATCCTGGTGAGCTGAGTCGGAAGTGTTGGCGGCAGCGCCGTCGCGGGCGCAGAGGACAGTGCGGGCTGAGCAGCGGACCGCGTGATCGGGGCGACGAAGGAGTAGCCTCGGCCTGGCGCGTTGACGATGTATCTGGCGCCGGATTTGCCGTCGCCGAGCACCTTGCGCAGCGCGGCGATATGAAAGCGCAGGCTGCCTTCGTCGACCGTGACATCCACCCAGACCCTGGCGAACAGGTCGGCCTTGCTGACCACCTCGCCTGCCCGCTCGACGAGGGCAATGAGCAGGTCGAGCGCGCGGCCGCCGATCTGGAGCGGAACGTCGTCCTTCTCCAGCAACCGGGCGGACGGCGACAAACGGAAAGGGCCGAATGAAACAGCGTCCTTCGCCGGCGGGCCGCCGGACGCGTGCAAGCCTTCCCGCGATGAGGCCATCCGATTCATGAGTCGCAGCATACCGGACCCCGCGCCGCTTGGCATGGGGCCGCGGCGCGACGATCAGTTGATGGTTCGCTTGCCGCCATCCGGGGCGGCGAAATGCGGCATGACCTGCTGGCAGAGCAGGCGCAGGGCGGTCATCACGTTTTCATGCGGGATGCGCCCGCCGCAGTTCAGCTCCATCAGCACGCCGTCGAGGCCGAGCTCCTGGCGCAGCTCTTCCAGGCGTGTTGCGACGGAATCCGGCGATCCGATCAGGATGGTGCCTTGCAGCGCTTCCTCATAGGTCATGTTTTCCAGTCGCCGTGCCGTCTGGGCGCGGCGATCGGCACCGTCGACGCCGGCGCGCTTCGCTGAATCGGCGAGCAGCGCCGCCTGCTGGCGAAAAAAGTGGATGAGGCTGGGCTCCGCTTCCGCGCGGGCCTGCGCATTGGTGGCAGCGATATAGGCAGGCACGCGGAGGAACACGCCGCCGGTCTGGTTGGAAGCCGACAGCGCCGTGCGGTAGTCCGCGATGTGCGGCGCGATCTCGGCGGCCGTCTCGTAACGCACGGCGACGAAGATCGGCAGGCCGCGCCGGCCATTCTCTACAAACGTATCGGCACTGGTTGCGGCAACGCGGATCTCCGGGATCGGCTGCTGGAACGGCTTGGGCACGACCGCCACGTCCTCGAAGCGATGGAACTTGCCCTGGTAGGAGATCTTGTCCTGTGTCCACGCCTTGCGCACGATGTCGAGGATTTCCGCGAACCGCTCGCGGCTTTCGCCATAAGGGACGCCATACGCCTCATAGGTGCGCGCGACGCCGCTACGGCCGACGCCGAAGATCAGCCGTCCGCCGCTCAGCTGGTCGACTGTTGCCGCCTCTTCGGCGAGGCGCAGCGGATGGCACAGCGGCAGCACCTGCACCGCGAGGCCGATCTTCATGCGCTGCGTTCGCATCGCGATGGCACTGGCGATGCACAGCGGCGCGGACAGCACCGACCGGCCCGGATCGAAATGCAGCTCGCCGAGCCACATCGCATCGAGGCCCCAGCGCTCGGCACCATCCACCAGCTCGAATGACTGCGCGAAGGCGTCCGCATGGGATCGCCCGGGTAACGAAGGGAACTCGTGGAAGATACCGAATTCCATGCCAGACGCCCTCCCGTTCAAAACCTTGGCAGAAAGCCTAGAATGGCCGCCATCATCCTGTCACGCGAGGCCCGCATGTCTTATCCGACGCATCTGCTGCCCACCACCGTTGTCGGCAGCTATCCGCAGCCCGACTGGCTGGTGAACCGCTCGGCGCTGGAGAAGCACGGCGTGCCGCGGACGCATGCGCAGGATATCTGGCGGATCCCGGCGGATCTGCTGGAGCAGGCGCAGGATGACGGCACGATCCTCGCGATCCGCGACATGGAACGCGCCGGCATCGATATCATCACCGATGGCGAGATCCGGCGTGAGAGCTATTCGAACCGGTTTGCCTTGGCGCTGGAGGGCATCGACGCCGAGCATCCGGGCGAGGTGCGCTCGCAGCAGGGACGCGTGACGCCGGTGCCTCGCGTGGTGGGCAAGATCCGCCGTCGCGCCGCGGTGGAAGTGCGGGATGTCGAGTTCCTGCTGCGGCAGACCGATCGCGCGACCAAGATCACGCTGCCCGGCCCGTTCACGCTGTCGCAGCAGGCGAAGAACGAGTTCTACAAGGACGAGGAAGAGATGGCGATGGACTATGCCGCCGCCGTCAACGCGGAGCTTCGCGAGCTGAAGGCAACGGGCGTGGACGTGGTGCAGCTCGATGAGCCGTGGGTGCGGACGTCACCGGAGAAGGCCGAGCGATATGGCGTGCGCGCGATCAACCGCGCGCTGGAAGGGATCCAGGGGCCGACGGTGATCCACCTCTGCTTCGGCTATGCGCACGTGGTGCACAACAAGCCGGGCGGCTACGCGTTCCTGCCGCAGCTTGCCGATACCGTGGCGCAGCAGATCTCGATCGAGGCGGCGGAGCCGAAGATCGATCTGGGCGTGCTGGCCGATCTTTCCGCCAAGCAGATCATGCTGGGCGTGCTGGACCTGGGCAGTGCGGAGGTGGAGACGCCGGAACAGGTGGCAACGCGCATCCGCGCGGGGCTGAAGCACGTGGCGGCGGAACGGCTGATTCCGGCGCCGGACTGCGGGATGAAGTACATGCCGCGCGAGCGTGCATTCGGCAAACTGCGCGCGCTCGCGGACGGGGCGGCGATTGTACGGCACGAGCTGGCGGGGTAGAGAAATGCAAAGGGGCTCTGCCCCTTTACCCCGCTAAGGGCGGAGCCCTTAGAACCCTAACTTTTGGATTCCAAAGGCTCCGCCTTTGGCGAGGGGTTTCAGGGGAGCAGCGTCCCCTGACCCTTCCAAAAACGCGCTAGCGCTTCGCCTCCAGATCGCGCGCGCCGAGCGTGCGGGCGCGGATCGCTTCTTCGTCCGCTGCGTGGCCAAAGTCGGTGAAGGCGCGGCGCACGGCCTCCACGGTGGTGCCGAACACCTGCTTGCGGTTCTCGCGCGCCCAGACGCTGGAGCCGATGATCGGTTCCAGTGACCCCTGGAAATGCGGCATCACGTAGCGCGCGAACAGCTCGTAGCTACGCAGCGTCTGCTCGCGCGTGGCCCATTCGTGCGCGCGGAACAGGATGCCGCCGAAGCCGCCCTGGCTGTATTCGAGCAGGCGGTTGATGCCCTTGATCACCGTCTCCGGATTGCCGACAAGCGTGGTGCCCATCTTCACGCCGTCGCGCAACGGATCGTCGGCACGGCCGGGCGGACGGCCGAGCGTATCCTCGAAGTAGGTCTGCGTTTCGATGCGCTCGCCCTTCTTGACTTCCAGCAGCGCCTGCTCGTCGTCCTCGGCAAGATGCGCGTTGACGACGACACGCCAGTTCTTGCGGTCCACCGTCTTGCCGCTCTTCGCTGCCGCGTCTTCCGCGATCTTCCACTGGCTGGCGAGCGCTTCGGGGCCACCCGGCAATCCTGCGCCGATCGACAGCACGCCGACGCCGTGCGTGCCGGCGGCAATCATGCCGAAGGGCGTGATCGTGCTGGCCACTGCAATTTCGAAATGCGGATCGGTGTAGGGCGCCAGATGCAGCCGGGCGTCGCGCATTTCGAACCAGTCGGTCTTCATGGTGACCGGCTCTTCGCATTTCAGCAGCCGCATGATGGCGTCCATCGCCTCCAGCATGCGCGGGCGCTGCGTGCTGGGCTCGATGCCGAGCATATACGCGTCCGAGGTCAGCGCGCCGGGTCCGCAGCCCATCATGGCGCGGCCACGGGTCATGTGGTCGAGTTGCACGAAGCGCTGCGCCACCATGAACGGATGGTGGTACGGCAGGCTGGTCACGCCGGTGCCCAGCTTGATGTGCTTGGTGCGTTCCGCCGCCGCGGCGATGATCAACTCGGGCAGCGCGATCAGTTCCCAGCCGGCAGAATGGTGTTCGCCGATCCAGGCCTCGTCGTAGCCAAGCCAGTCCAGCCACTCCAGCAGCTCGATGTCGCGGTTCATTGCCAGCGTCGGATTTTCACCGACGCGATGGAA
>DATJJM010000302.1:0-7254 GCA_035492535.1 Acetobacteraceae bacterium | reverse complement strand
TGTCGGCGCGAGCCGGATCGACCGTATAGTCAATCGTATCAATCCATTGCACATCAGGCCCGAATCGCGCCTGTCCACCCAGATCGATGGTCAAATGCACGCCCAAGCCGCCCGGCACCGGCACGGGATAGATCAGCCGCGAGAACGGCGAACGTCCCAGCAGGGAAAAGTAATTGCCCTTGGCATAATATGCGGCTGGCACTCGATCGGCCGGCATGCCTGCAATGCGCCGCGCAAGACCTGGCGCATGCAACCCGGCCGAATTCACCAGCAGGCGACAGCGGAGCGACGTGGGATCAGTGCCACCCACATCGATCTCAATCCCGCCTGCCACGACACGCCCGCCCAGAACCGGACTGAAGAACACCAGCACCGCCCCGGCATTCTCCGCATCGCCCTGCAACGCCAGCATGAACGCATGGCTGTCCACGATACCCGTGACCGGTGAGAACAATGCGCTGGTGCAATGCAGGTTCGGCTCCATCGCGATCGCGTCGGCCGCGCTCAGTACACGCATCCCTTCAACGCCATTCACCTCAGCGCGCCGCTTGATGCCAGCCAGCATCGCGTCTTCCTCGGCATCGGTCGCGACGATCAGCTTGCCACAATTGATGTGCGGCACGCCGTGCTCCGCGCAGTACCCATAAAGCGCCTTGCGACCCGCCACGCAGAACCGAGCCATGAAGCTGCCGGCGGGATAATAGATACCGGCGTGGATCACTTCGCTGTTGCGCGAGGACGTTTCGGTGCCGATGCCCTCGGCTGCATCCAGGATGATCACCTCGCGTCCGGCCAGTGCCAGCGCCCGCGCCACCGCCAGCCCGACCACACCGGCCCCGACCACAACGCAATCGACTTCTTCCACATAGAACTCCTAGGGCAGCACGAACTTCAACACGGACAAGCCGGCGATCAGCCACACGGCACCAGGAATCTCAGTGATACGGCCGGCTGCCAGCTTCACCACGACAAAGACCACAAAGCCCAAACCGATACCGGTCGCAATGGAGAAGGTGAAGGGAATGCCGATTGCAACGATCACACCAGGCACATACTCGGTTGCATCGTCCCAGGCGAGATCGCGCAGCGCGCGTGCCATCAGGCAGGCGACGAACACCAGCGCCGGCGCTGTGGCAAAGCTTGGAATGGCCGTTGCGATTGGCGCGAAGAACAGTGTCAGCAGGAACAGCACAGCCACTGTCACAGCCGTCAGACCGGTTCGTCCCCCAGCCTGAATGCCGGCCGCGCTTTCGATGTAGCTGGTCGTCGTGCTCGTCCCGAGAACCGAGCCTATGATCGCGCCGCCACTGTCTGCCAGCAGCGCCTCACGCAACCGCGGCACGGTACCATCGGCTCGCATCAAACCCGCGCGCTGCGTCGTGGCGATCAGCGTCCCGGCATTGTCGAGAACATCCACCAGGAGGAACGTTATCAAAACCGTCGTCAAACCAAGTGACAACGCGCCGCGAATATCCAATTGCATAAAGGTGGGCGCCAGCGATGGCGGCGTGGACACCACGCCGTGCAGTTGCGTCAGTCCCAGCGGAACGCCCAGCACCGCAGTCACCAGAATGCCGATCAGAATAGCGCCGCGCAGGCCCCGCGCCGACAGGCCTGCCATGATCAGAAAGCCGAGGCATGCCAGCATTGTCGGCGTCTTCGCAATGTCGCCAAATGCAACCAGCGTGACCGGATTGCCAGCGGTCACCCCCATCTCGTGCAAACCGATCAGGCCAAGGAACAGCCCGATCCCCGCACCGATGCCGAACTTCAGCGACAAGGGGATCGCATTGATCAGCCACTCGCGTATGCGAAGCACACTGATGATCAGGAACAGCACGCCGGACAGGAACACGGCGCCCAGCGCCACCTGCCACGACAATCCCATCCCCTTGACAACACTGAAAGTGAAATAGGCGTTCAGCCCCATCCCCGGTGCCAGCGCCAGTGGCAGATCGGCGAACACCCCCATCAACGCCGAACCGATTGCCGCCGCGAGACACGTCGCTACGAACGCCGCGCCATGGTCGATCCCCGCTTCCGCCAGTATCGACGGGTTCACCACAACGATATAAGCCATGGTCAGATACGTTGTCAGGCCGGCCAGCAGCTCGCCGCGGACCGAGACTCCGTGCTCGCTTAGCTTGAAGACCGGCATCAGCCCCCAGGCACACCTTGCGTATTCACGTATAGTGCATACAGCCCATGACTCGCTGCCATGAACAGCCGGTTACGCCACCGCCCTCCGAAGCACAGGTTGGCGCAGCGCTCCGGTAGCGCGATATGGCCGATCGGTTCCGCTGCCGGATTGAAGATCCGCACCCCATCCAGATCGGCATGGCCCATGCCCCAACCGCACCAGAGATTGCCGTCCACATCCACGCGGAACCCGTCCGGCGTCCCTGGCCCGGCATCCAGGAACATCTTGCTTGCACCAAGCTTGTCGCCATGCACCTCGAACACGCGAAGCTTGCGCGACGGCATCGCGCGCGATTCAACCACATACAGCTTCGACTCATCGGGCGAAAATGCCAGCCCGTTCGGGCCCTCCACATCATCCGCCACAACGGTCATCGCGCCTGTCTGCCCATCCACGCGATACACATTGGCCGGCAGCTCCGGCTCGAACCTCTCGCCTTCGTAGTATCCCAGCAGCCCGAACGGTGGATCGGTGAACCAGATGGAACCGTCCGACTTCACCACCACGTCGTTCGGCGAGTTCAGCCGCTTGCCCTGGTAGCCGTCGGCAAGCACGGTGATGGCACCGTCATACTCCGTGCGGACCACACGCCGTCCACGGTGCTCGCAGGTCACCAGGCGCCCCACCCGATCGCGCGTGTTGCCGTTGGCATTGTTGGAGGATTTGCGGAACACGCTGACCGTACCTGTCTCCTCCTCCCACTTCAGGATGCGGTCGTTCGGGATGTCGCTCCACAGCACATAACGGCCGTCGCCGAAATACACCGGTCCTTCCGACCAGCGGCATCCCGTCGCCAGCTGCTCCACCGAGGCCAACGGCAGCCGATACTTATTGAAGCTGGTATCGAGGACCTGCACCGCAGGATCTGGATAGCGTTCGCTCGGCTCCCACATGGTCCGGTTTCCCCTCGTGTTGTCTCGTGATGATGCGGGCGCACCGCGCCTATCGCAACCCGGCGCGGTGAAGATGCGGCGCGAGACGCTGTGTCAGCGCCAGCCACATCATGCGGTAGTCGCTGAACAACGACCATAACGGATGGCCGAACGTCTCCGGTCGGTTGCGCTCAATCACTGCGTGCGCCATCCAGGCACAGCCATAGCCCAGTACTGGTGCCGCGATGATCCAGCGCCAGTCCATCGCGCCGAGAGCAAGTACTAAGACCGCGGACATGCTGCCGATGTAATGCAATACTCGTGTATTTACCCTGCTGTGCGCGCGCAGGTAACGGAGCCAGAACTCGTCATACGTCACATCCGCCCCGCGTCCACCACCCACAACTGCGCGGTACACATCCGGCTGTCATCGGATGCCAGCCACAGTACCATGCGCGTCACGTCCGCCGGCGTCAGCTTTTCCTTGAGGCACTGCACCTGCATCAGATTCTTCTCTGCCTCGGGCGTCATCCACAGCGTGAGCTGCCGCTCGGTCATGATCCACCCCGGAATCACCGTGTTGACGCGTATCTTGTCCGGCCCGAGGTCACGCGCCATGCCGCGCGTCAGTCCTTCGACCGCGGCCTTAGCCGTTGTGTAGGCCGGCATGCCGCCTTGCAGAGAATGCCAGCTCACCGAACCGAAATTGACGATGGAGCCGCCACCCGCTGTTCGCATCATCGGCGCCACCGCCTGGATGGCGAAGAACTGGTGCCGAAGGTTGGTTGCCTGCCGTTCGTCCCAGTATTCGACCGTCACGTCTTCAAACTTGTGCCGCTGGTCGTTCGCGGCGTTGTTCACCAGCACTGTGATCGGCCCCAGCCGCCGCGCCGCTTCCGCGATGGTCCCACGCAGCGCCTCGATATCCTTCAGGTCGCAGTGCTGGTAGACTGGCGCCGCGTGTCCGGCGGCCTCGATCCTCGCCACCAGGTCACGCGCCGCATCATCCGCAATGTCCACGAACGCGACCTTCGCACCCTGCGCAGCGAACTGGGTCACGTGTTCGGCCCCGATGCCGCTCGCACCGCCGGTGATGAACACCACACGGTCGCGGAGGCTGGGATAGATCGCGAATGCATCGCTCATTTTTTGGGCTCCACATGGCCGCCGAAGCCGAAGCGCATCGCCGACAGCACCTTCTCGCCATAGGTGTGATCCTGCCGCGAGCGGAACCGCGTGAACAGCGACGACGCCAGCACGTTCGCTGGCACCGCCTCTTCGATCGCCGCCTCGATTGTCCACCGCCCCTCGCCGGAATCCTCGACATCGCCGGTGAATGCGTCGAGCTTCGGATCCTTCGCCATCGCCTCTGCCGTCAGGTCCAGCAACCACGACGATACTACGCTGCCGCGACGCCACACCTCGGCGATGTCTGCCATCTTCAGGTCGTATCGCTCATCTGCCGGCAGCTTGTCCGAGGCCTTGTTCTTCAGGATGTCGAACCCTTCCGCCATTGCCTGCATCATGCCGTATTCGATGCCGTTGTGGATCATCTTCACGAAGTGGCCGGCACCCACGGGTCCCGCGTGGATGTAGCCACGTTCAGCGCGCGGATCATGGCCATCGCGGTTGGGTGTGCGTTCTATCGTCCCTATGCCAGGGGCCAGCGCCGCGAAGATCGGATCCAGATGCTCCACTGCCGCGGTATCGCCGCCGATCATCAGGCAGTAGCCGCGTTCCAGGCCCCACACGCCGCCTGATGTACCGCAATCGACATAATGGATCTGCTTCGCAGCCAGCGTCTTGGCGCGGCGGATGTCGTCCTTGTAGAAGGTGTTGCCGCCATCGATCACGATATCGCCCGGGTCCATCAACTCGCCAAGCTGAGCGATCGTCTGTTCAGTGATGCGACCGGCCGGCAGCATCACCCAAACCGCACGCGGCTTGGGCAACGCCTTCACTGCCGCCTGCAGTGACTCGACCGGCTGCGCGCCCTCCTTGCCCAGCTCCTGCACGGTGGCGGGATTGGCATCCCAGACCACGCAGGAATGCTTCGCCTTCATCAGGCGCCGGGAGATGTTGGCACCCATCCGCCCAAGACCAATTACGGCGATCTGCATGTGTGGTCCCTCCGCTGTTCAGCCGTGCCACCACCGCCCACCAAGCACAATGCCGCGGCATGCGAGTTTCTGCTCTGCATGGAGCGTTTCGCCCAGCACATCCTTGAGCGCAAACCGGCCCTGCTCGAGGGTCAACACCGTCGCGTCGCCCAGCAGGCCGGGCCGCAGCGTGCCACGGTCCTCCAGACGCACCGACCGCGCTGCGTTTATCGTCGTCGCGCGGATCACTTCCGGCAATGCCACGCCGAGTGCCAGGAATTTCGACATGGTCGTCAGCAGATCATAGGCCGGACCGTCGATCGAGATGGCATGAACGTCGGATGAAATCACGTCGGGTAGAAAACTGTTCTTCAGCATCGCCATAGCCGTCTCGTAGCCGAACGAGCCCCCGCCATGGCCAATATCGAAGATCACCCCTCGCTCGCGAGCGGCCAGTACGTCCTCGCGTACCGCACCACCCGGCGCGACCGGTGTGTTCGGGAACGGGCGGAAACAATGCGTCAGGATATCGCCATTGCGCATGCGCGGCATCACATCGGAACGATACGGGGGCGGCGCGTCGAGATGGGTCATCAGCGGCAGGCCGGCATGCTCCGCCACTTCCAGCGCCATCTCCATCGGCGCAATGCCTGAATCACCCGAAGCCGTGCTGCCCACGCGAACCTTGATACCCACCACCAGATCGGCATGTTCCTTGGCCGCGGCCAGGCACACGCGCGGATTCAGCAAAGCCAGGTCACGGCATTCGCCGACCATCACTTCGCGCGAAAACGCGAAGATGCCGGCGAAGGAGATGTTGAGGAACGGCAGGATGCGCACCTCGGCAGGCTCGATCACGTGCTTTCGGAAGCCGATGATATTGCCCGGCCCGGCGGAACCCGCATCGATCAGCGTCGTGAGGCCGCTCGACTTCGCATAGGCGTCGGGATCGACACCAAGCGCCGTACCACCCCAGTAAACATGCGTGTGCAGATCGATCAGCCCCGGTACCACGATCAGGCCTTGGACATCGCGCATATCCTTTGCTGCGCCGAGATCAGGGCCAATCTCTACGACCTTGCCGGCGGCAAACGCGACATCCAGCTTGGCATCCAAACCCTGCGCCGGATCGATGACCCGGCCACCCTTCAATACGAGATCGAACATTCAGGCCCCCTGTGGCCAACCCTGCCACAACCGGGCAGTATGGCAAGCAGGACCGGACCTGAGGCTGCCCCATGAACGATGTCGCTGCTGCCCCCCTCACCAACTCCCGCATCGCCGCCGCGTACCGCGAGCGCACGCCCGGCTCGGAGCAACTGGCAAGCGATGCCAATAGCCTGTTCCCCAGCGGCATCACGCACGACGCGCGCAATGTGGACCCCTACGGTGTGTTCATCGAGCGCGCGGAGGGGCCGCATAAATGGGACGTCGATGGCAACCGCTACATCGACTATTTCGGCGGCCACGGCGCCCTGTTGCTTGGCCATCGCCATCCGGTGGTCACCGCGGCGGTCCGCGAGGCCTTCGATGAGGGCACGCAGTTCGGCGCCTCGCATCCCCGCGAAGTGCAATGGGCGCGTGCGATCCAGCGCCTGGTGCCGTCCGCCGAGCGCCTCCGCTTCACCTCATCCGGCACCGAGGCCACGCTGATGGCCATACGTCTCGCCCGCGCCTTCACCGGCAGGCAGACGGTGATGCGCTTCAAGGGCCACTTCCATGGCTGGCACGACCAGATGGCGAGTGGCTACACCAACCACTTCGATGGCTCGCCGACGCCGGGCGTGCTCCCGGGTGTGGCAGAGAAATCGATCCTGCTAAATCCAGGCGACATCGAGGGCGTCCGCACCGCCTTCGCCAATAATCCGGATATCGCCGGAGTGATCTACGAACCGACGGGTTCCTCGTTCGGCCAGGTGCCGCTTGGCGCGGACTTCGCCCAGGAACTGCGTCGCATCACCGAACAATACGGTGCCATCCTGATCTTCGATGAGGTCGTCACCGGCTTCCGTGCGACCAAGGGCGGTGCGCAGATGGCTTTCGGGGTGCGGCCGGACCTGTCCAGCTTCGCCAAGATCGTCGC
>DATJJM010000301.1:0-30706 GCA_035492535.1 Acetobacteraceae bacterium | reverse complement strand
CGTCCCACGTGGCCGGCGGCAGCGATCTATGCGGCGCTGCTCATCGGCGGGTTCTTCCGGTCGTTGCAGTTTACTGCCTACAACACGCTAGCTTATGGGGACGTACCGCGGTCGCGGATGAGTTCGGCCACCAGCCTGTATGTCACAGGACAGCAGCTTGCTGCGACGATCGGCATTTCGGCCGGTGCCGTGTCGCTGGAGATTTCGCGGTCGATGTCGGGGCACCTGACACCGGAGCCAATCGATTTCAGTCATGCGTTCCTGGTGGTGGCGCTCTTCACGCTGGCGGCGGCGCCGATCGCATTGCTGATGCCGCATAATGCGGGCGACGAGCTGACCGGTCGGGCGCCGGTGGCAGCGGAGCCCGTACGGCGCCCGGCTGAATAGGCGCGCTGTTACGGCAGCTGATTGGATCTGATCCGGAGCGCAGGTATTTGCGAGCCGCGGTGTGGCTCTTGCATGCCGTCCAGGATTGCTTCGACGTCCAATTCTATCTGTGACGCGCGAGTCGTCGCTGCCCCACCTTTTGCCGGTTCGATGGTCGTTGCCAACGCACAGGCCTCCCTGTCTCGGTGCAGACAATCGAGTGCGGTCTTGCTGGAGCTGCCAGACAGATCGTGGCTACAGGCGGCTGTCACCATCGAAAGCGCCGAGCAAAGCACTGCAAGCCTCATGGCCGGTATATTCGTGCGTCAGGACTGCCAATTGGTTAAACCCGGGAACGATCGGTTTTCGTTAGCGGGCAGTCCATCAATTCTTAAGTCTTATCTGCGAGGATCATTCGTTAGGAGCGACCAAACCACCGCGTTTGGCGCTGGATTGGGCTAAAACAGAGACCCGGCTCGCGCAACTGGCCACAGTGCCACATGCCATTGAGGTTACTCGAGAGGAATGCCCGTCAAAGCCGACCAGTCGGATTCTTGCGGGCGCGATGTCGAGGGCCTTCGGCTTTGTTTTGAGGCCTTCAATGCGATCCAGTAGCAGATTGTTCGCTGCAGCCATCGTTGGGGTTCTGGCTGGTTGCAATCAGCCAGCGGTGTCACCGAAGCCGCCTGCGTTTCAGAGCAGCGAAAGCACCGTCCGTGATTGGAATGATGTGGCCGATGGGATTGCAGCGCAATTGACCACATCAGGGCTCCTGGCCTCTACCGCGCAACCGGGACTCGCGGGACAGCCAGCCACGAGACCCGTGTTCATTCACGTTCAAGCGCCTGACTCGGCCTTCATCCAGCAGGTTGCCACTCGGCTGGAAAGCGATCTGCTGCAAGGTGGCACGGAACTCGCTCGCACGCCGACCGGCGCAACCGTCGTGAACCTTGATGTCAATTTCGTTCGCTGGGGTCCGCGCGACAAACCTCCTGGTCCCGCGGGGACGATAGCCGCCGTGTCGGCGATCCCAGGAATTGTCATTGGCACGTCGGCGCCCATGTCGACTTGGGTTGCCGCGGATGCCGCCGCGTTTACGGCGCTTGGCATGGGGGCGTTCTACGACCTGGTGATTGCCGCCACACCGACGATGAACGCCGAGGCTGTGTGGGATGCAACGATCGTGACCAATGACCGGGTGGTCATGAAGCTTCAAGCGCCGGTGTATATTCGTGCGGCGGATATTCCGCTCTATGCGAAGGCCACGAGTCTTCGTCCGATTGCGTCGTGGACTACGGCGGCTCCGTTGCCCAGCCGTCGCCTCCGTTATGATCCATGACCAGGGGGTTCGGAATTATGCGGTCGATCCTTGGTAGCGTCGCTATCACACTCACCCTCGCCATGACCGGCTGCGCCGGTGATCCCCAGGCCCCAGCGAACAGCACCGTGACCGCAGGGCCTTCCGCCTACACTCGGGGCGACCTGGCGACTCTAACGTATCGCGCTGTTGATGTCCTGCTTGCCGCCGCTCCTGAACTGCAGGGAGACGCGCCGTTCGTCGTCGCTTCGATTGCGAACGTCAAAGACGTCGATACGAGCTCGCCGCTTGGCAATATCGTGGCGGACATGGTCCGGACGCGATTGGTGCAGGACGGCCATGTCACTACTGAGATGCGGCTGCGTAGTGCGGTCAAATTCAACAGCAAGGAAGGTGAGTTCCTGCTGTCACGAAACCGTCAGGCTCTGGTAGCACCGCCTCAGGCGGCTGCCTTTGTCACCGGCACGTATGCCGTTGGTTTTGACAAGGTCTATGTCAGCCTCAAGCTGGTTTCGGCAACTGATGCGCGGATCATCTCGGCTGCCGATTTCGTCGTGCCGGCGCTGGACGTCGTCGGGTTGCTGCCGGAAGTACCCAAACCCTAGCAGCGGCTATGCCGGTGCGGCTCGCGCGCGGCCTGCATGAGCCGCGGGCCGCCGCATAGAGGTCTTGGTATCCTGACCCGACCTGCGTAAGTTGCCGCGCATGCGACACACAGTGCGACGACGGGCGGTGTTGACGGGGGTGGCGTTTGGCCTGGCGACGCCTGTCGTGCGGGTCCGCGCCGCACCGCCGCGTGCGGGCGAAGTCACGATGGTGCATGGCGACTGTTTCGCCCGATCGGGAGTGGTGCAGCGCGCCTTGGTGCCAAACGCCGATATCTTTGTCGGCGATTCGGTCGGCACCGGCCCTGCGTCATCGCTCGCGTTGCTGTTGGGGGAAGCGACGACTGTTCGCCTCGGTCCGGAGGCACAATTGCGCATCGACCGTTTCCTCGTGAACGCGGGCGGGGTGCTGACGTTGGACAAGGGGGCGGTCCTGTACGATCACGACGCCAAGGATGGGCCAGACAACATGGTGGTCCGCTCTCCGTTCGGACTGATTGCGGTGCGGGGGACGCGGTTCTTCGCCGGTCCGAGCAATGGCGTGTTCGGCGTGTTCGTCGAGCGCGGCGAGGTGTTCGTTGTTGGCGTTTCAACCGCCGTGACCGTGACGGCGGGGATGGGTACCAATATCGCGACACCAGGCGCCGAACCCACACTGCCCACGGCATGGGGGAAGCCACGTATCGCGGCTGCAATGGGGCAATTCGGCCAGTAGCCGTCGGGCAAATGTCACGGCGCTGGCACTGCCGGTGTGGCAATTGTATAGACGGTGACCTCGCGGCTTTGCCCGCGCGGTAGGAACGTGCCGATCGGCCGCAGCATGGCGGGATCCAGATGGTTGGCGGTGCCTGGGCCGATGCAGATGCTCGAGCCGAACTCTTTGTTGGCAGCCTCAAGGCGTGCTGCCGCGTTCACGGCGTCACCATGCGCGGTGTAGTCGAGTTTGCGTCCACCTCCCACATCACCGACGATCGCCACGCCGGTTTCGATGCCGATCCGGGTTCGGCCGAGCTGGAGTTTCTGGCCAAGCGGGGAGCGTCGGATTGTCTCCGATACGCTCAGCAGCGCGAGGGCGCTTTCCACCGCACGGCGTGGATGATGTTCCAGCGCGAAGGGTGCGTTGAAGATCGCATGGATGGCGTCCCCGACAATCTTGTCGATCATGCCGCCGTGATCGGTGATGACTCGCGTTGTCGCCTCGAAATACATGTCAAGCAGTGCAACCAGTTCAGTTGGTCCGGCGCGCTCGGTCATGCTGGTGAAGCCCTCGACATCGGTGAAGAGGGCGGTGATTTCGCGCATTTCCCCGCGCAGCCGGATGGCGCCGGGATCGGCAGCGATGCGTCGAACCACGTCCGGCGCAAGATGCTGCTCGAAGCTCAGTCGCAGCATGCGGGCGCGCCATTCATCGCGGGCAAAACGGCATAGCATTGCCACGATGAAGCCAATCAGGGCGACCGCTGGTGGCCCGATAGGATCAATCAGCAAATGGAAGCTGCCGATCGCCGTCAAAGCAGCGCCGCTCCAGGCCAGGCACAACAGAAGTGTCAGACCGGTGGCCAGCGACGGGACGAGCCATAACCCGAGCAGGATTGCCAACGAGCCGAGTGCAAGCGCGGCGGCCAACTCGACCTGCGGCGCGGCCATTGGCCGGAAGACAATTTTGTTCTGCAGCATCGTGGCGACCGCCTCTGCCTGGAGCCAGACGGAGGGGGTCGTCAGTGACGCGGCCGACTCGCGCAGCCCACCGAGTTCCGGCGCGCTGCTGCCGATCAGGACGATCTTGCCTCGGAACGAGTCGTGTGGCGTTGATCCGTTCATCAGCGTCACGGCAGGAACAGTATGATCTGACCAGTCCCTCGGTGGCCCGGGGAGACGCAGCTGTGCATCGCCGCCAAGCGGTATGGCATGATTGGCTAGTTGTAGCGTGCCGTTGGGCTGGACCAGAAAGGTCGCACCCTCGTCGGCGATAAGCACTGCTTCGGCTGCCAGGCCTGGTCGGACGACACCATCAGTCGCCACGAGCAGTGGGACGCGGCGGATCGGCCCGTCTGGATCCGCTGCCATGACAAGAGCGCCAAAGCCCGCCGCGGCGTTGACAAGTGGGGCTGCCGGTATGCCGATGCCTGGTGCCCGCCAAAGTCCCGGCAAGGATATGGGCTGCCGCGACAGAACGGGTGTGGTCGGCAGGGAGTTGTCCAGGTTTCTCGTTTCTAATACGAACCCAAGGACTGATGGAGCGACCGCAAGTGCGTCGGCCAGTCGCTTGTCTCCGTCTGGGGTCCAGCGATCACGGCCAGCAAGAAAAAGGTCCAGCGCAATGACCGCCGGGTGATCGGATGCAGCGGTCTCCACGAGGTTCGCGAGTACCGCGCGCGGCCACGGCCATGTACCGACGTCCGAGAGCGTTTTGCGATCGATATCGACGATCACGATGCCCGGTGCGGAGGCACTGCGATGGAGCACGCTCGGGAGGATGCGGTCGAACAACTGTTCCCGGGGCATATTGCGGAACGAGTCCGGGGCGAGAAGCCAGGTCATCAAGGCCGTGAGAAAGGCCAGCGCTCCAACAAGCGTAGGCCACGGCACGTGCCGATAGCCGTTGCTCCGTCGGGTGCGACGCAATTCTGCCGGCTGCGACATGCCCGACACCACGCTAGGCCGATCCTGGCTCAACGGACCTGCTGTGCCTCGTTGTGTTGACGCTCAGCTTTTGAGCGTCTTGTCATATCGGATGAAGTCGGACTGGGGACCAAGGTGGAACCCCGCTACATTCGTCTGTGCCAGCGCGACGTTCTCCTGCTGAAGCATGAAGACAAGTGGCGAATCATCCCAGGCCTGCTGTTGCATCTTGTGATACATCTCGATTCGCTTTTGGGCATCCAGCTCTTGTGCCGCCGCGGCGACTTCGCTGGTGAGTTGCGGATCATGGAAATGGCAGCGCCAGGCGATGATCTTCATGGGGCTGTCGTCGCTGTCGTCGGAGTTGGAGTTAAAGGCCTGCGCGTTTGAGTTCGGATCGAAGTAGTCCGGGAACCATTCGTTCATGACCAACTGGTGCTGGCGCGCCCGCATTTTGGTGAACACCTGCTTCCGTACTCCGGCGAGCAGCGAGACCTTGATGCCGACCTGCGACAGGTTCGCCTGGATCGCCGCGGCGATGTCGGCATAGGGATGTTCGGCATAGTGATCGAGCGTCGCGGTGAAGCCGTCTGCATAGCCTGCCTTCGCCAGCAGTGCCTTCGCCTTGTCGGGATCATGTTTGAACGGGTTGGCCGTCACCGCGCCCGGAATCGTTGTGGGCTCGAATGCCTGATTGACGATATAGGTGTCGGGCACGATGTTTTTCTGGATCCCGTCATAGTCGATCGCCCATTTCAGCGCCTGGCGCACCTCCTGTTTGGCGAACGGCGCGTAGCCTTCGTTGGCACCGAGGTACATCTGGTTCGTCGTGGGTGTGGTGAACCGGTGCAGCTTCGTGTTGCTGTTGGTGGACCTGAGCTGATCGCTGGTCAGATCACGTGCGATGTCGATGTCGCCGCGCTCCAGCAGGAGAAGCTGCTCCGACGGCTCCTTCACATGGCGGATGAAGATACGTTTCAACGGAACATCAGTTCCGAAATGCGGATTGGCGTCGAGGATGACATGGTCCTCGGCCTGAAACGACGTGAGCTGGTATGGCCCGTTGCCGGCGGAGTGACTGTTGAGCCACTTGTTGCCCATGTCCTGTTTGACCTGATGCGCCAGGGCGGTTGCCTTCTCGACAACACCGCCGACTTCCGCCGACAGACAGTGGAGCACGAAGCTGGTCGCCGCGGGCTTGGGAAGTTCCATCACCAGCGTCTGCGGATCGGTGGCGCGGATCAGTTGCGCCACGTTGTCCTTGTTGAAGCCGAACTGAGTGATGATGAAGCCTGGCGTCAGGTTCAATATGACCGCGCGATGCAGCGAGAATTCGGCGTCGGCCGAGGTCATCGGTTTGCCCGAAGCGAAGCGCGCACCTTTCGTGAGGTGGAAGGTGAACGTCTTGCCGTCCGATGACACTTCCCAAGCTTCAGCGAGGTCGGGACCGATCTTGCTGAGGTTGTCGAGGTCGGGCGAGACGATCTTGCGGTAGATGTTCACGCCGACTTCGATGGATGTGAATTCGTAGGCCTGCTGCGGATCCATTGCGACGATGTCGTCAATGGCTTTGCCCATGACGAGCGTATTGGCGGGCGTCTTGGCAGGAGCTGGCCCGGAGAGGGCAGCTGTGGCCGCTCCGGAAGCCATGAGCCTACGGCGTGTCAGCATGCGGATCTTCCTCCCTCGGCCACACAGCCCTACGGTGGCCGCATGCCGCGACTTTAGAGTACACTTCGCACAGCTTCGCAAGGACCGCCGTCAGCATCAGACAGGCGGCACGGTGCGGACACGCAATCGTTGGCTGAGGAGGCGTGCCATGGCTTACGAGTTCTTCTACTGGCCGGAAATCCAGGGCCGGGGCGAGTTCGTTCGCCTCGCGCTGGAAGATGCGGGAACGGCGTATATCGATGTTGCGCGTGGTTCCGAGAGCGAAGGACGCGGTGTGCCGGCCATGCTGGCTGTGATGCACGGTGACGGAAGGTCACACATGCCGTTCGCTCCACCTTTTCTGCGCGATGGCACCGTGATCGTCAGCCACACTGCGGCGATCCTGCTGTATCTGGGGGCGCGGATCGGGCTCGCGCCGGCGGATGAAGATGGCCGGCTTTGGACTCATCAGATGCAACTCACGATCACCGACATCGTCGCGGAGGTCTATAATTCGCATCACCCGATCGACGAGGATAAGTGGTTCCACGAACAAAAGGATGAAGCGATCGCGCGTGCCGGAGTCTTTCGCAAGGACCGGATGCCGAAATATCTTGGCTGGTTCGAGAGGGTTCTACAGGCGAATCCGACGGGAGCAGATCATCTGGTTGGCGGTTCCGTCACCTATGCCGATCTGTCGCTGTTCCAGTTGATTGAGGGATTGCATTTTGCGTTTCCGCAGGCATGCGAGCGGGAGCTGGCGAAGTTGCCGCGCGTGACAGCGCTGCATAGCGCTGTGGCGGGACGACCGCGGCTGATGGCCTATCTGGCGAGCGAACGGCGCGTTCCGTTCAAGGAAACCGGGATCTTCCGTCGCTACCCGGAACTGGATGGCTAGCGACGCCGTGACGTCGGTGCAGCTGTCATAAGATCGATTGTTCGTAGCAATGACGCAGACCTCCAGCGACAACAAGGTCTGACCGCAATGGGGGGGGAAGTTGTGGCCGAAGCAATCGAGCGTGCGACGATCAGAATGGTCGCCTGGCGGCTTCTGCCGCTCGTGTTCCTGCTGTACCTCCTGAGTCTGATTGACGGGGTGAACCTCGGGTTTGCTGCGTTGACGTCGCGCTACGCACGAGGCCGCGTGCGGCGCGGCAGCCGCCGGCTGATGCCCCGGTCTGATCCACCTGGCAACCGAGTGGCCAGGGGTTGGCAGGGGCGTCTAGGATGAGGACGACAGCGAAGAGGTGAGCCATGACATCAGCGGCCCGCACAGACGCCCCGCAGGACGCAGCCGAGCGACGCAAGGCGACACCGGTCGTGGTTTATCCGGTCGATCGTATGCCGCCGTATGATGCTGCCTTTTACGATGCCGCGCGCTCCGACGCGACGATACTTTCTGAACTCACTGTGCCTCCGCGCGAGGGACGAGCATTCACGGTACCCGCCGGGCACTTCTTTCGCATCGTGAGCGTTGAAGGTCCGCAAGTGGGAGATCTCAATCTGTGGCATGCGCATGATCTCTCTGAGCGGTTCTTCAGCGGCAAGACGCGGGCTTTGCACGCCACGCATGTCAGTACGGGTGATCGCCTGTGGAGCACACTGCCCAGCCTACGTCCCATGGCGACAATAACCCACGATACGCTGGATTGGTACGGATGGGATGAAGACGGCGCCGGCGTGCACGACGTGATCGGCACGCGCTGCGATCCCTATACCAATCTCCTGTTGAAAGGGACCGAATATCATCACTGCTGCCATTCGAACCTGACCCGGGCGCTTGCCTTGGAGCGCAACATTCCTGTGGCGGAAGCAGAGGTGCATATCCACGACGTGATGAACGTCTTCATGTGCACGGGCTATAAGCGTGATACGCATCAATACTTCATGAAGGCGAGTCCGGTACGGCCAGGCGATTTCATTGAGTTCTTCGCCGAGATCGACCTCCTGGCGGGGCTTTCTGCATGTCCGGGCGGTGACTGCGGTTCCGTCCATTCGGATGACTCAGCCAGGTGCTATCCGCTGAAAGTCGAAATCCGTCAGCCGCGAGACAGTGCACTCGGCGGGTGGAGATCCCCGTCAGCAAGCCATTATTCGCGTACTCATGGGCTTGGATGAGGCGTCCGCATCGCGGGGGACGCTGAAGCGATGCTACGACCGTTCGGACGAGAGATCTGGATAGAAGATGGTCCAGTGGTGTCGTTTCACGGCTTCCCGTATCCAACGAGGATGGCGGTGATCCGGCTCTCGGACGGGAGTCTGTTCATCTGGTCGCCGGTTGCGCTATCGGACGTGCTTCGTGCTTCCGTCGATGCGCTTGGCCCGGTACGCTATCTCGTTTCACCCAATGCGTTGCACCATTTCTATCTCGGGGAGTGGATGTCCGCCTATCCGGCGGCTCGCCTCTTTGCTTCGCCGCGGCTCCGGAAGAAGCGGAAGGACCTTGGCTTCGATGGCGATCTAGCTGATGTCCCTGAACCCGGGTGGGCGGCTGATATCGATCAGGTCGTTGTTCGCGGCAGCTTCATGCTCACCGAGGTGGTGTTCTTTCACCATCTGAGCCACACGGTCCTGTTCGCCGATCTGATCCAGAATTTTCCGCGTGACTGGTTCAAGGGGTGGCGTGGCTTCCTCGCCCGTCGTGGCGGGATCGTCGCTCCCAACCCTGGCACGCCCAGTGACTGGCGGAACAGCTTTTTCAATCGTCGCGCGGCACGCGCGGCAATTGGCCAAATCCTGGCCTGGCCAATCGAGCGGGTGCTGATTGCCCATGGGGATCTGCCGAGCGGAGATGGCGCGGCACTGGTGCGTCGTGCGTTTGGCTGGCTGCTCGGGCATCGTGGGGCCTGATGCATGGAAACGGGAACAGAGGATCAAGCACCCAGTTAAAGCCGCACGACGACGACGACTATCGCGTCTGGGCACAACTCGGTGTTGAACATGTGTGCGTCGATCCGCCCGGCAATCCGCACGACTGGACCCTGGACGCGCTGCGACGCGAGCGAGAGCGGGTGGAAAAATTTGGTCTGACGCTGGATATGGTGCAGTTGCCGCTGGCATCGCGCCCGGTCGAGGAGGCGCAGAGCCCGAACGTCTTGCTGGGCGGGGAACCAGCGCGCCAGCGCGAGCTCGATCCTATCTGTCGGCTGATCGAGCGCATCGGTGCCGCAGGTATTCCCGGCGCGAAGTACAACTTCAACCTCATCGGCATTCCACGCACGGCGCCGGAGCCGGGGCGCGGCGGATCGCGCAATGCGGCGTTCCGATGGCACGCGACGGATCAGGCTGCCGGACCTTGGCTCGCTGGGCAGGTCAGCGAGGTGGAGAACTGGGAGCGGATCGACAGGTTCCTGGCCGCCGTCGTGCCGGTGGCCGAGGCGGCGAAGGTTCGTCTGGCCTGTCATCCGCACGATGCCTACACGCCATCGGGCTACAAGGGTGTCAGGGTCGGTAGCAGAGATGCTGGATGATGCGCGCACCGAGATCGACGAGGTGATTCGCTGGTTCGGGACGCGCGGCAAGCTGTTCAACGTGCACTTCCGCAATATCCGCGGGCGGAAGCTCGATTTCATTCAGGTGTTTCCCGATGAGGGCGACATGGATATGGCCCGCTCGCTTCGGGTGTACAAGGAGGTCGGCTACCAGTACATGCTGATGCCTGACCACGTGCCGCATATCGACGGCCGGGATCCTTCCGGCATGGCGTTCGCGTATTGCTATGGGTATATACGATGCCTGCTGGACGCGATCGGCTGAGGGCCGGCATGGTTTTCCGCGCCGCGCCTCCGCAATTCGAGGCATTAACCGGCAGCCCGGGCCGCTTTACGTTTTGCTTGACGTTGCCTTCGCGCAAGATTATTGCCGGTGGATTGCTGGTCGGCCTCGTGCGCCCGCAACCGGTTTGTTGGAAGAAGCCTCCGCCATGTCGTCTTTTGTATCGAAGATGGTGGTGTCGGCCATGATCGGTGCCCTGCTGGTTGCTGCCGAGCCGGGCAGCGCGGCCGCTGCCCCTATATCCGTTACGTCGGTCGTGAAAGAGACCCAGGCAGGCTTCAACGCGCTGAATGGACCAGGGGCGATCTATAACAGCCCGGGCGTTGCAGGCTTCCCGGACCCCGCGGTTACGGTTGACAGCGGGACTGCCGCCGATCTGACCACCACGAACAACAACAACCAGATCAGTGGGCAGGACAGCATTCTTCTCGTGCTTACGAGCTTGCTGCCGTTGGAAGGTAACCAGGCTGTCACCCTCACGTTCGACGATCTGCTGACGAACGTCGATCATAGGGTCACGTTCACGTCCAGCGACTTCTTCACCACTGCGCAGGCTGGCTTTCCCCGGTCAAGCAACGGGCAAGTGAACGGTATCTCGTTTGCCGCCGGCAATGCCCTCCATGCAGGGGTCGATATCAAATATAGCGGTGCACTGTCGGCAAGTACGGTGGTGGCCAGCGTTGCCGTCAACAGCCCCATTGACCTACGGCTCGATGTCTTTGGTGACAAACAGGGGCTGATCATGAGCCGCAGCTCCAACAGCCACAGCGAGGGTGTCGATGCCCCCGAACCATCTGCATTCCTTTTGTTGGGTGTCGGCGTGTTCGGGTTGCTGGCTGTCCGCTGTCGCGGGATTCGTTGACATCCGGAAAGCCGGCCAGTCGGGCCGCCGGGCCTGATGACGGATTGTGTGTTGTCAGGACGGCGGCGGTTGCCGGTGATCCTCGCCGTCATCTCGGTGGTCGTTTGCGCGTCAGCCGATTGCTACGCGCAGGCGCCCAGGCATGAGGCCTTGCCGGCACCCGGCTATCAGCCAGGACAGGACCTGAAGTCGCCGACAGACCCGGTCGTGGCCATCGTGGACGGGCGATCACTGTACCTCAGTGAACTTGGCGATCTCGCCCGCGAACTCGGTGCCGGTGACCGTCAGGCTTCCTTTGCCTCGATCTATTCGGCCCTGTTGGATGGGCTCGTCGATCATACGGCTCTTGAGCTGAAGGCGCGCCGCCTGCACCTTGATGAGAAGCCGGACGTCAAGCGTCGGATGGCTGAGGCTGCCGGGCGCGCACTTGAACAGGCACTCCTCGGTGAGATCGTGGACGAGCAGGTGACCGAGGCGGCGATCCGGGCGGCCTATGCTGCCGATTTCGCCGGCCGGCCGGTTATAGAGGCAGCGCATCTTTGGATCATCCTGGCACCAACTCAGGATGCGGCACGGCAGGCCGTGGCGAGGCTACGGGCCGGGGCGGATTTTCCCACTGTCGCTCGCGCCATCAGCAAAGACCCGAGTGCTGCCGCCGGCGGAGACATCGGCTTCATGCGCCGGGATCAGTTGCTGCCGGATATCGCGAGGACCGCTTTTGATTTGCCGCCAGACCAGGTCGCGCCGGACCCTGTGCGTGGCGGATGGGGCTGGTACGTCATCAGGGTCCAGCAGCGTGGGACAGTTCCGACACCGTCCTATGAGGCGGTGCATGACGAACTGCGCCAGAAGTTGAAGGAGCGGGCGATCGTGGAGGCGGTCAAACAGGCACGTTCGGAAGCGTCCGTGCAGGAGTTCAACATGGACGGCTCGTCGATCACGGATAACGGGGGGCCATTGCTGCCGTATCTGCCTTTCGTCCCGGATAACCAGTGAGGTCGAATTGAGCGCGGGATCAGGTGATGTTTCACCGCATTTCTTCAGGCCGATGATGGGCCGCGGGCTGTATACAGACACATTCCCGCGTTCAGCACGGGATCAATGTCCGGCCAGCGCGCGCTGCATGACCGCGAGTTCGCGCGCGCCGGCCTTGGCTGCGGCGGCTTCCAGATCGCGGTAGGCTGACAACAGGCGCTGGCCGAGCGGGGTCAGCGTCGCGCCACCGCCGCCGGCCCCGCCCTTGGCGGCGTCCACCAGCGGGCCGGTGAACATCGCGTTCATCTCCTCCACTAGGAGCCAGGCGCGCTTGTAGCTCATGCCCATGCGGCGGCCAGATGCAGCGATCGAGCCGGTTTCGGCGATTCCCTCCAGCAGGTCCACCTTGCCAGGACCCATCGCCACCGCGCCGTCCAGCACGACGCGCAGATGCAAACCCAGGCGATCGGGATGACGCACCCTCCGCATGAGCTGAGCAAAGCATAGGGCGGCGCGTTTGCCGATATGGTTGTTCGGGGATATCGTCACGTGACCATATCGGAGGACGATGATGCGTCGCCTGCTTGCCATCGCGCTGGTGCTGTTGCCGTGTGTTGCCCACGCCCAGGGACCGACGGTGTTTGCCGCTGCCAGCCTGACGGATGCTCTGCAGGATGTCGCGGCGGCCTGGCATAAGCAGGGGCATCCGGCGCCGGTCTATTCGTTCGGGGCGAGTTCGACGCTGGCGCGGCAGATCGAACAGGGGGCGCCGGCGGCGCTGTTTGCCTCGGCCGACGAACAATGGATGGACTACCTGGCGAAGCGCGATCTGATCATTCCGGACACGCGGCGAGACCTGCTGTCCAACAAGCTGGTGCTTATCGTGCCGGCAAGCCATCCGCAGCACATCGCCATGGGGCCGAACTTCGATCTGGCGGCGCTGCTTGGCGCCAGCGGGAAGTTGACGACGGGTGATCCGGCGCATGTGCCGGTGGGGCTGTATGCGAAGCAGGCGCTGGAGAAGCTGGGCGTGTGGAGTGTCGCCGAGGCGCACATGGCGCCCGCGGCGGATGTGCGCAGCGCATTGCTGCTGGTAGAGCGCGGGGAAGCCGCGGCCGGCATCGTCTATGCCACGGACGCAGCGGTATCGAAGGGCGTGATGGTTGCCGGTGTGTTTCCCGACAACAGCCACGATCCGATCACCTATCCCTTTGCCATCGTGAAGGCCAACGACACGCCGGACGCGCGGGCGCTGCTGACGTTCCTGACAGGGCCCGAGGCGCACGAGATCTTCGCCAAGCGCGGATTTTCGGCGGAGTAGCGCGCCATCAGCCTGCTGACCGCGGATGAATGGCAGGCCGTCATCCTGACATTGGATGTGTCCGGGCGGGCCACGCTGGGTGGCTTGCCGGTGGCAATCGGACTGGCGTTCGCGCTGGCGCGCGGGCGGTTTCCCGGGCGCATCCTGCTGGATGCGGTTGCGCACTTGCCGTTGGTTCTGCCGCCGGTCGTGGTGGGCTGGCTGCTCCTGCTGATTTTCGGGCTGCACGGGCCGATCGGCACATGGCTTTATGCGGTGTTCGGCGTGCGGCTGGTATTCACCAAGGCCGGCGCGGTGCTGGCCTGCGCGGTGATGATCCTGCCGTTGATGCTGCGGGCGATCCGGCTGTCACTGGAGGCTGTCGATCCGGGCCTGGAAGAGGCGGCGCGCACGCTCGGCGCGGGTGCGTTGGATCGGTTTGCCACGATTACCTTGCCGTTGGCTGCCCCAGGAGTACTGGTGGGCGCGATTATCGGGTTCGCGGCCTCACTGGGCGAGTTTGGCGCGGTAATCACCTTTGCGGCCAACATCCCTGGCCAGACGCAGACGCTGCCGCTGGCGATCTATACCGCCCTCCAGGTGCCCGGCGGGGAGGAAACGGCGGCGCGGCTTTCGCTGATCTCGGTGGTGCTCGCGGTGGTGTTCCTGGTGGTAGCCGAGGCTCTCAACCGGCGGGTACGGGCGAGGGTGGGGCGATAGGCTTATTCGAGACCCTCGACGATGCGGATGTCACGCTCCGCGCCATTGCCGAGAGCGGCGAGAGCGGCCTGGTAACCGGGGCTGTCATGCGCGGCGATCGCCTGGGCGACGGAGGCGAACTCGATCAGGACGGTGCGCTGGTCGAGGCCGGCCTCGTAGGTCTTGGCGGTGCCGCCGCGGGCCAGGAACTTGCCGCCGGCAGCCGTGATTGCCGGGCCACCGAGCTTGGCGTAGGCGGCCAGCGCGTCGGGGTTGGAGATCGAGCGGTAGCAACCGATCCAGTAGGCTTTGGCCATGGGTTCCTCCGGATGTTTGATGTGAACGACGGCATAGCCTACCGCTCACCCCTTCCTCGCGGGAGGGGGGGTGGGGAGGACGGCGCGGCTGCCCATCTTTTCACGCCATGACGCTTTCAGTCACCATTCGGCACAGTGTGTCAGATTTCAGTCTGGACGCGGACTTCCAGTCGCCGACACCGGGCATCACCGTGCTGTTTGGCCGGTCTGGTGCAGGCAAGTCGATGATCATCTCGACGGTAGCGGGACTGATCCGCCCGGCTGAATGCCGCATCGTGATCGACGGCACACTCGTGGCGGATACGCGGCAGCATGTGTTCATGCCACCGGAGCGGCGGCGCATCGGTCTGGTGTTCCAGGACGCGCGGCTATTCCCACACATGAATGTCGCGGCCAATCTGCGTTACGGCCTGCGCCGTTCGCCGGCCGGTGCCATCGGCTTTGACGACGTCGTCGGCCTGCTCGACATCGCCGGTCTGCTGGATCGCCGGCCACATACGCTATCGGGCGGCGAGAAGAGCCGGGTTGCCATCGGCCGCGCACTGCTGTCGCAACCGCGTCTGTTGGCGATGGACGAGCCGCTGGCCGCGTTGGATGTGCAGCGCAGGCTGGAGATCCTGCCCTACCTGGCGCGGCTGAAGCAGGCGCTGCGGCTGCCAATCTTGTATGTGACGCATGCACTCGATGAAGTTGCGCGGCTGGCGGATACGCTGGTCCTGGTTCGCGCCGGCCGGGTGCTGGCGTATGGCCCTCTGGAGCAGATGCTGAGCCGCGGTGACCTGCCGATGGCGGAACGTGACGACGCCGGGGCGGTGCTGGCCGCCCGGATCGTCGGACACGATCCGGGGCGCGAACTCAGCGAGTTGGAGGCGGCCGGGCGGCGGCTGCTCGTGCCGCTGATGCGGCAGGCGCCGGAAACGGCCGTGCGCGTGCGGATTCCGGCGCGCGAGGTGATCCTCGCCACTGAGGCGCCGAAAGGCATCAGTGTCCACAACATCATTGCCGGGACCGTGCGGAGCGTCGTGCCAGATCCGGGACGGCGTGCCGCCATGGTCGAGGTGGCACTGGACGGTTCGGCGCTGCTAGCCCGCATCACGCCGGACGCGGTGTCCCGGCTGCGGCTGGTTCCAGGCGCGCCCGTTCTAGCGCTGGTGAAGTCCGTGGCGATCGAGGTGCTGGCGGACTGACCTGTCCGCCTCTTGCAATCGCGCGTCATGTGTGCAATTGCAACTCATTCTCAATAGCATGGACTCGACGATGCGACTGATCCTTTGTGTGACCTGCGCTCTGGGCCTGGTGGGCAATGCTCTCGCCGCGGATACGCCAACGTTTTCGCTGACCATCCAGAACCGCGCCTTCTCGCCGGCGGAGCTGAGAGTGCCGGCTGGACAGAAGATCGAACTGCACCTGAAGAACGCCGATGCAGCCGCGTCGGAATTCGAGAGCGAGACGTTGCATCGCGAGAAGGTGGTGCCAGCGGGCAAGGAGGTCGTGGTGTTTGTCGGACCACTGCGCGCCGGGACGTATGAGTTCTTTGATGACTTCAACCCGAAGGCGCGCGGCCATATCATCGCGGAGTGACCGGCATGTGGCGTTCGGCGATGGCCTGGGCGGTCATCGCGCTCGTCAACACACCGGCGTATGCCGATTTGCAGGTGCGCGTGCCGCAAGTCGATTACCTTGAGCTGGAGTTCGAGCACAACGGGCTGGTGACGTTCGACAGCAAGGGCTCGCCGAATCACAACGCGCAGAACTACACCAATTCCGTCGGCTACGGCGTGACGCCGTGGTGGGGGGTAGAGCTGGAAGGCGAGATGGAGGCGGGTGGTGGCCAGCATCTGCTATGGTCCGCCACCACGATGGAGAACACGTTCCAGATCACCCAGCCGGGCCAGTATTTCTTCAATCTCGGATTTTTTGTGGAGTATTCGCAATCGACCCTGCGGGGCGAGCCGAGCAGCTTCACCGCCGGGCCGATCGTCCAGAAGGAATTGAATAACGTCCTTGGGTTGGACACGCTGCACACACTGAACCTGTTCCTGTCGCGTGATGTTGGCCACAACGCGACGAAGCAGACAGGGTTCGAATATGCGTGGCAGTCGCTGGTGCTGACGCATCCGCTGATTTCGCCAGGTGTAGAGTTCTACGGCTTTATTCCCGACCTGGCCCACGCCGGTCCGACATCCTCGCAGCAGCATTGGGTTGGGCCGGTGCTGGCCGGCGATGTGAATTTCGCACCCTACGGCAAGTTGGGATATCAGGTCGGATATCTGTGGGGTCTGACGCCGGATTCCGGCCGCAGCGCCATCCGGTGGCGCCTGGAGTATGAGGTCACGTTCTGAATCTGCCTGGCCGGAGCCACTGCCGCGGGCGATGGGCCTTGCACCGAGCCCGCCGGTTGCGCATGTTGGCTGAATCTCTCATTCGGGTTCGAGATGAACGGAGATCAGTGACCCATGGACGGCGGCACCGACGCGAGACGCATCACGATCCATGCGCCGGAGGATTTCGCCGGAATGCGCGAGGCGGGGCGTCTTGCTGCCGAAACGCTCGACATGATCACGCCGCACGTCCGGCCGGGTATCTCCACCGGCCACCTTGACGCCATCTGCCATGAATTCATCACGGCACATGGCGCCGTGCCGGCACCGTTGAACTACCGTGGCTACCCGAAGTCGATCTGCACCTCGATCAATCATGTCGTGTGCCATGGCATTCCGGGCGAGCGGAAGCTGGAGAGTGGCGACATCCTGAACATCGATGTTACAGTGATCCTGAACGGCTGGCACGGCGATTCGTCACGCATGTATGTCGCGGGCACCGCATCCACGCGCGCCCGGAACCTGATGGACGTAACCTATGAGGCGATGATGCGCGGCGTGCGTGCGGTGAAGCCGGGCGTGACGTTGGGCGACATTGGCCACATCATCCAGAACTACGTCGAAGGCCAGCGCTTCAGCGTGGTGCGGGACTTTTGCGGCCACGGCATAGGGCGGCGCTTCCATGAGCCGCCGAATGTGCTGCATTTCGGCAAGCCGGGCGAGGGGCCGCTGCTGCGTCCGGGGATGTTCTTCACCATCGAACCGATGGTGAATGCCGGACGGCCGGAGGTTAAGGTGTTGGATGACGGCTGGACGGCGGTGACACGCGATCGCAGCCTTTCGGCGCAATTCGAGCATATGGTCGGCGTCACCGAGACAGGGTGCGAAATCTTCACGCTGTCGCCGGCGGGCCTGTTGAAGCCGCCTTACGCGGTGGACTGAGACTGAATAACCTGGAGGAACGTCATGGACGACCAAGTGATGGTGGACAGGACCATGAAGGTCGCGGTGGCGACCAAGGACAACGCTCAATACGTTGCTGGCCGGCGAGCCTATTTCAAGTATCGCGACCTGGGCGTCACCGATAGCACCCATGGATTCATGCGTGCGCAGGTGACATCGGCCGAGAAAGGTATGTCGCAGCCCACCGGCTGGCATATCCACAAGTGCGAGGCGCAGCTTGTCTACGTGCTGAGCGGCTGGATCGACCTCGAGTTCGCCGACCGCAAGGTGCGCATCGGCGCGGGTGACTCGATCATGATCCCAGGCAACACGCCGCACAATGAAACCGGCACGTCGGATACGTTCGAATTGCTGGAAGTGTCGGTGCCCGCGGCGATGGGGACCGAGCCCTGCGATCCGCCCCTGGGCCGTTAACGCTCATTCAAGCAGCTTTGGCCAGACTGTTGGCGTGGGTGCGCGAAAGCCACGCCTCTCAGAGGCTGCAGATCTTTTCATCACGGCGCCGGCGGGGCTGGCGAGAGCGCCACTAGGCGTCGACGGCCATCGGAAGCGGCTCCGCGATCGGTTGCTGACGGCGGGGCCGGAGGCGCTCGCCGATCATGAAATGCTGGAGTTCATCCTGTTCGCGCTCCCGCGGCGCGACACGAAGCCCCTGGCGCGCGCGCTGCTGTCCCGGTTCGGAAGCTTCGCGCGGGTCATCGCTGCACCAACGCAGGACCTGCTCGCGGTGGACGGGCTGGGCGAGACAGGCGCGGCAGCCCTGAAGTCCGTCCACGCGGCGGCGCTGCGATTGATGCGTGCCGAGGTAATCAATCGGCCCGTGCTCAACAATTGGGATCGGCTGATGGCTTACCTCCATGCGGAAATCTCGCGCGAGCGGGTGGAGCAGTTCCGCGTGCTGTTCCTGGACAATCGCAATCGCCTGCTGGCGGACGAGGCACAGCAGCGCGGCACGGTGAATCACACACCGGTCTACCCGCGTGAGGTGGCGAAGCGTGCGCTGGAATTGCGTGCCGCGGCGCTGATCCTGGTCCACAACCACCCGAGCGGCGATCCGACGCCCTCGCGCGACGACATCGCCATGACACAGCAGGTGAAGGCGGCGGCGGAGGCCCTGTCGATCGTGCTGCACGACCATATCGTGGTTGGGAACGGACAGTGGCTGAGCTTCCTGAAGGAGGGGCTCCTCTAGGCGGTCGTCGGCCCATAGCGTTCCCATAAGGAGATCGCGTCTCTACCAGCTTCCAGCGATCTTTTCGGTTAGCCGGGCAGGTCTCCGGCCAACGTGATGCGCTGCATGATCCGGCGTTGGCCCGCGTAGTCGTTGATCGCATAATGCTGGGCGCAGCGATTGTCCCAAATCGCCAGCGCGCCGGGCGTCCAGCGGAACCGGCAGGTGAAGTCGGGGCGGATCTGGTGGGTAAAAAGGAATTCCAGCAGAGGCGCGCTCTCCTCCGGGCTCATGCCAGCGAACTGGACGGTATGAGCGCGGTTGACGTAGAGCGCCTTGCGCCCGGTTTCGCGATGCGTGCGTACGGCAGGATGCTCGGCGACCAGGAGCCTGCGCGCGTCCGTGCTGCCGTCGGTACGGATGCGGTCTTCACGGGTGCGGCTGGCATCTGCCTTGGCCGAACTGGATACGCCCTTCAGATCTGCGAGGAGCGTGCGCAGCTTCCCGGACAGTGTTTCGTAGGCGAGATACTGGTTGGCGAAGAGTGTGTCACCGCCCGTTTCAGGCACCTCGCGCGCGATCAGCAAGGTCGCCATCGGCGGGTCCTGTAGATACGTGGTGTCGGAATGCCAGACGCCGCCGAAGTTGACCGTCTCGTGCTCCAGCTTGGCGACGTTAATGATGTCGGGGAAGCCGTCGATGCCCTTCACGAATGGGTACTCGATGGGCGTGCCGAGGCGGCGTGCCAGAGCGAGGAAGCGAGCCGGCGGCAGATCCTGATCGCGGAAGAAGATCACCAGGTGATCGAGGAGGGCTTGGCGGATCGCCGCGATGGTGCCGTCGGGCAGGTTGGTTGACAGGTCGATGCCGTGCAGTTCGGCGCCGATGGCACCGGAAATCGGTTTGACTCTGAAGGGGGCGTCGCTCATCTCGGTTTCTCCTGGCGATCGATAATAGAGGGGTTGAGCAGGGTGTGTGAACGGCGCTGGGCTAACCGGCCAGTCCGCGAATGCCGCCCTACAGCCCAGCCACAGCCGTTGCCGCGCAGATTGTGACGACGGAGCAGAGATAGAGCCCTCGCAGCCGTCGTGTTGCCGGTAGTGCGACGACGGACAGGGAGATCAACACGCCAAGAATGAGCGGCAGCATGAACGCATTCATCAACTGCACGATGATGCTCAATGATACCAGGTTGGGCCACAGGGCGACCACGACCGCGGTTCCGCCGATGACGACGCAGTACAGGGCATCGAAAGCCGTCGAAGGATACTGCTCAAGGGCGTGGTGGTACCCGCACACTTCGCCCACCCCCAGGCAAAGCCCAGCGAGCAAATGATGGCGGCGACCATCCCTGCGCCGAGCACGCCGGCACTGAACACGATTCGTCCCGGGCCGATGCCGAGGAACGGGGTCAGGGCTCCGCTCATGTCGCCGACCGAGCCTAGCGACACACGCTGGCCACGCAGCGTCGCCGCGCAGGCGATGGTGACCGCGCACATAACAAGCTGGGTGACGATGGCGCCGATCGCGGTGTCGAACCGTGCCACCGAGTAGTGCTCGGGCAGAAGCTTCTTGTCCGCAACGGCCGATTGCTGGTAGAAGATCATCCATGGCATCACGACTGACCCGATATTGGCCGCGGCGAGATAGAGGTAGCCTTTGTCGCCACAGGCGATGTCAAAACTGCCGCTGAGCAGTTCGTGCATGTCTGGGCGAGCGGCCCAGGCGACGAAAAAGAACGCCACTTCGAACAATCCGATTGCAATGGCGATGCGCTCGGCGCGGCGGTAGGAACCGGTCAGCACGATGGCGCACAATCCCAGCGCGGCGAGCGGCAGCGTGGCGAAGCTCGGCAGGCCATAAAGCTCGCCGATGCCGGCAACACCCGACAATTCGGTGAGCAATGCGCCGATCGTTGCGACGGTGAGGCCGGCCAGCGTGATCCAGGGCCAGGCTGGGCCGAGCACTTCGCGCACCAGTTCGCCGTGGCCTCGTCCCGTGAAGATGCCCAGGCGGACGGTCAGTTCCTGCACGACATAGAGCACGGGAATCAGCAGAATCTGCAGCCCGAGCAGGCGGTAGCCCCATTCCACGCCCGACTGCCCGGCTGTGATGATAGACCCGACATCGCTGTCGGCCAGCATCACAACCAGTCCCGGTCCGAACACTGTCAGGAAGCGCCGCGTTGATTCAGCCGCCGGTTTCGTCGAGAACGCCTGTTCCTTGGAGAAGGGTTCCATGCACACGCTCTTTCTGCACAACAGCCTGAGCCGCCGCAAGGAGCAGTTTGAGCCGCTCGACCACCAGCATGTGCGGATGTACGTGTGCGGCCCGACGGTGTACGATCTGGCGCATATCGGCAATGCGCGGACCATGGTGGTATTCGACGTGATGGTGCGCGTGCTGCGGCTGCTGTATCCACGGGTCACGTATGTGCGCAACATCACCGACGTGGACGACAAGATCAACGCGCGATCGCAGGCGAGTGGCGAGCCGATCGCTTCCATCACGGCACGAACCTCGGCGGATTTCCATGCCGATATGGCGGCTCTTGGCGTCCTGCCGCCGGATCATGAGCCGCGCGCCACGCAGCACATCGTCGAGATGATCGAGATCATCCAGAAGCTGATCGCGGCGGGGCACGCCTATGCCGCGGATGGCCATGTGCTGTTTTCGGTGCCGGACTTCGAGGCGTATGGACGATTGTCTGGGCGAAGCCCGGACGAGCTGATGGCGGGCGCGCGGATCGATGTGGCGCCATACAAGCGGGATGCCGGGGATTTCGTGCTATGGAAGCCGTCGCCGCCTGACCTGCCGGGATGGGACAGCCCTTGGGGACGCGGCCGGCCTGGGTGGCACATCGAATGCAGCGCGATGGCGTGGCGCTATCTGGGCGAGACGTTCGACATCCATGGTGGCGGCAGTGACCTGATCTTCCCGCACCATGAGAATGAGCTCGCGCAAAGTGTGTGCGCATTCCCCGAAAGCCATTTCGCGCGCTACTGGGTGCACAGCGGTATGCTGCAGACGAGTGGTGAGAAGATGTCGAAGAGCCTCGGCAACTTTTTCACCATCCGTGAGGTGCTGGCGATGGCGCCCGCCGAGGCGATCCGATTGGCGCTGATCCGGACGCATTATCACGGGGTGGCGGATTTTTCCGAGACGTCGCTCGCAGAGGCGAAACGGGAACTGGACCGGTTCTATCGCGCGCTGGAGCGGTATCCGGACATCGCTGCGTCGGATGTTCCGGCGTCAGTGATGGAGGCGCTGTGCGATGACTTCAATACGCCACTCGCATTGTCGGCCATGCATGCGCTGGCGGATCGCGCGTTGGCAGGAGACTTCGACGCGGCGTGCGGTTTGCGTGCGGCGGGCGCGGCGATCGGGCTGCTGGGACAAGAACCCGGTGTGTGGTTCCGCGGTGATGATGCCGATGTTGCGGCTGTCGAGGCGGCGATTGCCGAACGGTTGGCGGCACGCAAGTTGCGCGACTTCGCGCGGGCGGATGCGATCCGTGCCGAGTGGGCAGCACGAGGGATTGTGTTCGAGGACGGACCAAAGGGTACCACCTGGCGGCGGGTCAATTGAGGAGGAACGAGAGATGCGGCGCACAAGTCTCTTGGTTGCGGTTTTCATGCTGACCACGGCGCAAGCCATGCCAGGCATGCGGATGGGGACAGCGCCCACAAATGCGTCACCGTCAACAGACGCGTGGGCGATGCCGATAGGGATTTTGTCAGCGGCAGGATCCCGCATCACCAGAGCGCGGTGGAAATGGCTCAGGTGGAACTGCAGTATGGCAAGGATCCGCAGATGCGGAAGCTGGCGCAGAATGTCATCGAGGCGCAGGACAAGGAGATCGCGCTGATGAAGGCGTGGCAGGCAAAGCACGAGAAGTGAGAGGGGACGTGGTCTCGTGCGGGAGTGACGGAGGGTGACAGGTCGCAACGGTGGGGCAGGGATCGCGCCGATCGGCAATTCGCCTGTCGTGGTGCTGGTGCGACCGCAACTCGCCGACAACATTGGCGCCTGCGCGCGGGCGATGGCGAATGGCGGGCTGTTCCATCTGCGGCTGGTAGCGCCGCGCGATGGCTGGCCACAGGAGAAGGCGTGGCGGAATTCGTCGGGCGCCGATCGCATCCTGGATGAGGCGACGGTTTTTCCATCCGTGGCCGACGCGGTTGCCGATCTGCACCATGTGTTTGCGACGTGTCCACGGCCAAGACACATCATCAAGCCGGTACTGACGGCGCGCGGCGCTGGCGTCGAACTGCGCGAGATCTGCGGTCGCGGACTGCGCACCGGACTGCTGTTCGGGCCGGAGAGGGCCGGGTTGGACAACGACGACATGGCGCGGGCGGATGCACTGGTGCGGTATCCGTTGAACCCGGTGTTCATGTCGTTGAACCTGGCGCAGGCGGTGATGGTGATGGCGTATGAATGGTGGGCTGGCGATGACGGAACGCCACCACGCGAGCTGATGACCAACGAAACTCGGGTGGCGACCAAAGCCGAACTCGAGAACTTCCTGACGCATCTGGTCGATCAGCTTGATGCGTGCGGGTTCCTGCGCAATCTGCCGAAACGGCCCGGCATGGTGCGCAACATCCGTCACTTCTTCCAGCGTGGCGAAGTGACGGAGCAGGAGTTGCGCACCCTGCACGGGATCGTTACGGAACTGGCGGTCGGGCGCAGGCAGATTGGCCGCTTGGAAGACCCGTGATTCGATGCCCTCAGTTGTTCGACTGGGCCACCGACAACAGACGCTGCCGCAATGTCTGATCAGCCTGAGCCATCTGGATCACCTGATCGTATTGCTGGAGCGTCAAGCCCTGGTCGCTGACAGCTTTCGCCATATCGCGCTGCGCCTCGCTGTTCAGCTCCTGCCGCGCCTGCGGCGAGTTCGAGGCCTCCGCGCGTTGGGTATATTGCTGTCGGATCGTTGATATGTTGCGTATGGCTTTGCCGACGCGATTCACCATCGCATCGGAGACCTGACTACCTTTAGTTGCAGTGGCCGGCGCCTGTTGTACGGCAGTGCCTCCGCCAGTCTTTTGTGCGACAGCCGGAACAGCGGCAGCCGTCAGCACAATTGCCGTCATTGCGGCCATTCGAAATGTGGTCATCGTATTCTCCCCTGAATTGCGCCGCGCGGGCGGCCGGCGAAAACGAATCAGGCAGCCCGGCAGGCCATGAGGACACGCTCTTCCAATTCGGCGTCATCCCGCGCGGATGCGATGACCTGGTTGTACTCGTCAATGCTGAGACCCTGATCACCGATCGCCGTCACTGCTGCGGTTTCCACCTGTTCGGCGATGCTTTGGCGTTCCTCTTCGGTGCGCGCGGCAGCCATATTTTCCTCCAGGGTCTGGCGCAGCTTGAGGATGTGCGCAACGGCCTTGCCGACGTGAGATACAGTCTCGTCAGATACATCGGAGCTTTGCAACAATCCGTCGCTGTGCTGTGCGCTGGAATTCGATTTCGCCATGGATTTTCTCCCCGACATGAAAGTCCATCGTTCCCCGATGGCGCACGGAAGCTTGTGACTACGGCGATCAGTTCAAGGGAAGGGTATTCACGGATGTGTCAGCGCGCGCATTCGATGACGACTGTGCCGATCTTATCGCCTCGCTCCACTGCCTCGTGGGCTACTGCCGCCTGAGCCAGCGGAAATCGCGCGGCAACTGACAGGGTGCGCGGCGTGGTGATCCACTGTGCGATGTCACTCTGCGCTCGCTTGCGCGCGGCATGCGGCGTTCCCGGCAAGGACATCGGAAACAGCGTTACATTGCGTTGCATCAGCTCGCCGACCGGGAGCTTCGGTGTACGGTCGCCATTCGACGCATAGATCGCAACGCTGCCATTGGGGCGAACACAGCGCAGCGTCGCTGCGAGGTTGCCGCCGAAATCGACATCGACCACGTGATCAACACCTTCGCCGTCGGTAAGGCCACGCACGCGCGTTGCCACGTCCTCGGTCCGGTAATTGATCACGTGATCGGCGCCGCCGGCGCGTGCGCGCTCTGCTTTCGCATCCGAACTGACCGTGGCGATCACCGTTGCGCCGGCCCATTTGGCCAACTGGACTGCGTAGTGCCCGACTGCGCCCGCCGCGCCGGTGATCAGCAACGTGCGCCCCTGCACGGAGCCCGCGACAAAGACGCAGTAGTGCGCGGTCATGCCGGGAATACCGAGCGTTGCGCCCTCGGCGAATGACACGTGTGCCGGCAGTTCAGTGACGAGATCAGCGTTGAGTGCGACGTATTCAGCCGCTGTGCCCATCCAACGGCCGTTGCGCTGGCCGTTGTAGAGCCAGACTCGCTTGCCGATCCAGCTTTGCGGAACCATAGGCCCGACACGGTCCACCACGCCGGCACCGTCGCTGCAAGTGATGACGCGCGGATAATCCATCGCAGGGACCGGGCCGCGGCGGCGGTAGGTATCCGATGGGTTGACGCCCGCCGCTTCCAGCTTCACCCGCACTTCGTAATGGCCGGGTTCTGGCGTCGGCAATTCACCGCACACCAATACGTCATTTGCCGGTCCTTGCCGGTCGTACCACACGGCGCGCATCATCTCCTCCATGATCGTTCGTTCCCGCTGCCAAAGGTGAACCGATGGACGGACAACGCAAGCCACTGATGACCGGAGGGTGCCAGTGTGGCGCTGTGCGCTATGCCGTGTTCGCGAAGTCCGAGCGCGTAGGCATTTGCCATTGTCGGATGTGCCAGAAGGCGGTTGGCGGGCCGTTCTTTGCTTGGGCTGCGGTGAACGTCAACGATCTGGAATGGATCCGCGGCGCGCCTGCGTGGTTTTCGAGTTCATCGGCCGCAGATCGGGGCTTCTGCGCGCGCTGCGGCACACCGTTGCATTTTCGTTACCGGAGACGGCCGGAGCACATCGACGTGACGATCGCCAGCCTGGACGATCCGCGGGCAGTGACGCCGACGATGGTGATGGGCATTGAGAGTCGGCTTGACTGGTGTGCGGCGATCCTGCCTGGCGCGACCGCGACTTCAACCGATGAAGGCGACCCGCCAGAAGACCTGTCGCGCATCATCAATTACCAGCACCCAGATTACGACACGGCCTAACCAGGCTCGCTCTCCAGGTTTTTGCGCGCTTCGTCCAGTGCAGCCTGTTGCTTGGCGGTGAGGTCGGGAAGTGTCAGATCGAGGGCTTCTAGCGCCTCTATCATGGCGGCAACGACGATCAGCCGGGTGAACCACTTGTTGTCGGCCGGCACGACGAACCAGGGCGCGTGCGGCGCAGCGGTGGCGGCAATCGCCTCCTGGTAGGCGTGCTGATAGTCGTCCCAGAACGCGCGTTCGACGATGTCGCTTGGACTGAACTTCCAGTGCTTCTCGCGCTGGTCGAGGCGATCAAGGAACCGGCGCTTCTGTTCCTCCTTTGAGACATGCAGGAAGAACTTCAGGACGATAATGCCTTGACGCGTCAGATGGCGTTCGAAGTCGGTAATCGACTGGAGCCGATGTTCCCAAACGGTCTTGCCGATGAGCTGCTTCGGTAGACGCTGGCGCTCCAGCAGCTCGGGATGCACCCGGACTGCCAGCACTTCCTCATAGTGGCTGCGATTGAAGATGCCGATGGTGCCACGTTCGGGAAGGGCGCGGTTGATGCGCCACAAGAAGTCATGCGCCAGCTCACCGCGGCCGGGAACCTTGAACGATGTCACCTGCACGCCTTGTGGGTTCACGCCGGTCATCACGTGCTTGATCGTGCTGTCTTTGCCGCCGGCGTCCATCGCCTGGAACACGCACAGCAATGCCCACTCGTTCCGGGCATTGAGGCGATCATGCAGCTTGGAGAGGCGGCGCACGTCTTCGGAAACCACGCTGTCCGCCTGTTCGCGTGTGAGGAGGTGGCCGGCAGTATCTCCCGGGTCAAACGTCTTGAGCCGGAAATCCTTGCCGGCGGTAATGCGATAACGGTCAAGGATGTGACGTAATGACGCGACCATCTTCGGCCTCCCGTGGCTGTCGGCAGTTTCGGGCCGGATGAAATTCAGGCAACCAATTGTAACGGCGCTTGCCGGGTCCTTCAGGCAAGTTGACAATACTTGGATGCTGCCGCGGGATGACCAGTCTCTGGGCGAAGCCAGTGCGCGCCGCGTCAACAACCCGCGGCGCTTCCAGGCGCCCGCATTTGCCGCGCTGGACCTGGGTACGAACAACTGCCGCATGCTGGTCGCCACTCCGTCGGGGGACGGGTTCCGGGTGTTGGACAGTTTCAGCCGGATCGTCCGGCTCGGCGAAGGGCTGCATCACACCGGTGAGCTCAGCGCCGCGGCGATGGACCGTGCGCTGATTGCTCTGCAAGCCTGTGCGGCGCGGCTGGAGCGGCGGCCAGTGCGGCGGCTGCGGGCGATCGCGACCGAGGCCTGCCGCCGGGCTGCGAACGGCCGTGCGTTCCTGGCGCGGGTGAAGAGCGAGACCGGGCTGGACGTCGGGGTGATCTCCTCACGTGAGGAAGCGGAGCTGGCCCTGGAAAGCTGTGCGCCGCTGCTGAGAGGCTGGGGGCGCCGGGCACTGCTGTTCGACATCGGCGGCGGTTCGACCGAGCTGGCGTGGGTTCGGTTGAATGATGCCGGGCGGCCGGAGTTGATCGGGTACGACTCGTTGCCGGTTGGTGTCGTCACCCTGTCGGAGCGGTTTGGACCGGCGGGATTTGCCCCCGACGGTTTCGAGGCGATGGTGAGCGACGTGCTCGGACGGCTGGCCGCATTTGAGGCGGTGCACCGGATCGCCAGGGAGATCCGTGAGGGCGGCGTGCAACTGCTGGGCACCAGTGGAACGGTCACTACCCTTGCTGGTGTGGCACTGGGGTTGCCGCGCTACCGTCGGCTGCTAGTCGATGGCACGGTGTTGAGCGGCGATGAGGCTGAGCAGGCATTGGCCAATCTGCGGGGTCTGGGGCGTGATGGGCTAGCGGATCATCCTTGCGTCGGTCCCGACCGGGTGGATTTCGTGCTGCCGGGGTGTGCCGTCTTCGCGGCGCTGGTCCGGATGTGGCCGGCGCCACGCGTGGTGGTCGCTGACCGAGGGCTCCGCGAAGGCATGCTGTTGCGCATGATCCGCGCCGATCGTCGCCGAGGTTGCTGAGCGTGGGCGCGGGAAGGTCAGGGCTCTGCCCTGAACCCGCCAGGGGGCTTTGCCCCCTGGCCCCTCACCAAAGGCGTAGCCTTAGGAATCCGTCCTGTCTGTTGTTGGGAGGGGGCCAAGGCCCCCGCCCAACAACAGACAACCGGGGTTCTAAGGGCTCCGCCCTTAGCGAGGTTCCAAGGAGCGGAGCTCCTTGGTGGGGTCTGGGGCAAAGCCCCGGTCTTTCCCGATGAAAGCACCACGCGGGCTGACCGAGCGGGTGCGCACGGCCAAGGGCCGGAGTGGCGCGTCGCAACGCTGGTTGGCGCGGCAGTTGAACGATCCGTATGTGGCTGCGGCACGACAGCAGGGGTGGCGGTCGCGCGCTGCATTCAAGCTGATCGAGCTTGACGACCGATATAAGCTGGTCCGGCACGGGGCGCGGGTGGTGGACCTGGGTGCTGCTCCGGGCGGATGGACGCAGGTTGCCGTGCAGCGGGGGGGCCGCGTCGTTGCGATGGACCTGCTGCCGATGGATCCGGTGACCGGGGCCGTCGTGCTGCAAGGAGATTTCACCGACGAGGCAGTCCAGGCGCGCCTGTTGGCTGAACTCGGCGGAAAGGCTGACCTTGTGCTGTCGGACATGGCACCGAACACGACGGGACACGGGGCGACCGACCATTTGCGGATCGTGGCGTTGGCTGAGGAGGCATTAGAGTTTGCCCTGGACGGGCTCGCGGAAGGTGGCGCGTTCGTCGCCAAGGTGTTTCAGGGGGGCGCTGAGCGGGCGATGCTGGAGCGCCTGAAACGGCACTTCCGGATCGTGCGGCACGCCAAGCCGCCGGCCAGCCGCAAGGAGTCGTCGGAGCTTTATGTGGTGGCTATGGGGTTCAGGGGAGAGTCCTCTCCCTGAACCCTCAGCCTTGCTGGCCTGGTCAGTCCAGCTTTAGCGCCATGCCGTCGAGGTCTTCGGCGCGCTCGACCTTGATCAGGACGGCGAACCCCTTTTTCTCCGGATCGCGGTCTTTCTCCGGCTGGACGAGCTTGGTCCAGACCTGTTCGTATTGCGGGCCGGACTTCACGACCTTGGCAGTGCCGTAAAAGCGAGCGATCCCTCCCTTCGGCAGGACGCCATCGGTACGCAGCTGCGGCTTGCGGAAATAGACCGTGACCTTGGTGCCGTCATGCAGTGCCGCGGTGGTGGAACCCTTCCCACGCTCCCAGAGCGCCAGGTTGTCGTCGTCGAAAACCATGGTGCTGCCGCGCGGGCTGATCTGTGCGAAGCCATCCGGCTGCACCGTGCCGACGAGGCAGACGAAGTCAGGGAAGGCGGTGTTGATATGTGGTTGCAGGGTCTTTGGGATGGTGGCCACGATAGCGGTCTCTCCTGGTTGATCACGCTACCTTGGGGACGAACGGGCGGCTGGTAAAGTGCTCATCGCCGCCGGCGAATCGCAGTCCCGCGGCCTTCACGGCGCTGTCCGGCACCTTGTCGAGCGGCACGTAGTAACGGTCGTGATCGCGGACCACATTGTCGTTGTCGATACGATTGTAGCAGCAGATCAGCGTCCAGCGGCGGTGCGGCGAAAGGTTCTGATCGGAACGATGCAACGTGTTGCTGTGGAAGAACAACGATGCAACGTGTTGCTGTGGAAGAACACGGCGTCGCCGGGTTCCAGCTCGCACGGCACGATCTCCAGGCGCTGCGTGATGTGCTTCATGCGGACCGGATCGGCGACGTTCTGGCCCTCGCCGGGGACGGGGACGTGGTCGATGCGGCCGAGCAGTTGCGGACCCCTGCACCATCTGGAGACAGCCGTTGGCGCTGTTGGAGCGGTCGAGCGCAATCTGGTAGCTCGCCAGATGTGGGAACAGGCAGCCGTTGTGGTACCAATAACCGTAGTCCTGATGCCATTCCCAGGCACCGCCGACGAATGGTTCCTTCGCAGTCAGTTTCGACTGGAAGTGGTAGACAGGGCCGCCGAGCAGGGCCTCCATCGTATCCACCATGCGGGCGCAGCGGGCGCCATGCCATAGACACTGTCGCCGGCGCGGTTCCACAGCGCGATACGGGTCGCGGCGCCGTGGGCATCAAGCCGATCGAGAAGGTGGGATAGGACTTCCGGATCCGGCTCCATGGCGGTGCGGAGCAGGCCTGTTTCATCCGCATAGAACATACCGCGGACGATCGTGAAACCGTCGGTGTGGAACTGCGCGAGTTGAGCGGAGGAAGGAAGGGAGGGCATGGCGCTTCCTCGAGGAGAAGAGGTTCTCCGCAGGCTACTCCGGAATTGGAGGCCAGCGAAGTGGCGCCATGCCCTGGCTGAAATCAGCGGTAATAGCCGTAGCGGTAATTGTAGCCGTAGTTCGGGCGATGGTAGCGTTGCAACTCATGCCGCTCTTCCCAGCGGCGATGGTGCCAATATTCGCAACGCGGCCCGCAGTACCAGTCAGCCTTCTGAATGCCTGTGGCCTGTTGAACGTGCTGCACGGCCGCCACAGGCGCGGCCGAGGCGGCGAACCCGCCAAGGCCCACGATGCCGGTGGTGGCTGCAAGAGCAATCAAGGTCTTTCTCACGGCTCCATCCTTCCGGTTGATGCCACGCCATGAGGTATGGCGGCGCCGCGCGTCGGCTTGGCGGCGGCATCGCGGCGGAAATTG
>DATJJM010000300.1:0-2568 GCA_035492535.1 Acetobacteraceae bacterium | reverse complement strand
CTAGTGTCCTGAGTCTGAAGTTTGTCATAGCTGCGATTCGAAGCGGTCTGCCAGAGTTTTCCGCGGCAGAGTGCGGAGGCGAAAGTGGCAGGTCGGCGACTGACTGCGATCATTCTGAGCGAAGCGGAACGTGAGGAACTGACGTCGCTGGCACGGCGGGGCAAGACCGCTCAGGCGATTGCGATGCGCGCGCGGATCATCCTGTCTTGCGCTGCGGGCCAACTGAACAAGGATGTTGCCGCCGGGCTCAGGGTTCATCCGATGACCGTCGGCAAGTGGCGGGGGAGGTTCCTGCTGCACCGTGTGGACGGGTTGCGCGACGAACCCCGCCCCGGTGCGCCCCGCACGATTGACGATGCGCGGATCGAGGCGGTGATCGTGCGAACGTTGGAGAGCCAACCGGTGGGTGCCACGCACTGGAGTTCGCGGGGCATGGCAGGGGCATGTGGGCTGTCGACGTCCACCGTGCAGCGCATCTGGCGGGCGTTTGGCCTGCAGCCACACCGCCAGGAGACGTTCAAGCTGTCGACTGATCCTGACTTCGTCGCCAAGGTACGCGACGTGGTGGGGCTTTACCTGTCGCCGCCGAGCCATGCGCTTGTGCTGTGCGTGGATGAGAAATCGCAGATCCAGGCTTTGGACCGGAGCCAGACGGTGCTGCCCATGCGCCCGGGCCAGCCGGAACGGCGGAGCCACGGCTACATGCGTCACGGAACAACCTCGTTGTTCGCCGCACTCGACATCGCCACTGGCTCGGTGATCGGCAAGTGTTACCCGCGCCATCGTGCTGAGGAGTTCCGTCACTTCCTCGATGACATCGAGGCGAATGTCCCGAGTGAGCTCGATGTGCATCTGGTTTGGGACAATTATCCCACCCACAAGACCAGGATGATCCGTGACTGGCTGGCGAAACGGACGCGCTGGCACGTGCATCTGACGCCGACCAGCAGTTCGTGGCTCAACCAGGTCGAGCGCTTCTTTGCGCTGTTGACCGAACGCCAACTGAACGCGGTGTTCATCGCAGCGTCGAGGAACTGGAGACGGCAATCAATGCCTTCCTCGATCAGCACAACGCCAATCCCAAGGCGTTCAAGTGGATCAAGTCAGCCGGCGACATTCTGGCCGCCATCGAACGGTTCTGCCTACACAGTCGGCCAGTGGTTCATACCTCGACCAACTTCTGAACCAGGACACTAGACGGTCGCCGTCCCGCACCAGCCACGCCCGAGCCAGCGGCTCACCCTGCGCGATTGCCACCAATGCCGCCTCGCCGGCTGCATCCAGCGTCCGCCCTTCCTCCCCATGAAACGCACGTGCCAACGTCACCAGCACCGCCGCGTCATCCGGGCGCACGGCTGCGATCTCGGCGGTCGAACGGCTCGGCTGGGCAGGCATGCGCCACTGTGGCAGAAAACCGCGCCATCATGGAGGCCGCCATGCCAGCAAAGCCGCGCGTCATCACCATCGAGGAGCACTACCAGGACCCCGACGTGCTCGCCGCCTACGCCCCCGAGGACGCCCGCCAGCTCCCCGCCATCGCCGAGCGCCTCAACGACCTGACCGGCCTGCGCATCAAGGAAATGGACGAGGCCGGCATCGACATGCAGGTGCTATCCCACGCCAATCCCGGCCTCCAGAAGCTCGACGCCGCAACTGCCGTGCGCCTCGCCCGCATCGCCAACGACCGCCTCGCGGAAACCGTCCGAGCCCACCCCACCCGCTTCGCCGCCTTCGCCGCCATCCCCACGCCCGACCCCAAAGCCGCCGCCGATGAGCTGGAGCGCGCGGTCACCAAGCTCGGCTTCAAGGGCGCGCTGATCAACGGCACCACCAACGGCGTGTTCTTCGACGACAAGCGCTTCTGGCCGATCTGTGAGCGCGCCGCCGCCCTCGACGTCCCGCTGTATCTGCATCCAACCATGCCGCAGCCCGCCGTGATCGATAGCTACTACAAGGACTATGTGCAGGACTGGCCGATGATCACGCGCGCCGCCTGGGGCTTCACCGTGGAGACCGCGACGCAAGGCGTCCGCATGGTGCTGTCCGGCGTGTTCGACGCCTATCCCAACCTGAAGATCATCCTCGGCCACCTCGGCGAGGGCCTGCCATTCCTGCTCTGGCGCATCGACATGGGCTTCAAGCGCGAGGGCCCCGGCCGCCGCGCCTTTCGCGACGTCTTCAGCGAGCACTTCTACGTCACCACCTCCGGCTTCTTCTCCGACCCCGCGCTGCTGTGCTGCGTCCAGGAACTCGGCGTCGATCGCATCATGTTCTCGATTGATTACCCCTTCGTGCTCAACAAGCCAGGCACCGACTGGCTGCCCACTATCCCGCTCTGCGCCGAGGATCGCGCCAAGATCGCCGGCGACAACGCCGTAAGATTGCTGAAGCTGTGATCCGCCCACCATCATCCGCACGACCCAGCCAGGATGCCTGACCGCATGGCCCAGACCGAGAAGCTCTTCCTCCGCCAGTTCATCCGATCGCCGCGCACCGTCGGCGCGGTGCTGCCCAGCTCGCCCGCCCTCGCCAGCACCATGCTCGCCCCGATCGACTTCGCCAGCGCGC
>DATJJM010000299.1:0-44436 GCA_035492535.1 Acetobacteraceae bacterium | reverse complement strand
GACAATGTAGCCGCCGGCATGAAGCCGGGCACCGTGGTGATCGAGATGAGTTCCGGCGTGCCCACGGTCACGCAGTCGCTTGCCGAACGCATCATGGCGCTTGGCGGGCACATGATCGATGCGCCGGTGTCGGGCGGCGTGCCTCGCGCCAAGACCGGTGAACTGGCGATCATGGCGGGCGGGGACAGCGCGATCATCGATTCAGTGATGCCGGTGTTGAATGCGATGGGCACCAGCGTGCTGCGGACCGGCGCGGTGGGATCGGGCCAGGCCATGAAGGCGCTGAACAACCTGGTGAGCGCCGGCGGCTTCCTGATTGGCATCGAGGCCTTGCTGATCGGCCAGCGCTTCGGCCTGGATCCCGCGGTGATGGTGGATGTGTTGAATGCCGCGACGGGCATGAACAACTCGACGCAGAAGAAGTTCAAGCAGTTCGTGTTGTCGAGGAAGTTCAATGCCGGGTTCACCATGGGGCTGCTGGCGAAGGACCTGTCGATCGCCTTGCAGGTGGGGCGCGAGACGGGGACGCCGTCGCCGTTGTCTGCGCTGACAAAGGAGATGGTGGCAGCGGCGCAGGCGATGTTCGGCTCGGATGCCGATCATACGGAGATGGCCAAGCTTTGTGAGACGTTGGCTGGAATGGAGCTGGGCAAGGGCTGACAAAGCGGTTGCTAAGGCGTGATCATCCCTCTGTTTGTTTCAGGGGGTCAACAGCGTCGATGCACTTCGCCGGATCATCGAAGCGATCGGCGAAGTGCAGGCGGGTATCGAGGGGCTTTCAGCTAACGGGAAATGTCGCTGAGCCCATACTTGCGCCCTTTGCGCTCATTCCACACCGCAAGCTGATCGGCCGCTTCGCGTTCCATCTGCTCAAGTTCGCCGGGTGCTTCGGTTCGGGCCGTCATCTCGAGCCGGATGCCGTTCGGGTCGAAGAAGTAGATTGACTGGCAGAAGCTGTGATCCTTCGGCCCCAGCACGTCGAGACCCGCGGCCTCGAGGCGACGCTTACCCTCGTGCAGTGCCTCCATGTTCGGTACTTCGAACGCGATGTGGTTCACCCAGGATGGCGTATTCGGGTCTGGCTGGGCTGGAGGCGCACTGGCAAGATCGAAGAAGGCGATATAACTGCCGTCGGCACATTCAAAGAAAATGTGGATGAGGTCGACGGCTTCCCCGTACGGCTTGGCTCCCTCGGGCAAGACCATTCCGGCTGCATATTTAAGCCCCAGGACTTTGGTATAGAAGTTGACGGTCTCCTGCGCGTCACGGCAGCGATAAGCGACGTGATGCAGCTTCTGAAACATGCTTCGTTCCTCCTGGTTTTTGCGATACGAGGATGCAGGTTAGCGCACTCGTCCCTGGAAGACCTGTATAACAGGTGAAAAAGAGACGAAAGTCCGCTAGGATCGCCCGAGACAATCGACTGCCAGGGGGGCGAGCCGATGGGCGCCACGCGGCCCGGGGCGAAATACCGGTTCGGCCAATTCGTGCTTGATCTTTCGCGCGGAGTCCTGCTCTCGGCCGAAGGTCAGGACGTCGCACTTAGGCCGAAGGCGTTCAGCCTCTTGTGCCTGCTGGTCGAAAACGCCGGTCGCCTGCTGGACCGCGACACCATTATGCAAACGATCTGGCCCGATGTGGTTGTCGCGGACGATGGCGTCACTCAGTGTGTCCGCGACATTCGTAGGGCACTTGCAGACAATGGCCAACGCATTGTCAGGACCGTGTCGCGGCGTGGCTATATTTTTGCCGCCACGGTGGCATGCGTGGGCGACCGCTCCGATGCGCGCCCAAAAGTTGCCTTGGCGACCGAGAAGCCATCGGTCGCTGTCCTTCCGTTTACGGGACCAGATCACGGTCCCGGGCGGGAGTGGTTTTCGGACGCGATCGCGGACGATATCATTACGGAACTATCGCGCAGCCGCTCTTGGTTTGTCGTCTCGCGCAATTCGAGCTTCGCCTATCGAGGTCTCGCAGTCGACGTGAAACAGACTGGGTACGAGCTCGGTGTGCGCTATCTGGTGAAGGGGAGCATTCGGCATGAAGCGAGCCGGGTGCGCATCAACGCTCAGCTGATCGACGCCGAAACGGGGAATCACATCTGGGCAGAGCGCTACGATCGTCCGCGGCACGGCGTGTTTGCCGCTCAGGACGAGATCACATCGGCGGTCGTTGCGGCGGTCCGCACTGCCATAACGGACTCGGAGTACCGGCGGGTGCTGCGAATGCCGCCCGCCAATCTCGGTGCATGGGAGGCCAATCAGCGAGGGTTATGGCATGTAGCGCGCGCGAGCCCTGCGGAACTTGAACTGGCACGCCAGTTTTTCGCACGTGCCATTGCCATCGATCCCACGTTTGCCCCTGCTTATGCCGCCATGGCGCAGCAAATCGAGACTGAGGCCACGAGGTGGGGTATCCGTTCGCCCACGGAGGCGAGATCAGAGGCGATAGAATGGGCAGAACAGGGTGTTGCGATCGATCCCTATGATGCGGATACCAGAGCCACCCTGGCGCGGTTGCTCTTTTCTGCCGGAAGGCTGGGCGATTGCTGGGAACATCTAGCGCTGGCGCTTACGGTCAACTCCAACTCGCCCAGAGCCAATTTTGTCAAAGGCGAGTTCCTGGTTTTTGGTGGCAGGCCAACCGAAGGGCGCGACTATATCAAGTCTGCCATTCGGCTCGATCCGCGCAACGCGTATCACGTCGATTTTCTCACACTGCTGCTACTCTCCTACTATTACGAGGGCGCTTTCGACAAAGCAGAGAGGGTTGCCAGGCGCTCACTGGCACAATTTCCGAAGGATCCGAGAGCGCATTGGTTATCGGCAGCCGTGCTGGGGCAATTGGGTCGCAGCCAGGAAGCGCACGCTGCTTTACATTCTGCGATGACGATCTCGCCGGCATCCTTTGATCAATTCGTCCGCTCTTGTCCTCCATGGCTTCGCCCCGAGGATTTCGAACACGTCAGCATGATCGATGGTCTCCGAAGAGCTGGCTGGGAAAGTTGACATTCGCTTCCGCCGCCGGATCGCAAAATGCAGGTGCGCTTCGGTGCCGGCCGAGATATCCGGCCGGCCGCTCAACAAGTGAATGCTACTGAGGATGCCTGCTGACAGCACGATGTCAGCAGGCATTTCCTATGTCCCAGGCATTCCACAGCGGGCGACGAGACATGCTGGAAGAAGCGGATCAACACACCCTGACAGAAGCTGGGCGGGAGACTGGCACGCGATGGCTTCTGGTGACGATGTGCCTGGCGGTACTGCTGGCACAGGTCGATACGTCGGTGGTCAATCTCGCGATGCGCGTGATCGGGACTGGTCTGCGTGCTGGTGTCGGGAGCATGCAGTGGGTGCTCGATGCCTATAACGTTGTGTGTGCGGCGTTGCTCCTGGGTGGCGTGGTGCAGGTCGCTGGTGCCTGCGCGGCGTGGCTTGCGCTTCGGTAGCGGGGGGTCAGGGCACGGTCGCGGCGAACACATGCTCCGGCGCAGGGAAGCGACGCGCGCGCACGTCGGCGGCATAGTTGGTGATTGCCTCTTCGATTGACCGCGCCGTCTCGGCATAGCGCCGCACGAACTTTGGACGGAACTCGGTGAACAGGCCGATCAGGTCATCGACCACCAGGATCTGCCCGTCGCAGGCAGGCGAGGCACCGATGCCGATAGTGGGCGCGGCAATCCGCTCGGTGATCGTGCGAGCAAGCGTTTCGGTGGTCTTCTCGATCACCACGCTGAATGCGCCTGCTTCTGCCACTGCCTCGGCATCCGCCATGATCGCTGCCGCTTCGGCCTCCGCACGACCCCGCACGGCATAACCGCCGAGAGCGTTCACCGATTGCGGGGTCAGGCCAACGTGCGCCATCACCGGCACGCCTCGGGTGGTCAGGAATTGAATGGTTTCGGCCATCGCCGTACCACCTTCGAGCTTCACGGCGGCGCAGCCGGTCTCTGTCATGACCTTCGCCGCCGCGCCGAACGCCTGCATGGGCGACGCCTCGTACGAGCCGAAAGGCAGGTCGACGACGACACAGGCGTGGGATGCAGCGCGTGCAACGGCGCGGCCATGCGCAATCATCATCTCCAGTGTCACGCCGACCGTGCTGGACATGCCGTAGATCGTCATGGCGAGTGAATCGCCGACGAGGATGAGGTCGACATGAGGATCGACCAGCTTCGTCATCGGCGCAGTGTAGCTGGTGAGGCAGACGATTGGCTGTCCGCCCTTGCGGGCACGGATGACCGAGGGAGTGATGGACTTGATCTGCGCAGCCTTGCTCACGGGCGTTTCCTCGCGAACGTTGATCGTCGAACGGATGGCATGAAGCCCTGGCGATGCTTCCTGGTGATCCGGTTATGCTCTACGCGAAGGCCAATTGCTGGGCGCGCCGTCGCGAGACCAGGAAACCGATGACGATGAGATTGGCGATGTTGAAGAATACGCCGACGCCGAACGCCGGCGCGTAGAAGCCGAAGTGGTCGTACAGCGCGCCAGCGAGCCAGCTGCCGAAGGCCATGCCTGACATGCCGAGGAAGAAGAAGGTGGGTATGCGCCAGGACGCCTCGGAGGCGGGGAAGAGTTCGCGGATGGCGACGACGTAGGATGGGATGATCCCGGAGAAGCCGAGGCCGAACGCCGCCGACACCGCGAACAGGCCGACCTCGTTCTGGGTGGACAGGAAGGCGGCGATCGCGACGGCCTGACAGGCGGAGCCGACCATGACCGCGCGCAGGCCGCCGATGCGATCCGCCAACATGCCCCAGAATTGCCGGCTGAGGAACGCGCAGGCGAGCAGCACCGAGAGCATTGCCGCGCCCTGTGCCGGGGCGATGCCGAGATCAGTGCAGAATGCGACGAGGTGGCCGTTGGGCACGGCCATCGGGATGCAGCAGAAGAACGCGGCGATGCAGATCAGCGCCTGCGCCAGGTTGGGGTTCATGCCCAGCACGCGGTCGCCCTTGCGGGGAGCGGCGGAGGCGGCGTGGATGGCGTGGGCCTCGGGCGAGGGGCGAAGACAGAATACGGTCAGCGGCAGGATCACCACCAGCACGACGGCCGCGTAGACCAGCATCGTCATCTCCCAGCCGTAGGATGCGATGCCGCGCTCGAACACGGTCGGCCAGACGACACCCGCGATGTACTGGCCGGAGGAGATGAATGCCAGGGCGGACCCTCGGCGACGGTCGAACCAGCGGGACACGTAGACGACGAGCGGGGCGTAGATCGCGCCGTTACCTACCAGGCCGATCAGCAGGCCGTGGCCGACGAACAAGGCCCAGATGCTGCCTGTTGAGGAGAGTGCCAGGCCGGCGGCCATCATCACGGCGCCGATACTGGCGGTGGCGCGGATGCCGATACGGTCGGCGAGCCAGCCCATCATGATGCCGCCGAGGCCGGTGCCGACCCAGACCAGGGCTCCGGCGAGCGCGATCACCGAACGATCGGTGCCGAGCGAGTCCTGGATCGGCTTCAGACCGACCACGACCAGCAGCGGCGCTCCGTACGAGATCGACAGGATGGCGAGGGTAAATGCTGCCGCGGTCCATGAGGCACGGCTTTCGATACTGGTCACGCGCTGTGGCGTGACACCTGCGTCCGGCATTGCCGGCGTCTCCTCCCGGGGTATAAGCGATCGGGGCGGTATGAACCCCCCACGCCGCCCCGGCAAGCTGGAGAGACGCATGAGCGAACCTATTGGCGCGCAACCCACCGGACCACTTCGCGGCCTGCGCGTGTTCGACCTGACGCGTGTGCTGGCAGGGCCGACATGCGTGCAGATGCTGGCCGACCTCGGGGCCGACGTGATCAAGATCGAGCGGCCTGGCGCGGGGGACGACACGCGCGGGTTCGCGCCGCCGTATATGCCGGGGACGAAGGAGAGCGCCTACTTCGTCGGCGTGAACCGCAACAAGCGGTCGGTCACGCTGGATATCGCGCAGCCTGAAGGGCAGGCGATCGCGCAGAAGCTGATCGCGCAATGCGACATCCTGGTGGAGAATTTCAAGGTCGGGGCTTTGGCGAAGTACGGGCTGGGGTATGAGGAGCTGCACGCGAAGTACCCGCGGCTGATCTACTGCTCGATCACCGGGTTCGGGCAGACGGGTCCTTATGCGCCTCGGCCGGGGTATGATTCGCTGATCCAGGCGATGGGCGGGGTGATGAGCCTGACCGGCGAGCCGGATGGGCTGCCGCAGAAGGTGGGCGTCCCGGTCGGAGATCTGTTCGCGGGACTGTATGGCTGTATCGGTATTCTTGCAGCGTTGCGGCATCGCGATGCGACGGGGATGGGCCAGCAGATCGACATCGGCATGCTGGATACACATGTGGCGTGGCTGGCGAACCAGGGGATGAACTACCTGGCGACGGGCGAGAACCCGGAGCGGCTCGGGAACCAGCATCCGAACATCGTGCCGTACCAGGTGTTCCCGACGGCGGACGGGCACATCGTGCTGTCGATCGGCAATGATCCGACATTCAAGCGGTTCTGCGAGGCGTTCGCGCTGACGCATCTGCTGGAGGATGCGCGGTTTGCCACCAATGCGGCGCGCGTGGAGAACCGGCAGCTGGTGACCGACACGCTGACACCGGTGATGCAGGGAGAAAAGACCGGCTGGTGGGTGGATCGGCTGGAAGCGCTGAAGATCGGCTGCGGGCCGATCAACAAGTTGTCCGAAGTGTTTGCCGATCCGCATGTCGTGGCGCGCGGCGTGGTGAAGGAGATGGCGCACGGCTCAGGCGAGACGGTGAAGGTGATTGCCAATCCGGTGCGGCTTTCCGAGACGCCGGCGGACTATAGGCTGGCGGCGCCGCTGCTGGGCGAGCACACCGACGCCGTGCTGGGCGAGCGCCTTGGGATGAGCCGGGAAGAGCTGGAGGCGCTGCGGGCGAAGGGAGTGATCTAACGACGCGACGCGACCTTCCAAGCGAGGAAAATCGCACCGCTCAGGACACATGGCTTCGAAGCCTGGGACCTGGCTTGCGTCGCAGATTCAGCACGGAGGTCACGGAGGCAGTCACGGAGCTTCGCAGAGAAAGATTCTGACTGCGCTTCGCGCAATCGGTTGATCCACACTTGGTTCCATCACGGAACGCGCTCGATCGGTCAGGGCGGAGCGGTGGCGGGGTGGAGCGGGTTGGCTATGTCAAAGGGGTAACTCGGACTGTTTCCCCAGTGATCCCATCGGCATAGCAGTTCGGTAGAGTTATAAGATTGATCAAGGTGGTAGCCGCCTTGACCATCGACCTTACCGATCAGTATTCAGCGGTGGGCGTCGGTCACGCAGGGACGGTGATGTCGGATAAAGCAAAGAACTTCCAGCCCGATGCTGTGCGGGTTAGGGCATAGAAGGCAGACACCGTCTCTATTGGCGATCCGTCCGACCGAACGCGTGTGGCTCGGCGCACGATCAAATGAGCTTTGTCAGCCGAGGCGAACACCACTTCGCAGGAAAAATCTTTGGTATCGTGCCACTGCTTTGCTGCCATCAACTCTGCCGGTTTGATGGGGAATGTTTCGAGAAGTGAAGTTTGACCATTCCCGACGTACGCGAACGGATACTGAAACAGTTGGTCAATCGCCGGTAAGTCATTTGCCCGGAAGGCTGTAAGGAATGCGGTATAAGTGGCGAGTACCTCATCCTTCGCTTGTTGGTTCATCATCAGGTCTCCGAGCAACAAGGTGCCCCATGGCCTGCTTTGCCAAAGGGACAAACGGCGATATTTCCCTCGTCCCAGCCTGTCATGTCGTGAGCGGCCGGTGCAGTACCGGCCGCTTCAGACGGTCACTCGGCTCCTGCGAAGCTGCCCTCCATCGCTTCGGTCTCCGGTTCTTTTTCCAGTTCGCCGTCATGCGTGATGCACAGGATGGTTATGGCGCAGGCGATGCACACGCAGGCTATGACCAACAGGCCACCATCGAAGCTTCCGGTCGCATCCTTGATCCACCCCATCACGAATGGCCCGATGAAGCCGGCGATGTTCGCAATCGAGTTGATATAGGCCACTCCCGCCGCGGCAGCCGCGCCGGACAGGAACGCCGTCGGCATCGACCAGAACACAGGCAACGTTGCCCAGGCTCCGAATGCCGCCACACACAATGCGATCAGCCGCAATGTTGGCGAAGGCAGCAAGGCCGTCGCCACCAGACCGAGAGCGCAGGTCATGAAGGCGATAGCGCAATGGCTCCGCCGCTCCATGCTGCGGTCGGATCGCCGCCCGTACCAGATCATACCGACAGCAGCCACGAGGAACGGGATCGCGCTGACCAATCCGGTCTGCATGTTGGTGAGCCCGAACGCTTTGACGATCTGCGGCAGGAAATACACGATTCCGTAGGTGGAATAGGCTATCCCAAAGCCCGCCACGCCCAGTGCGACGACGCGGGGATTGTGCAGTACCTGCAATACCGAAAGATCGTGCACGGCCTCACGCTGCCGGCGCTCCGCCGCCTGTCTGGCCACCAGCCATTCGCGCTCGTCTTCGTCCAGCCAGGTCGCCTCAGCGGGCGAATCCTTCAGGTAGACGAGGATGATGACCGACAGGATCAGCGCCGGCACGGCCTCCATGATGAACACCCACTGCCAGCCCCTCAGTCCGCCGAAGTCGTTCAGGTAAAGGATCAGGCTGGAAACCGGGGCTCCGAACACGGCTGAGAAAGCCGTTGCAACCATGAACGTGCTCACCATGCGTCCACGATAGGAAGCAGGGAAAAACAGCGACAGATAGAACAGCATACCCGGGAAGAAGCCGGCTTCCGCCGCACCGAGCAGGAACCGAACGATGTAAAAGCTCGTCTCGCCCTGAATGAACGCCATCGAGCCGGACAACAGTCCCCATGTGAACATGATGCGCGCGATCCAGCGCCGTGCGCCCACGCGGACGAGGATCAGATTCGACGGCGTCTCCAGAAGGAAATAGGCGATGAAGAATACGCCGGCACCGAAGCCATATACCGTGGCGGTGAATCCGAGGTCCTTGTTCATCTCGAGCGCCGCGAAGCTCAGATTGACGCGGTCGAGGTAGTTCACGAAGTAACAAATGATTGCTAGCGGAATCAGGTGCCGCAGCACTTTTCGCATAGTCCTGGCTTCGAGGCCTTCCATCGTCGTCGTTCCTTTTTCTTGGCCGTGTCGATCACGCTTTGCTGGTGAGTTGTTGCAACCGTCGGCAATAATCGCGAAAAGCGCAAGGCAGGGTGGTGCGCGCTTCCACCGCAGCGTGTGCTGCCGTGGTCGGAATGGTTGACCGTATCATTGCCTGGAGGTCCCATGACCTGGTCCATTGTTGCCCATGATCCTGCAACGGGAGCGTTCGCCGTGGCAGTTGCGACCAAGGCGTTTGCCGTCGGGGCGTCGTGCCCGTTCGTGCGGTCGGGTGTTGGCGCGGTGTCTACACAGTCGTTCACCAACCGCTACCTCGGTCCAGCCATCCTGGACGCGATGGCACGGGGCCTGGCGCCGGCTGCGGCGATCGAGGGGGCGCTGGCGGGCGATGAAGGGCGCGGCCTCCGGCAGGTGCATGCGGTGGACCGCCACGGACGCACGGCGGCATGGACCGGGCAGAACTGCGTCGAGTGGTGCGGCAGCGTCGCGGCGCGCGGCATCAGCGTGGCGGGCAATATGCTGGCGGGAGAGCCGACCATCGGGGCAACGTTGGCAACCTGGCAGACGAACGCCGCGCTGGACATGCCGGAACGGTTGATGGTGGCGATGGAGGCGGGCGATGCCGCGGGCGGCGACAGGCGCGGCCGGCAATCCGCCGCCATGATGCTCACCACTACCGAGGATTTCCCGGACCTCAACCTTCGGGTGGACGATCACCCCGTGCCGCTGGAGGAACTGCGCCGGTTGCTCGGTATATGGCGCGTTGAGCGCGCGCCGGGTCTGTCCGCCCAACCATCCCGTGCCAACCCGTCGGGCTTCACAGACCTGGATACGATCGAGGCCGCCTGGATGCTCAAGGGCCTCGATCTGCGGTTCCGCCGCTAGCGGGGCGGGTCAACCTCTGGCAGATTGAATCTTGCGTGACCGGCGGCAGAGGCCCGCCTTATCATGCGGTGACACACTGTCAGGAGGGGACTTCACATGCTAACTCGCCGGGCAACTGCCCAGCTTCTCGCCACCACAGCCGTTGCTACAGCGCTGGGCAAGGCAACTGCGTTCGCCGCCGACAAGGTGGTCAAAGTGGGCGTGGACCTGTCGCTGACCGGCGCGGATTCCCTGGGTGCGAGCCGGGTGAGGAATGCCATCCAGATGGCGTTCGATGCCGCGAACCAGGCCAGTGCAGTCCCGGGCTACCAGTTCGAACTGCTGGTGCTTGACGATGGCACGGCGACGGCCGGGCAGTATGATCCGGCGCAGGCTGCGACGAATGCCCGCAAGATGGTGGCGGACACGGCTGTGATGGCCTCGATCGGTCCGCAGATGAGTGGCGCCGGCAAGGCGATGGCGCCAATCCTCAGCCAGGGTGGTCTTGCGACGATCACCCCCTCTTCGACCAACCCCGACATCACCAGCCCGAAATTTGCCGCGCAGTACCGGCCGGCGGGCGAACCGATCTACTTCCGGACGGTGACCACCGACGCTTATCAGGGCCCGAACATGGCGAATTTCCTCGCCGAGAAGTTGCGCGTGAAGAAAGTCTACGTGCTGGATGACAGTGGCGCGTTCGGCGTGGGCGTGGCGGATTCATTCGAGAAGCAGGCGAAGGAGAAGGGCATGGAAGTCCTTGGCCGCGATCGCCTGGATCCGAAGGCTGCCGACTACACGGCGGTGCTGACGAAGATCAAGTCGGTGAACCCCGAGGCGCTCTATTACGGCGGCGTCACCCAGGCGGGAGTGAAGCTGGCCAAGCAGGCCTATGACATCATTCCAAAGGTGATCAAGGCGGGGCCGGACGGTATGTACAGCTCCGATCTGCTGAATGGTGCCGGGTTCCCGGCATGCGAAGGCTGGTATACCTCGATCGCCGCGCCGCATCTGGTGGGCGACACGAAAGCCGCCGAATTCATCAAGGCGTATACCGGCAAGTTCAGCGATTCGCCGGATGACTACACCATCACTGCCTATGACGCTTCGCTGGTGATCATCGATGCGGTGAAGCGGGTGGTCGCGGCGAAGAAGGCAATGACACGGGCGAATGTGCGCGAGGCGATCCAGACGGCGAAGGTGCCGACGATCCAGGGCATCGTGTCGTTCGATGCGAATGGCGATCTGGCGGACCGGACGGTCAGCGTGTTCCAGATCACGCAGGACAAGTCGAAGTCGCTGACCGATGTGTCGGCGCAGTACAAGTACCTGGAAGTCGCGCCACAATCGTAATTGCTGGACCACGCAGAAATCCCCCTCCCTTACGGGAGGGGGTAAGCGGAGGGGCCGTGGACGGTATCTTTCTGGGCATGGAACTTGCTTTCTTGTCCAAGTGAAAATACCTAGCGGTCAAAGAAACCAAATTGGGAGACTTCACATGCTGACACGACGCGAAGCCGCGCAGGCTTTGATCGCCGCGACCGCGATTGCGACGCTGGGCAAGACCGCTCTGGCGGCCGACAAGGTCGTGAAGATCGCGATGGACCTGTCCCTGACCGGCGCTGACTCAGAAGGCGCGGTGCGGGTCAGGAACGGCATCATGATGGCGATCGACGGCTCCAACGAAGGTAACGGTATACCGGGCGTGCGGCTGGAGACGTTGGCGCTGGATGACGGTACCCCGACGGCGGGGCAATACGATCCGGCGCAGGCCGCGACCAACGCGCGCAAGATGGTGTCGGACCCAGACGTGGTTGCCGCTGTCGGCCCCCAGATGAGCGGCGCGGGGAAGGCGATGGCGCCAATCCTCAGCATGGCGGACCTGGCGACGATCACGCCATCCTCCACCAATCCTGACATCACCGATCCCAAATTCGCGCAGCAGTTCCGCCCGGGTGGCAAGCCGATCTACTTCCGCACCGTGACCACGGATGCCTACCAAGGTCCCAACATGGCGAATTTCTACGCTGATGTGCTGCACGTGAAGTCGGTCTACATCCTGGATGACAGCGGTGCCTATGGCGTGGGCATGGCGGATGCGTTCCAGAAACAGGCCGAGAAGAAGGGGATGAAGGTTGCGGGCCGTGATCGGCTCGACCCGAAGGGCGCCGATTACACGGCCATCCTGACCAAGATCAAGTCGTTGAATCCGGATGCCATTTATTATGGCGGCGTCGGCCAGGCCGGTGTGAAGCTTGCAAAGCAGTCGTTTGACATCGTGCCGAACGTCATCAAGGGCGGCGGCGACGGGGTGTATGGCCCGGTCATGCTGAGCTCGGTAGGTTTCCCGGCGGCCAATGGCTGGTATGCCACCATCGCGTCGCCGCATACGGTTGCCGACAACAAGGCGCAGTCTTTTGTCGATGCGTATTTCCGCAAGTACAACAAGGCGGCGGATGATTACACGATCACCGCCTACGATGCGACGCTGGTGGTGATCGATGCGATCCGCCGAGTGGCGGCGAGCGGCAAGCCGATCACCCGCAGCGCGGTGCGCGATGCGATCCAGACGGCGAAGGTGTCGACCATCCAGGGCGTGGTCCAGTTCGACGAGAACGGCGACCTCAAGGACCGGACCGTCAGCGTGTTCCAGATCAAGCAGGACACGTCGGCGCGGCCGGACGACGTATCGCGGCAATATCACTACATCGGCGTGGCGCCGCAGGCCTGAGGAGATGACAACCTACGACCTGCTGCTGCAACAACTGATCAACGGGTTGAGCCTGGGCGCGATGTATTCGTTGCTGGCGCTTGGGTTCACCCTGGTCTACGGCATCATGGAGCTGATCAACTTCTCCCACTTCAACGTGTTCATGGTCGGCTCCTTCATCGCGTTGTTCGTGCTGCAGTCGTTCGGGTTATCGGGTCAGGACGTCATACTGACTGGCTTGCCGCTGGTTGGCGTGCTGGTCGCCGCGTTCATTGTCACCATGCTGTTCTGTGGCGGCATTGGGATGGCGATCGAGCGGGTGCTGTTGCGGCCGCTGCGCAACGTCAAGGGGCCGGCGGCGATGATCACCACCATCGGCATCTCTTACATCCTGTTCAATGTCATCCTGCTGACGGTGGGGGCGGATTCGAAGAACTTCCCGAATCCGCTGCCGGCGATCCGCTATCACATCGGCGGCGCCGTCCTTGATTTCCGTGTCATCCTCATCTGGGTCATAGCGCTGCTACTGATGGGGACCCTCTACCTCTTCGTGCAGCGCAGCCGCATCGGCAAGGCGATGCGCGCGACGGCGCAGGATGTCGAAGCTGCGCGCATGATGGGCGTGGAGGTGGACAAGGTCATCCTGATGGCCTTCTTCCTGGGTTCGGCGCTTGCCGGCGCCAGCGGGCTGATCTTCGGCCTCTATTATAACTTCACCAGCTTCATCATCGGCTTCACCGCTGGCCTGCGGGCCTTCACCGCCGCGGTGCTGGGCGGTATCGGCAACGTGCCGGGTGCGATGGTGGGCGGTGTGCTGATTGGCCTGATTGAAGCGATGGCGAGCCAGTTCATTGCCGCTGCCTGGGCGGACGTGATCATCTTCTCGATCCTTGTGCTGGTGCTGGTATTCAGGCCCGCGGGCCTGTTCGGGCGCATCGCGCCCAGCAAGTCGTGAAGGGGGACCGCGGATGAATGGCGCTGCTGCCGCTGCCGTGTCGGTCCTGACCCGACCGATCGCCCGCATTCCGGAAGCGACGCGACGCCGCATCGGCTTGTTGTTACTTGTCGCCTTCGCGCTGGGGTTCCCGATCTTCCACCCCAACGATGCCGACGTAGACAGCATGGCCAATGCGGCGGCCTATGCGACGCTGGCGCTGGGCTTGAACATCGTTGTGGGCTTCGCGGGCTTGCTGGACCTTGGCTATGCCGCATTCTTCGCCATCGGCGCCTACACGTACGGCATCCTGACCGCGTTCCAGCTCCAACCGGAGTGGAGCAGTTTCTGGGAGCCGTTCCAGTATCTTGGCCTGGTGGCAAAGATGCCTGGCGAGACCGGCGACACCAGCGTGGTGCATTTCACGCTGTCGTTCTGGTTGGCGCTGCCATTGGCCGCGGGTCTGGCGGCCTTCTTCGGCATCCTGTTCGGTGCGCCGACCCTTCGGCTGCGTGGAGATTACCTGGCCATCGTGACGTTGGGCTTCGGCGAGATCGTGCCCATCGTGGTGCGCAACTGGGACGGACTGACGAATGGCGCCGCGGGATTGAATGGGGTGGCGGCACCGAAGTTGTTCGGCTGGAGTTTCGGCGTCGATGCCCGGCCTTACTATTATGTCGCGATCGCGATGGTGGCGCTGTTGGTCTTCGTCAGTATCCGATTGCGTGATTCGCGTATCGGCCGCGCCTGGATGGCGATCCGCGAGGACGAGATCGCCGCCGGGGCGATGGGCGTGGACCGGACCAAGTTCAAGCTGATGGCCTTCGCGATCGGCGCGGCGTTCGGTGGCATGACCGGTGTGTTCTATGTCGCGAAGCTGCAGACTGCGACGCCGGAAATGTTCGGCTTCCCGGTCTCTGTCATGATCCTGGTGATGATCGTGTTTGGCGGCATCGGCAGTGTCTGGGGCGTGGTCCTGGGCGCCTTCGTTCTTCAGTTGCTGCAATCGTGGTGGCTGCAGGATCTGACCGAGTGGCTGCACGCACTGGGCCGACTGGTCGGCAACATGTGGCTGCAACATGTCGATCTGGTGCCGTCCATCGAGCTCATTTTCGGCTTCATCCTGGTGGGGATGATGCTGTTTCGGCGACAGGGACTGATACCGGCGGTGCGGCAACAGGCAGCGCTGAGCTTAGACCAGCAGCACGCCGAGGTGCGGCGTGGCGGCTTTACCGACCTGAAGCTGCACGGGCTCGGCGGTGATACCCGTACCGGCGCGGCGGCGCTGGAAATCAAAGGCGTGACGGTGAAGTTCGGTGGCCTGACCGCGCTGAACAACGTCGATCTCGTGGTGCCGAATGGCGGTGTGGTCGCGGTGATCGGACCGAACGGGTCCGGCAAGTCCACGCTGTTCAACGTGATCACTGGCCTGGTGGAGGCGCAGGAGGGCTCGATCAGGTTCCACGGCGAGGAGCTGATGGGGCTGCCTGACTACAAGATCCTGGAGAAGGGCGTTGCGCGCACGTTCCAGAACCTGCGGTTGTTCCCCAACCTGACGGTGATGGAGAATGCGCTGATCGGTCAGCATGCGCGGCTGAAGACTGGCGCATTGGCGGCGATCCTGCGTCCGCCCGGCACGATGGCGGAAGAGAAGCAGGCGCGGGAATGGGCGATGGAGATCTTCTCCATCTTCGGCAATCGGTTGGTGCCGCGGGTGGGGCAGATGGTGGCGGGGCTGTCCTATGCCAATCGGCGCCGCATCGAGATCGCGCGGGCACTCGCGTCGCGGCCACGCATTCTGCTGCTGGATGAACCGACGGCGGGCATGAACCCGGCGGAGACGCTGGAACTGGCAGAGCAGGTGAAAAGCCTGAATCAGTTGGGGCTGACGGTGCTACTGATCGAGCACAAGCTCGATGTGGTCACCACGCTGGCGGATACCGTCTTTGTGCTGGATCACGGCGAGGTCATCGCCCACGGCAGGCCCGACGAGGTAAGGCGCGACGAGGAAGTGTTGCGGGCCTATCTTGGGCGCAATGCGCAGGCTGCCGCGGCGAGCGTGGCTTAAGAGATTCAACACGGATTACACGGATTGAGGCACGGATTACACGGAATGAAGGGTTTTGGGCGCTTCGCGCCGGTCGCGCGCGGTGATTGCGCGAAGCGCACAAAATTCTTTCCGTGCAATCCGTGCAGTGGATCGCGCAGCGATCCAATCCGTGCAATCCGTGTTGAATCTTACACTGTGGATCGCGGCTCAGCCGTAGGGAATGAGGACTGAGATGCTGCTCGAATTCAAGGATGTCGACACCTACTACGGCGATCTGCACGTCCTGAAGAAGGTCAATTACACCATCGAGGAAGGTGAGATCGTCTCGCTGCTGGGCGGCAATGCCTGCGGCAAATCCACGACGATGAAGACGATCATGGGGGTAGTTCGGCCAACGCGTGGCACGGTGACCTACCAGGGTGTCGCGATCGAGCGGATGCCCACCGCGGAACGCGTGCGCCGTGGCATCGCGCCGGTGCTGGAAGCGCGGCGACTGTTTCCCAGGATGACGGTGTTCGAGAACCTGGAGATGGGTGCGTATCTACGCAAGCGGGGTGCAGAGTTCGACCAGGATCTGGAGCGCGTGTATTCGCTGTTCCCGCGGGTCAAGGAGAGGCGAAACCAGATCGCGGGCACATTGTCCGGCGGTGAGCAGCAGATGGTGGCGATGGGACGCGCGCTGATGGCGCGGCCGAAGCTGCTGTGCATGGATGAACCGTCGATGGGGCTGTCGCCGCTGTATGTCGAGCAGACGTTCGACATCATCCAGGAGATCAACAAGCAGGGCACGACGATCTTCATGGTGGAGCAGAACGCCAACATGGCGCTGTCCATCGCGCATCGTGCCTATGTGCTTCAGACGGGCCAGGTCGTGTTGTCCGGCACGGCGTCGGAGCTGAGGCAGAATCCGCTGATCCGCGAGGCCTATCTGGGCGAAATGCAGGTGGCGGCCTAAGCTCCCCTCGAACTGGGGAGTTCGCTATGCAGCAGCAGGTCGCCGTTGGCGCGGGACGCATCGCCATTACCGGACCGCGCGCCGTTGCCGCGGCTGTGGTCGGCAACGGCCTCGAGTGGTACAACTTCATGCTGTATGGCGTGTTCGCTGCCACGATCGGCAAGCTGTACTTTCCTGCATCGGACGAACTGACCCGACTGCTGTTGTCGTTCGCCACCTTCAGTGTGGGGTTCTTCATGCGTCCGCTCGGTGGCACGCTGTTAGGCATGTATTCCGACAAGGTGGGACGCAAGGCCGCGCTGTCGCTGACCATCATGCTGATGTGCATCGGCACCGCGATGATCGCATTCATGCCGACCTATGCGCAGATCGGCATTGCCGCGCCGCTGCTGCTGGTGGTGGCGCGGTTGCTTCAGGGCTTCTCGACCGGTGGCGAGATGGGCAACGCGACGGCCTTCATGCGCGAATACGCACCGGATGGGCGCGCGGGATATTATGTGAGCTGGGTCTATGCCTCGAGCAGCCTGTTCATCGCGCTGGGGGCGGCGGTGGGGGCCATCGTGTCCAACAGCTTCAGCGCGGCTGATCTGGAGAGCTGGGGGTGGCGCGTGCCATTTCTGCTTGGGCTGTTCATTGGTCCGGTGGGCTATCTGCTGCGCACGCGCATCGCCGAACCGCCGGAGCACAAGCAAACGCATGAGCGCGGCGGATCTCCGTTCATCGATGTGATCACCAAGCATCCGAAGGAGGCCTTCGCCTCGGGTGCGCTGATCACGCTGTCAACGATCTGCACCTACACGATCCTGATCTATACGCCGACCTACGCGACGCACACGCTGAAGCTGCCACAAGCAGCGGGGTTCACGGCGACGATGGTCGGCACGATCACCGCGGGCGCGCTGATCCCGGTGGTGGGACACTTCGTCGATCGCATTGGACCGAGGGTAATGCTGCGGTCTGCCGCTGTGTTGCTGATGGTCCTGGTGTATCCGATGTTCGCGCTGATCAATGCGACGCCGCGCCTGACGACGCTGCTGGTCTATCAGGTGGTGTTCGGTGCGGTGATCGCGCTGTACCAGGGGCCGATACTGACGGGCATTGGCGACATGTTCCCGAACCGCGCGTTGGCGACGGGGCTGGGGCTTTCGGACAATCTCGCGGTTTCGATCTTCGGTGGCACGGCTGCGCTGATGATCACGTGGCTGATCTCACTGACCGGCAGCAACATGGTGCCGGCGTATTATGTGATGGCGGGTGGCGTGGTTGGGCTGCTTGGTACATTGCCGCTGCGCCGATGAGGTTCGTTGCATTTATTGTCGCGCTGCTGGCGAGTTTTGCGGCGCATGCGGCAGATCCGGTGCGGCTTGGGCTATTGCATACGCTGTCGCCGGCGCCGTTCTACATCGCGCAGGAGCGAGGCTATTTCCGTGACGAAGGGATCGACCTGACGTTTCGCTTCTTCGAGGCGGCGCAGCCGATCGCGGCCGCGGCCGTGTCGGGCGATATCGATGTGGGCGTCACCGCGCTGACGGGCGGGTTCTTCAACCTCGCAGAGAAGGGCACGCTGAAGGTCATCGGCGGCGGGCTGCATGAAGAGCGTGGCTATGAGGGCTCCGCCATCCTGGTCTCGAACAAGGCGTTCGATGCGGGGCTGACGACGCCGGCGAAGCTTGCGGGACATAGCTTTGCGATCACGCAGTATGGTTCGTCATTCCATTACATGCTGGGGCGCATTGCCGAGGCGGAGCATTTCGATGTGGCGTCGGTGACTCTGCGGCCGGTGCAGCAGATCGCCAACATGGTGGCGGCGGTCAGCAGCGATCAGGTGGATGCGACGATCGCCATTGCCTCGATGGCGAAGCCTGTCGCCGCAGTGGGGCAGGGGCATATCATCGGGTGGGCTGGCGACATCGTGCCATATCAGATCACCGCACTGTTCACCACGGCACCGATGATTGCGCAGCGTGGCGATGTGCTGAAGCGGTTCGCGCGGGCGTATGAGAAGGGCGTTGACGATTATCGGCAGGCGTTCCTACGGCTGGATGCGCAAGGCAAGCCGATCGTCGATGCGAAGACCGATGCGATGATCCCGTTGATCGAGAAATATGTGTTCACCGGGGATCCGAAGGCACGGGAGAAGATCATCGGCGGTGTTGGATTTTATGATGCGGGCGGGGCACTGGATGTGGCTGACGTGATCGCTCAACTCAACTGGTTCAGGGCGCAGGGACTGGTGAAGGGGGATGCGGATCCGAAATCGATGATCGATACGCAGTTCCTGCCGACGCGCTGACGTGAATTGGAACCGCAGATGGACGCAGATGGACGCAGATTTCGTTCCGACCGCTTCGTCTTATCTGCGTTCATTTGCGTCCATCTGCGGTTCAAAAATCTTATGCATGGCTGATGACGGGCTCCGGACTGCGACTAGTGCTCCGCGGTGTCAGCCACGCCTATGGCGATCTGATCGCATTGCAGGACATCGATCTCGTCGCGCAGCCGGGTGAGGTCACCGTACTGGTCGGGCCGTCCGGCTGCGGTAAGTCGACGCTGCTGGGCATCGTGGGTGGGCTGCTGGCACCGACCGCGGGCAGCGTTATCTCCGAGGGTGAAATCCCGTCCGACTGCCTGAATGCATTGACTTACGTGTTCCAGGATTTTGCGTTGCTGCCGTGGCGGACTGTTGCGGGCAATGTCGCGCTGGTGCTGGAGGATCGGCTGCCGCGGGTCGAGCGCGAGGCGCGTGTTGGCGAGGTGCTGGCGCTGACGGGGCTGAGCGAGTTCGCTTCGGCCTGGCCGCGGCAGCTCTCGGGGGGCATGCGGCAACGCGTGGGCATCGCGCGTGCGTTGGCGGTGCGGCCGGCGTGCCTGCTGTTGGATGAGCCGCTGTCGGCGCTGGATGCGCAGACGCGGGACCTGCTGCTGGATGAGTTCGCCGCACTGATCGAACGCGCTGGAACCACGACGATATACGTGACCCACAATCTCGGCGAGGCGGTGCGGCTTGGACAGCAGATCGTGGTGCTGTCGCGGCGGCCGGGCAAGGTGCGCGCGATCCACCGGATCGATCGGCCGGTGGCACGGCGCGTGGTGACGGATGCCGATCTGCAGGCGGTCGAAGCGGAGCTGTGGCGATTGATCCGCGACGATGCGGCGGCGGCGGAGCGTGCGCTTGATGATATGCCGTAGGTCCGTCGCATTTTCCTGGTGCAGCGGGACGGGCTACGCTGCGGCATAAGCGATCCGGGAGAGCGTCCATGAGCACGACGAGCGGCGAACGCCGAGCCTATCCGCATCCGCATGTGAACGAGAGCTGGCTCGCGAAACTGCGGGAGGACGTCATCGATCCGGCGCTGCCGATCGTGGAGGCGCACCATCATCTTTGGGATCGAGCATCGGGCGTCTATCTGCTCGATGAGCTGCGCGCTGATCTGGCGGCCGGGCATAATGTGCGGGCGACGGTGTTCATCCAGTGTGGCTTTGCCTATCGCAGCGACGGTCCGGACGAGCTCCGTCCGGTGGGAGAGACCGAGCACATCGCTGGTATCGCTGCGCGCGCTGAGGCTGGGGGGCTGCGCGCGTGTGCCGGTATTGTCGGCTATTGCGATTTCAGGCTGGGCGAGCCGATCGATGCGGTGCTGGAGGCGCATATCCAGGCTGGTGGCGGCCGCTTCAAGGGGATACGCCAGAGCGCCGGATGGGATGCGGCGGTGGTGATGACGACGTCCTCGCCGGCGCCGGCGCACCTGCTGATGGATCCGGCATTCCGCGCGGGGTTGCGGCGGTTGGCGAGGTTCGGGCTGTCCTACGAATGCTCGCTGTACCATCCGCAACTGCCGGAGCTGATCGATATCGCGCGGGCGCTGCCGGATCAGCCGATCCTGGCCAATCACTGTGGCGGACCGATCTGCGTTGGGCCTTACGCGGTGTATCCGAACGCTGCCTTTGCCAACTGGCGGCAGCATCTGCGGGAACTGGCGAAGTGTCCCAATGTTATGTTGAAGCTGGGCGGACAGGCGATGACGATACGCGGCTTCAATTTCCACGAGGAGGTGCTGCCGCCGTCGTCGGGCGAGCTTGCCGCGGCGTGGCGGCCGTTCATGGAAACCTGCATCGACGCCTTCGGTCCGGAGCGCTGCATGTTCGAGAGCAACTTCCCTGTCGATAAGGGCATGTGCAGCTACACGGTGGTCTGGAACGCGTTCAAGCGGCTGGCGGCCGGGTATTCAGCGGATGAGAGGGCGGCGCTGTTCCATCGCACCGCGGCGGGATTTTACCGGCTGGGCAACATTGCCTGAAGTTGTTCCGTTCCGTGGCGGCGGGTTCGCGCCGCGCAATCTGCCACTGGCTGGCACCGCGACACTGCTTGGTGCGATTGCGTTGTGGCAGGCCGGTGCCTCGGCCGGGCTGATTCCGACGCTGTTCCTGCCGGCTCCGGTGAATATCGCGGTGGCGCTGTATCAGCTGACGATCAGTGGCGAACTCTGGAAGCATCTCAGTGCATCGCTGGGGCGGCTGGCGATCGGCTGGATCATCGGCACGGTGTTCGGCATCGGCATGGGCCTCGCGGTTGGCCTGTGGTCGGCCATGCGCTCGCCCGGCATGGCGATCGTATCAGCGCTGTTTCCGATTCCGAAAATCGCACTGGTGCCGCTGTTCATCATCTGGTTCGGCATCGGCGAGGGCTCGAAGATCATCACGCTGGCGTTCGGCGTGTTCTTCCCGACGGTGATCGCCACCTCGGGCGCGGTGGACAATGTGCCGCGCTCGCTGATCCGCATGGCGCAGAGCTTCGGCCTGTCGCATTGGGCGATCGTGCGCAAGGTGGTGTTGCCTGCGGCATTGCCGGCGATCCTGAACAGTTTTCGCGTGACTACGTCGATCGCGATCGTGCTGCTGGTGGCGGCGGAGATGATCGGTGCCGACCGCGGTATCGGCGCCTTCGTGCTGTCGGCCGGCAATCTCTACGATACGGACAATCTGCTGGCCGGCATCGTGGTGTTGTCGGTGATGGGGCTTGCGGTATCGTGGCTCATCGGGATTGCGGAGCGGCTGCTGCTGGCGTGGCGATGACAGGAGGCCGCATGGACAGGCCGATCATTGATGTCGCGTCGTTGATCGAGACGCAGAGGTTTGGCCGCTTCGCCATGGGCCTGCTGGGCTGGACGTTTCTCTGCATGCTGCTGGATGGCTTCGACTTCGCGGCGATCTCGTTTGTCGTGCCGGCGCTGGCGCGGGAATGGCACGTGCCGGTGGGCTCGTTCGGGTCGGTGTTCGGCTTCGGTGTCGCGGGGCTGATGGTGGGATCGATCGTGTTCGGCTGGGTTGGCGATCGCATTGGGCGACGCACCACGATCATCCTGGGCTGCTGGCTGTTCGGTGGGTTCACGCTGGCATCGATCTGGGCGCCGTCGGTGAGCGTGCTGTTGTGGCTGCGCTTCCTCGCGGGCGTTGGGTTGTATGCCGCGGTGCCGAACGCGATCGTGCTGGTGAGCGAGTTTGCGCCGCGCCGGCTGCGTGCGACGTGGGTGGTGCTGATGTTTACCGGCTTCACCATCGGTGCGGTGCTTGCCGGTATCGGTGGCGCGACGTTGATTCCGAACTTCGGCTGGCAGGCAATGTTCTTGGTGGGCGGCGTGCTGCCGTTCGTGATCTCGATCTGCCTGTGGTTCGCGCTGCCAGACTCGGTGCGGTTCCTGACGTTGCGGGAGCATCGCTGGGGCGAACTGCGGCGCGTGATCGGGCGGATGCTGCCGGGATACCGGGTGCCCGATGACGCGCGCTTCGTAATCCACGAGGACACACGCGGGGCGAACTTTTCGCCTCGGCTGCTGTTTGTCGGCAACCTGCTGTTCATCACGCCGCTGCTCTGGTTGTTCTACATCTTCAATTCGGCTGCGGTGTTCTTCATGCAGAGCTGGATGCCGGTGCTGATCCACGGTGTGGGCCTTTCCGAATCGAACGCGGCTCTGACGACATCGGTGTATTCGCTCGGCGGGACGATTGGCGGGTTGGTCACCGGGCAGATCATCGATCGGCTGGGACTTTCGGCTGTTGCTGTATTGCCATTCGCCGGCGCGATCGTCGGGACGATGGTGGGCGTGCCGATGCCGGTGGTGCTACTGGAAATGCTGGTGTTCGGGCTTGGCTTCTTCGTGGTGGGGGCACAGTTCGCCTGCACGGCGATGGCACCGGTCTTCTATCCCACAGCGTATCGCGCCAATGCCGAGGGCTGGGCGTTGGCGGTGGCCAAGATCGGCTCCATTGCCGGGCCGGTGATAGGCGGCGTGTTGCTCGGACTGCACTTGCCGGGGTACCAACTGTTCTATGTCGCGGCGATACCGCTGCTGCTGAGTGCCGCATTCGCATTCGCTTTGGGACGGGTGGCGCGCGGCCATTTGAGCGAGGCAGCACTTGCGACGGAACGAGCCTGACAGAAGGAGGTGCCGATGGAACGGATCGACCTGCGGTCGGACACGGTGACGCTGCCGAGCGATGCGATGCGCTCGGCGATGGCGAATGCGCCGGTTGGCGACGATCAGTATGGCGAGGATCCGACGGTGCGCGCGCTGCAGGAGCGTGTGGCGTCGCTGCTAGGCAAGGAGGCCGCGGTGTTCGTGCCGAGTGGCACGATGGCCAACCAGATCGGTCTGAAGATCCTGACTCGGCCGGGCGACGATGTCGTGGTGGGCGATGAGGCCCATATCGTCTGGCACGAGTCCGGCGCGGCGGCGGCGAATTCCGGCGTGCAGTTCACCGTGGTGGGACACGGCGGACTGTTCACCGCGGCGGATCTTCGGGCCGCGCACAAGCCGGTGGGGCACATCATCTTTCCTCCCACCACGCTGGTGGCGGTGGAGAATACGCATAACCGGGGCGGCGGCGTGGTGTTCCCGCAATCGGATGCCGAGGCGATCTGCGCGGCCGCCCGTGAACTGGGGATGGCCACTTATCTGGATGGCGCGCGGCTGTTCAATACGTCAGTGGCGACCGGCATGTCCCTGACTGCCATGGCTGCACCGTTCGACGTGGTATCCGTGGCGCTGTCGAAGGGGCTGGGCTGTCCGGTGGGGAGCGTCATCGCGGGAAGCGCCGCGGCAATGAAGCAGGCGGTGCGAGCGCGGCGCATGTTCGGCGGTGCGATGCGCCAGTCCGGCATCCTGGCGGCGGCGGGGTTGTATGCGCTCGACAACAACATCGCGCGCCTGGCCGAGGACCATGCGAACGCGCGCATCATCGGCGAATGCGTTGCCAATACGCGCGCCGAGATAGAGTTGGCGACCGTCCAGACCAACATTGTGATCTTCCGCGTGCCCGAGCCGCTGCCGGATGCCGCGACCGTCGTGCACCGCGCTCAGGAGCAGGGCGTGTTGGTGTCCGCGTTTGCAGCACGCACGGTGCGTGCGGTGACGCATCTGAATGTCGATTCCCGACAGTGCCGGCGGGCGGGAGAGATGCTGGCCAGGATTTTGTCGACCTAGCCTGCTTCGACGATGCAATGCCGAAGGACACAGCAGTATCTCGGTCATGCAAAGAATGGATGGGGCGCGCCTTTCTCACCCTTGCGCTCCATGACGTCGATGCAGCTAAGGATCTCCTCGTCGGTCATGTTCAAACCGAACTCGTCACGTAGTGCCGACCTGAACTCCACCTCGTCCCTCAGTTCCCGCCTGTCAGCCTCGCCCGTTGCGTGACGCACTGTGATGCGCCGGTTGAACATGGTGATACGGGTTCGATCGATGCCTGGACGGGCCGCAATGATGTTGCTCTGATACGGTGCTGCCGGATGCGTGGCGGTGTACCAGTTCGTGATCTCGTACTCGCTGTCGTACCTCGGATAAGGAATTACGCGATAGATGTGCGCCCAGGTATCACGCAGCTTTGCCTGCAGCGTCAGCTCTCCGCCGACGTCGATGAAGCGCATCGTCTCGTGCGGTGTTTCCTGAACAACACCCGCTCGCAGCTGAAGAGCGGCGGTAGGAGCCAAATTGCCGAAACCGACATCCGCCAGATATTGCCCTTCAGGCAGATCGACCTGCAGCAGCATATGGATCGCTGGGCGAGGGGCGTCGATTGCCATCCCCCGAACGACCCTGCCCTGCAAGCTCGTGATCTTATAGCCCAGTGACCGGAGGCCTTCCCGGAACAGCGTGTTCTGCTCCAGGCAGTAGCCGCCGCGCCCGCCGAAAATCATCTTGTGTTGCAGTAACGTAATGTCGAGACTTGGTGTCCGCCCGAGCATGATGTCCAGCGACTCGTATGCGATCGCCTGTGAGTGCGCAAAGATGAGCTCATGCAGTGTGCTGAGCGTCGGTTCGCGCGAGCCGTTGTATCCAATGCGATCGAGCCAAGCCTGCTGATCAAATGGTGACTTGATCATCGAAACCTATCCGTACTTGATGAGCGAGCTTATCCAGTCGGCCGCCCCTGGACAATTCGCCTCAGGCGGGTTCCAGCGAGGAGCATGTTTCATTCAGATCGAAGATGTACATCGGATTTTGGAAGTATCAGTCCGTGGCCGTGTCCTGGTGCCTCCAAAGGGGTCGCGCCTTGCGCGAGATTTGCGTGTCATGGAGGCGCTTGATCGTCAGCGCAAACTGACACCGACGACATCACAAGGGGCTGTGGCTGCTGCGCCGGCGCGGGCGAAATAGCCTGAATCAGCACGGCGATGCACCTGACTGAATGCATACCGCGACACTGTGCAGCATTCCTTAACCTATTGGGCATTGATTATGGTGCATGCGTAGCTGCGTGCGCCTGCTGGGCCTGGACTTCGCCGATACGAGTACCGCCTCGGCTGCGGCATTGATTGCCGCACGTCCGCCTGACGCGGCTTTCGGCTATGTCGTGACACCGAATGCCGACCACCTGGTTCGCATGCATCGCTACCGAAACCTGCGGGCGCTGTATGACGATGCCTGGCTTCGACTGCTGGACTCGCGTGTTGTCGGCGAGGTTGCGCATGCCTTCGGGTTACCGACGCCGAGTGTTGCGCCGGGCAGCGATCTCACCTCGCTGCTGTTTGCACGCTACGTCTCTCCGGCGGATCGCATCACGATCATTGGCCTGGCCGCGCGCTGGCTTCCGCCGCTGCTGGCGCGATATGGCCTCGCTGCCTGTGCTCACTACGATCCACCACGCGGGTTTGAGCGCGATCCGGCGATGCTGGCTGCCACCGTCGATTTCGTGCTGGCGCATCCGGCGCGCTATGTCTTCCTTGCGGTCGGATCGCCGCGCCAGGAGATCCTGGCCGATGCCATTCGCCGGTGCGGGCGCGCCACCGGCAGTGGTCTCTGCATCGGGGCCAGCCTGGAGTTCCTGGCCGGCGCGCATCGGCGTGCCCCCCGCTGGATGCAGCGGAGTGGCCTGGAATGGCTGTACCGGCTCGGCAGTGATCCCGTTCACATGGCGCGCCGCTACTTGATCGACAGTCCAGCGGTTATTCCGCTCCTGCTCCGCGAACGCCTGCGGACGAGCTGCGCAGCATCAGTGTAACCTGCTGAACGTTTCGCGCAGGACGCCCATGCGATAGACGGCGTCATTCAGCCGCAGATACTCCTGCGCCATGGCTGAATGCGAACGGGTGGACATTCCGCCTGCCATCCGCATCGCCGCGGGAAGGGCCCGGAGCGTCTGCGACAACATTCCGTTGCGTGCTCCCTTCAGCAGGTAGAAGGCAAAACGCGGCAGCAGCGGCAGCCACCCGGAACTCCACTTGCGTCCGATGTAGAGGCGGTTGCGAACGTAGTGGTACCAGCGCGTGCCACACCATGCGAAGCGGCGCTCGGGGCTCACCTTGTGTCGCACCACGATGTCGCCGAAATAGCGGATGCGCCAGCCTTGCTCGATGGCACGGAGGCAAAAGTCGAATTCCTCCCAGCAAAAGAACAGCGAATCGTCATAGCCGCCGCACCCATGCCACGCGACGCGTCGGATTGCGTGTCCGGCACCGACAAATGTGATGGTGTCGAAAGCCTCGCCCGCGCGGGGCAGCAACTTGCAGGGATAGCCCCAGGACGAGAGGTCATCCGTGCCATCGGCGTGCAGGACGATGCGGCAACCGATCGCAGCGAGCATCGGGTCGGCATCGAGTGCTGCCACCGCGTGCGCGAGTGTCGTGCTGTCTGCGAATTCAGCATCGTTGTCGATACCGAAGATGATCCGGCCATGGCCAAGCGACGAACCACGGTTGCGCCCACCGGCAACTCCGTGGTTCCGGTCCAATGCTACCAATGTCGCATCGGCACGCCCGGCGACAGCATCGACCAGTCGCGCGAGGTTTCCCGGTTGAGAGCCTTGGTCCACCACGAACACATGGCGTGAGACGCCTGTCTGCGCCAAGGCGGAGTGGATCGCCGCCAGCGTCTCTTCCACGCGATCGAGTGACAGGATCACCACGTCCGCGTCGTATGCACCGAGGGGCACGGTTGCCGCACCGGCGATGTGACGTGCGCTCATGTGCTGGTGCCGATCGCGGGCATTGACAGGTTCACCTTGGCTGCCTCGCTCAATAGGCGTTCTGTGTGCCGAGCACCGCTTTTGCGGTGCGTAGAAGAATGATCAGGTCCAGCCAGAGTGACCAGCTCTCGATATATTCCAGGTCTGACTCGACGCGTCGAAGCAGCAGATCCTCGGTCTCGGTTTCTCCGCGCAGGCCTCGCACCTGAGCGAGGCCGGTGATGCCAGGGCGCACGCGGTGGCGTAATTGATATCGCGGTGTCACCAGTTCGAATGGTTTCCCGCCTGCGCAGGTGCCTGGCGCATGCGGACGTGGCCCGACCAGTGACATGTCACCGCGGAGGACGTTGAACAGTTGCGGCAATTCATCCATCGATGTCTGCCGCAGGAAATGGCCAATGCGGGTCACGCGCACGTCGTGCCGACAGGTCTGTTGGAAGATCCCGGGCGCCACGGCATGATGCCACATGGTGCGGAATTTCAACGTTTCGAAGGCCCGGTCTGCGTAACCGATCCGCTTCTGACGGAACAGGGTCGGACCTGGGCTGTCGAGACGGATGGCGAGTGCGATCGCCAGCATCGGGACAGCCAACATGGCGATCAAGAGGACGGCGCCGAGGATGTCGATCAGACGCTTGGCGAGCCCGTTGCACCCAGCCTGGTGTGGGCGTGGCAGGACGATATGCGGAATCCGGATCGCGCCGAAGCCAGCTAGTTGAACCGAACCGCTGCCGAACTGGTACATGGCCGTCACGCCTGACGCGTCCTGGGACGGTGGTGCTTTGCCCGTCGGAACTGCTTGCGGTTGCGGTTATGCCATAGGAAGTTGACCGGGCCCTTAAAGGGGCGGCTACGACTGCATGACGCGCAGATTCGCGTTCGGCGGTCAGCGAAATACCATGGTCCGTGAGAGGCCGAAATTCATGAACATGCCAGCAATGGCCCCGCCGGCTGTCGCGAGGATTGGCTGCTGTGCGCAGAGCGGCACGAATGTCACCAGGACAGCATAGGTTCCGCGATTTAACGTGAAGCCCACGAGATTGACCATCAGGAACCTGGCCCACTGCCGGTGCATGGGACTCCGTCCCAGGCCACGGAAGGTCCAGATCCGGTTGAACAGCCATGTCACGCTGGCGCCTACAAGATAGGCAGCCGCGCCTGCGCCGTACAGACCGAGCGAATGGCGGAGCGCATACACCGTGGCGGTATCAGACAGCCAACCCAGCGTCCCGACGGTGCCGAACTTCATGAACTGAACGAGCACGAAGATGCGGGCCGGTGTTGCGTAATGGCTCGCCGGAGGGGGGAGGTGGCGGGCGAGGCGAAGCAGCAATGCGTGCATGAGGCTGACATCGCCGTGTGGCGGGGGCCGGTCAATCCTCGCCGTACCGGATGCCTGCCCGGCGGTTCCTTGCGGACGCAAATGGGATGTGGGTCGGTTCCTCGAGGACGGTACCGCGGCCTGACATTTGCATTAGCTTCCGGAGATTCCGGTGGCTGGCCTTTCCTGGCCGGTTAAGGCAGGCTAGGGATGCCGGGACTGGGAGCCCGGCGACCCAGTACAAAAATCGGGCGGAGGCTCATGCAGGGAATGCAGCGTGTGAGAGTTATGAGGCTTGCAAGGGTCTGTGCTCTGGCGGCGCGGGCCTGACTGCATGCTTGCTTACGCCGCGCGTCGCATCCTGGCGACGATCCCCGTCATGCTGCTGGTCGCCTTCTTCGTGTTCAGCCTGCTCTACATCGCACCAGGCGACCCGGCCGCGATCATCGCCGGCGATCAGGCGACGCCGGCCGATGTCGAGCGCATCCGGATCTCGCTGGGCCTCGACCGGCCCTTCGTGGTGCGCTTCGGTGAATGGCTGTGGCATATCCTGCATGGCGACCTCGGCACGTCGATCTTCACCAACCTGCCGGTCAGCCACATGATCCAGCAACGCATCGAACCGACACTGTCGCTGATGCTGCTGACCATCGTGTTTGCCGTGTGCGTGGCGATCCCGCTCGGCGTGGTGGCGGCCTGGAAGCAGGGGTCCTGGATCGACAGCGCGGTGATGGTGCTGGCGGTCTTCGGCTTCTCCACGCCGGTGTTCGTGATGGGCTACATCCTGGCGTACGTGTTCGCGTTGCAGCTCGACTGGCTGCCGGTCCAGGGCTTCAATCCGATCAGTGATGGACTTGTCCCATTCCTGCGCAATCTGGTCCTGCCGACGGTGGCGCTGGGCCTGATCTTCATCGCGCTGCTGGCGCGCATCACCCGGGCGACGATGCTCGATGTGCTGAGCCAGGACTATGTGCGGACCGCCAAGGCAAAGGGCGTGGGTCAGCGTCAGGTGCTGTTCGTGCACGCGCTGAAGAACGCCGCCGTGCCGATCATCACGGTGATCGGCAATGGCGTCGCGCTGCTGATCGGTGGCGCGGTGGTGACCGAGAGCGTGTTTGCCATACCGGGTCTCGGGCGGCTCACGCTGGATGCGATCCTGCGGCGCGATTATCCGGTGATCCAGGGCGTCGTGCTGCTGTTCAGCATCAGCTACGTGCTGGTGAACCTGCTGGTCGATCTGCTCTACACGCTGTTCGACCCGAGGATCCGGTATTGATGGCCGGCACGGAAGCCGGCCATGGCGAGGGGATGAGGGTCTCTCCATGAGTACGGCAACCACAACGCAAACCGACTACGCCGCGGCACCCGTGCTGCCGGACGTGCTGCCGCCGGTGAAGCAACGCGGGCCGGTGGGGACGTTCATCCACCGCCATCCCACGATCGTCGGTGGTGGGACACTGATGGCGATCATGGTCCTGATCGCGATCCTCGCACCCTATCTCGGCACGGTGGACCCGACCGCTCTGGCGCCGGTGAAGCGGTTGCGTCCGCCTTCGGAACAGTACTGGTTCGGGACCGACGCCCTGGGCCGCGACGTCTATTCACGCGTGATCTACGGCTCGCGCGTCTCGCTGATCGTGGGCTTCGCGGTGGCGGCGATCGCTTCCTGCATCGGCACATTCATCGGGCTGGTGTCGGGGTTCGTCCGTCCGGTCGATGCCATCCTGATGCGGGTGATGGACGGGCTGATGTCGATCCCAGCGATCCTGCTGGCGATTGCGCTGATGGCACTGCTGGGCGCCTCGGTGCAGAACGTGATCATCGCCGTCAGCATCGCCGAGTTCCCGCGTGTCTCGCGGCTAATCCGCGGCGTGGTGCTGAGCCTGCGCGAGCAGCCGTTTGTCGAGGCATCGGTGGCATCCGGCACCCGTGTGCCGAAGATCATCTGGAAGCACATCCTGCCGAACACGCTGGCGCCTCTGATGGTGAACGCGACGTTCATCTGCGCGTCGGCGATGATCACCGAGGCGGCGCTGTCGTTCATTGGTGCCGGCACGCCGCCGATCATCCCAAGCTGGGGGAACATCATGGCGGAGGGGAGGGCGCTCTGGCAGATCAAGCCCTATATCGTGTTCTTCCCTGCGATCTTCCTGTGCATCACCGTGCTGTCGGTGAACCTGCTGGGTGACGGGATGCGCGACGCGCTCGATCCGCGGCTGGCCAAGCGCCTCTGACATGCCGCTGCTGGAAGTCGATAATCTGCAGACGCATTTCGGCACGCCCGATGGGGTGGTGCGGGCCGTGGAAGGGGTGTCGTTCCACATCAATGCCGGCGAGACGCTGGGGGTGGTGGGCGAGTCCGGTTGCGGCAAGTCGGTCACCGCGATGTCGATCCTGCGGCTGATCCCGGAGCCGCCTGGCAAGATCGCGGGCGCGATCCGCTTCGAGGGCCGCAACCTGCTGGATGTGCCGGAAGACGAGATGCGGGATATCCGCGGCAATGCGATCTCGATGATCTTCCAGGAGCCGATGACGAGCCTGAACCCGGTGCTGACGGTCGGGCGGCAGATCGGCGAGACGCTGCAACTGCATCAGGGTCTGTCGGCACGCGACGCCGAGACGAAGGCAGTGGACATGCTGGTGCTGGTCGGCATTCCTGCACCGCAACGGCGGGTGCGCGAGTATCCGCATCAGTTGTCGGGCGGGATGCGGCAACGCGTGATGATCGCCATGGCTTTGGCGTGCAATCCCAAGCTGTTGATTGCCGACGAGCCGACCACCGCGTTGGATGTGACGATCCAGGCGCAGATCCTGGATCTGATGCGTGACCTGAACAAGCGGCTGGGGTCGGCGATCATGCTGATCACGCACGATCTCGGCGTGGTCGCTGAGATGTGTGAGCGTGTGGTGGTGATGTACGCGGGACGCAAGGTGGAGGAAGCACCGGTGGGCGAGATCTTTGCCCATCCGCTGCACCCGTATACACGCGGCCTGCTCGGATCGGTGCCCAAGCTTGGCTCGTCGCTGGTCGATGGCGGACGCGGCAAGCTGGCGGAGATCCAGGGGCTGGTGCCGAGCCTGCGGCAGCGGATCGTCGGCTGCGCGTTTGCCGGCCGCTGTCCGATGGCAACCGAGCTGTGCAGCCGTGTCGCGCCGGCGATCGAGACGAAGGCGCCTGGGCATCTGGTGGCCTGCCACTACGCCGAACGGCGGATGGCTGCCTGATGCTGATGAACAACCAGCGTCCCTTGCTCGAGGTCAACGGCCTGAAGAAGCATTTCCCGATCCATGGCGGGATTCTCGGGCAGGAGACGGCGAAGGTCTACGCGGTCGATGGCGTGACCTTCTCGATCAACCGCGGTGAGACCCTGTCACTGGTGGGCGAGTCAGGCTGCGGCAAGTCCACCGTCGGCAAGGCGATCCTGCGGCTTTATGCGCCGACGGATGGCGAGGTCTATCTGGACGGCGAACGGATCGACAATCTGTCGGCGTCGCGGCTGCGGCCGATGCGCCGGCGAGTGCAGGTGGTGTTCCAGGACCCGTTCTCCTCGTTGAACCCGCGGATGCGGGTGCGCGACATCCTCGCCGAGCCGCTGATCAATTTTGGCATTGCGCGGGGCGGCCGGGAGCTGACCGAGCGGGTCGAAGAACTGATGGCGAAGGTTCAGCTTCCGCGTGATGCGATCAGCCGGTTTCCGCACGAGTTCTCCGGCGGGCAGCGGCAGCGCATCGGCATTGCGCGCGCCCTGGCGCCCGGTGCGGACCTGATCATCTGCGATGAGGCGGTGTCCGCGCTCGACGTGTCGGTGAAGGCGCAGATCATCAACCTGCTGGTCGATCTGCAGGACGATCTGGGTCTGGCGCTGCTGTTCATCAGCCATGACCTGGCGATCGTCGAGCATCTGACGCATCGCGTGGCGGTGATGTACCTGGGCAAGATCGTCGAGGTGGCGGATCGGCGCACGCTATTCGCAAAGTCGCATCATCCGTATACACGCGCGCTACTGTCGGCGGTGCCGGTGCCGGACCCGACGGCGAAACGCCAGCGGATCATTCTGACGGGCGATGTTCCGAGCCCGATCAATCCTCCATCCGGCTGCAAGTTCCACACGCGGTGTCCCTTCGCGTTCGATCGCTGCCGTGTGGAGGAGCCGGTGCTGCGCGCGGTGGGTGAGGGACACACCTCTGCCTGCCATCTGGATCATGTACCCGGCGGACAAGTTGTTCCGATGGCTGCATGACGTGTGGTAGGTTCGCGCCATGCGTGCGGACCCCAGCCGGATCATACGCAGACGTGTTAACATCGACTTCGCCGCGGCGGATGCCGGGGCGTGGAGCCGGCGGAACACGGGGTTCGAAGATGCGCTGAACGCCTTGTCGTTCGCGTTCCCGACAGGCGAGACGTATTTCGTCAATTCGGTCCGCTATTACGTGAAGCGGATCAAGGATCCCAGTCTGAAGGAGCAGGCGGAGCGGTTCATCTACCAGGAAGCCATGCACTCCAAGGAGCACGGGCGCGCCAACCGCGAACTCCAGCAGTTCCACGCCTATGGCCGGCACATGGAACGATTGATCGCGCCCATGTTCGGCTTCAGCCGCCGATTCATGCCGAGAGCGACGCAACTGGCGACGACATGTGCGCTCGAACACTTCACGGCGATGCTGGCGGATGTCCTGTTGCGCGATCAGCAGCGGTTCATCGCTGATTCCGACCCATCATTCGTGGCACTCTGGCTATGGCACGCGGTGGAGGAGACCGAACACAAGGCGGTCTGCTTCGATGTCTACCAGCATGTATGCGGCAAGGGGGTCGTCAGTTATCTGCAGCGGGTGATTGTCATGGGCGTCGTCAGCCTGATCTTCCTCGGCGTGCTGAGCGTCATCTTCATGCGGATTAAGTGGAGCAAACCCGTGGGCACGGCCGATGCCGCGGAGCCAACCGGCAAGCCAACGCTTGCGGTGCTGCTCCACGATGTGCCGTTGCGGCTGTATTTCGATTACTACCGGGTCTCCTTCCATCCCTGGCAACACGATAACGCGCATCTGATTGATCAATGGAAGGCGTATTTTGGGGATTTCGGAGTGAACGCTGGTGCCCGATGACAGGGCGGAGCGTCCCTCAGGGTTTGCTGAACGACAGCAGGTAGTAGTTCAGCAGGCCCATCGCGCTGAGCGATCTTGTGAGCCCGAGCAGATGCCGGAAGGCGCTGGCCCCGTGGTCGCGTGGCAGGTCGCGCGCGAGAATATGCTGCAGGTAGCGATAGGTTGGCAGCGTGTTCGCGGTGATGTTGCATGCCGTGCCCGGGACAAGGCCGGCGCGCCTGGCCAGGCGCCGGTACTCGCCGAGTGTGGAACTGACGTCCCACCGGCCGATGCTGTTGAGGCACTTTGAACTGCGGATGGCGCCCAACAGGCAGATCGGCCGGAACCAGGGGGAGGGAACGAAGTCCGAAAGCGTGAGCGTGCCGCCGGACGTCAGGACCCGGGCAGCCTCGCGGAAAAAATCTTCGCGGCTGGGGAAGTGGAAGATGCATTCGACCGCCAGGAGGCGATGAAAGGTGTCACTCGCGAAGGGCAGATCGCACGCATCGCCGTGACGGAATTCGACACTGTTCTGGTGCAGTGGCTGCACCTGCTGGCTGGCGCGCGCCAACTGCCTGGGATCGATGTTGAGGCCGACAAGCCGGAGGCGCTGGAACCGCTCGTTCAGTGACGCAATGGTGCCGCCGAAGCCGCATCCGGCGTCAAGGATGGTGTCGCCCTCGGTGATCTGCGCGAGTTGGCAAAGCTCGAGGGTGAGTTGCTCGGCCGCCTGGGCGAAGTCGTCGTCGTCGGTGGTCGCGGTACGGGGGGCCGCCCAATAGCCCCAATGGACGTGCCGGCCGAAGCTTTTCTCGATTGTGGGATTGCGACGGTTCAGCTCCGACAGGAGGTAATCGAAGTAGGGGAGCCTGACGTCGGTCATGTTGGCTGCATTGTGCCTGATTTTTATGGGTCGCGATGGATCTTGAAGGGCGGGACGGGGCAATGATATGAACTGATCATGCTGATCACGCCCGACCAGATCCGTGCTGCCCGTGCACTGCTCCGGATGGACCAGGAGGAACTGGCGCGCAGAGCGCATGTCTCCGTCGTCACGGTCCGGCGGCTGGAGTCGATCGATGGGTTGAGCAAGGTATCACCGAGCACGTTCGACGAGGTCCAGCGGGCGCTCGAAGCGGCGGGCGCCGAGTTTGTCGAACGAGGCGTGCGTCAAAGGGCCTTCACGCCGGAGGAAATCGAGGCTCGTTATCGGCGGATCAAGGCCATTGCCGAGCGTGCTGCCGCCGAATTCAAGGACGCTCCCCCATTCAGCGAAGATGATCTGTATGACGAGAATGGTCTGCCCGCGTGATCGCGGTGGACACTTCGGCGATCATGGCAATTCTGTTCGCTGAACCGGAGGCTGAAGTCTTTGAGCGTCGCATCGCCGCTGAGGACGTGTGTTTTTCCAGCGTAAGCCTGCTGGAGGCTTCTATGGTTCTGGCTGGCCGGCTGCATGGCGAGAGGGCCTGGCGGCGGCTGGATGAGATGGTCCAGGAGGCGCCCCTGGAAATCGTCCCACATGACCGACACCTTGCTGAGATCGGTCGCCTGGCGTTTCTCCATTTTGGCAAGGGGCGTCATCCGGCGGCGTTGAATTGCGGTGACTGCGCCGCTTATGCGCTGGCCAGACATCGCGGCATTCCCCTGCTCTTCAAGGGCACTGATTTCGCCAAGACCGACATCGTTCCGGCGTTGCCATCAGCCGCTTGACCAGTGCACGGCCCGGTGACCACACTCCGCCCCACGCGACGACATTGGGAGGGATTGCGCGATGCCTCAGGTGACCCTGACGGTGAACGGCAAGCAGCACACGGTAGAGGTGGAAGGGCGCACGCTTCTGGTCGAGCTGCTGCGCGAAAAACTGAGCCTGACCGGCACGCATGTCGGCTGCGACACCAGCCAGTGCGGCGCCTGTGTCGTGCATGTGGACGGCGTCGCGGCGAAGTCCTGCACCATGCTGGCGTTGCAGGCGGACGGCACGAATGTGCTGACGATCGAGGGGCTCGCCGAGGCCGACGGGACGCTGCATCCGATGCAGGAGATGTTCCGCGAGCATCACGCATTGCAATGCGGGTTCTGCACGCCCGGCATGGTGATGAGCGCGGTCGATCTGGTGAATTCTCACCCAGAGGGCCTGACGGAGAAGCAGATCCGTGCCGGACTGGAGGGCAATCTCTGCCGATGCACCGGCTACCATAATATCGTCAAGGCAATCGCAGCAGCCTGGCCGTTGATGCACGGCAAGGCAGCGGCTGCGGAATAAGGCGAACCAGGGAGACACGTCGATGCCTTTCGAGGGTATTGGTGCCGCCGTCCGCCGCAAGGAGGACGCGCGCTTTCTCAGCGGCAATGGCAACTACACGGACGATATCAACCGGCCTGGGCAGCTTTACGCCTATTTGCGCCGTTCGGATCGGCCGCACGCCACGATCAACAGCATCGATACGGCCGCGGCAGCGAAGATGCCGGGTGTGGTGGCGGTGTTCACCGGTGCTGACATGGCGGCGGACAATGTGGGCGGGCTGCCGTGCGGCTGGCAGATCCACTGCAAGGACGGCTCACCGATGAAGGAGCCGGCGCATCCGGTGCTGGCGGTGGGCAAGGTGCGCCATGTCGGTGATCCGGTCGCCGTGGCGATCGCAGAGACGAAGCAGCAGGCGAAGGACGCGGCCGAGGCGATCGTGATCGACTATCAGGACCTGCCGGCGGTGGCTTCGCTGCGCGATGCGCTGGCGCCTGGCGCAGTGGCGGTGCATGACGATGCGCCGGACAACCTCTGCTACGACTGGCATATCGGCGACAAGGCGGTGGTGGATGCCGCGTTCGCCGGTGCGGCGAAAGTGGTGAAGCTGGAGCTGCTGAACAACCGGCTGATCCCCAATGCGATGGAGCCGCGGGCCGCGGTTGGTGACTTCGACAAGTCGAGCGGCGATTACACGCTGTACACCACCAGCCAGAATCCGCATGTGATCCGGCTGCTGATGGGCGCCTTCGTGCTGCACATCCCGGAGAACAAGCTGCGCGTGGTGGCGCCGGATGTGGGCGGCGGGTTCGGCTCGAAGATCTATCACTACGCCGAGGAAGCCATCGTTACGTGGGCGGCCGGCAAGGTGCGGCGTCCGGTGAAGTGGACGGCGGAGCGCACCGAGAGCTTCATGTCGGACGCACACGGCCGCGACCATGACAGCGTGGCCGAGATGGCGCTGGACGCGAACGGCAAGTTCCTGGCGCTGCGCGTGTCCACGCTGGCGAACATGGGCGGGTATCTTTCCACCTTCGCACCGTGTATACCAACGTATCTCTACGCGACGCTGCTGGCGGGGGTATATACGACGCCGGCGATATACTGCGAGGTGAAGGCGGTCTTCACCAACACCGTGCCGGTGGATGCCTATCGCGGCGCCGGCAGGCCGGAAGCGACCTTCATGCTGGAGCGTCTGGTCGATGCCTGCGCGAAGGACACGGGGATCGATCGGGTGGAGATCCGGCGGAAGAACTTCATCCCTTCGGATGCATTCCCGTACCAGACGCCTGTCGCGCTGCAATACGACAGCGGCAATTACCAAGCGACGCTGGATGCCTGTCTGAAGGAGGCTGACTACGCCGGCTTCGAGGCACGTCGGGCCGCTGCTGCCGCCAAGGGCAAGCTGCGGGGCATTGGTGTTTCCACCTATCTGGAAGCGTGCGGAATCGCGCCATCCGCCGTGGTGGGTTCGCTGGGTGCGCGTGCCGGGCTGTATGAGTGCGCCAATATCAAGGTGCATCCGACAGGGAGCGTCACTGTCTATACGGGGTCGCACAGCCACGGCCAGGGTCACGAGACGACGATGGCACAGCTTGTGGTGGACCAGCTTGGTGTGCCGCTCGATCAGGTGGAGGTGGTGCACGGCGATACGGGCAAGATCCCGTTCGGCATGGGCACGTACGGCAGCCGCAGTCTGGCTGTCGGCGGCAGCGCGATGGTGAAGGCGATGGACAAGATCGTCGCCAAGGGCAAGAAGATCGCCGCCCATCTGATGGAAGCCTCGGTGGACGACATCGAGTTCAAGGACAACAAGTTCAGCGTCGCCGGCACAGACAAGGAAAAGTCGCTGACGGAGATCTCGCTGGCCGCCTATGTGCCGCACAATTATCCGATCGAGGAACTGGAACCCGGCCTGGACGAGACTGCGTTCTATGATCCGAAGAACTTCACCTTCCCCGGCGGCTGCCACGTCGCGGAAGTGGAAGTGGACAAGGAAACCGGCACTGTCGAGGTGGTGAACTTCGTCGCCGTTGACGATGTCGGGCGGGTGATCAACCCGATGATCGTTGAGGGGCAGGTGCAGGGCGGCGTGGCGCAGGGGATTGGGCAGGCGTTGCTGGAGAACGCGGTCTATGATGATGCCGGGCAACTGCTGTCTGGCTCGATGATGGACTACACGATGCCGCGTGCGGACGACCTGCCGAATATCACGGTGGGCACCGAGATCACGCTCTGCACGCACAATCCGCTGGGTTCGAAGGGCTGCGGCGAGGTGGGCGCGATCGGCTCGCCGCCGGCGATCATCAATGCGATTGTGGATGCGCTGAAGGACTACAACGTGCGGCACATCAACATGCCGGCGACACCGCAGAAACTTTGGTCGATCATGGCTGCGAAGTAATCGGGACGAGGAACAGCACGATGTATGATTTCGCATATCAGAAGCCGTCGAGCCTCGCCGACGCGGTGAAGGCGCTATCCGCGGACGGCGACGCGAAGGCACTGGCTGGCGGCATGACGCTGATTCCGGTGCTGAAGCAGCGGCTCAACAAGCCGAGCCTGCTGGTGGACCTGGCGAAGGTCGGTCTCGCGGGCGTGTCGACCAATGGTGCGATCATCATCATTGGTGGCATGACGACCCATGGCGCCGTGGCGAACGACGCCGGGTTGAAAAGCAAGATCCCGTCGCTGGCGGAACTTGCCTCGCATATCGGCGATGAGGCGGTGCGGCATCGCGGTACGATTGGCGGTTCAATCGCCAACAATGATCCGGCGGCGGATTATCCGGCGGCGGCGTTGGCGTTGGGGGCCACGATCAAGACCGACAAGCGTTCGATCAAGGCGGATGACTTCTTCCAGGGCATGTTCACCACCGCGCTGGACCAGGGCGAACTGATCACCGCGGTGGAATTCCCGGCGCCGGAGAAAGGCGCTTATGAGAAGTTCCGCAATCCTGCGTCGCGCTATGCGATTGTCGGCGTGTATGTCGCGAAGACGGCTGGTGGCGTGCGCGTGGCGGTGACCGGCGCGAGCCAGAACGGTGTGTTCCGCCACACCGCGATGGAGCAGGCGCTGACGACGAATTTCTCGCCTGATGCGATCGCTGGGATCACCACGCCGGCGGATGGCTTGAACAGCGACATCCACGCCAGCGCCGAGTATCGCGCGCATCTGGTGGGTGTGATGGCGAAGCGCGCCGTTGCACGGGCTTACTGAAGCGATCCGGGGGATCGGCGACAACGGCGGTCCCCCGCTCGATCCCGACATTGATCCGAACGAGTCGTGGCGGCACTGGTGCTGGAAACGAGCGGTGAAGCGTGCGTGGAAGACGCCGGGCCGCGAGATCGCCATGCGGCGAATGGCAAGGGCGGAGGCGGTAGGGATCAGCTATCGGGAGTATACGCTGGAGATCCTTGAGCGCGGCGTACATCTGTAGCTACGGTCGTCGTGTCAGTGCGAATGCGGTGGTCACGGGCTCGCCGCGATTGAGCGCCATGTGGATCCACAACATCGCCATCGGCTCCAGCAGGCGCGCGATGCGCAGGGGACCCGCGTCGATCGCGTGGAAGCCGAGATCGGCGACGAGCGACATCACCAGCGGTCTTCGCATTTCATCGTCGCCCACGACGTACATCAGTGCCGGCAGGGTGAATTCGTGCGCGTGCTCCATGTTGGCGAAGCCGGTCTGGTTGAGCGTCTTGAACACCGAGGCTCCGGGCGCGAGTTCTGCCACTCGTTCGGCGCCTGAACTCGTTTGGCCGATAGCCAGTTCGAGGCCGTTCGGCCCCATCTGCAGAGGATTGGTGCAGTCGATCAGGATCTTCCCGGTCAAATCGCCCGCCGATGCAAGTGCATCCGGCACGGCCTGCCAGGGGACGGACAGGACGAGAACCTCCGACGTCTGCGTGGCCTCGGCAACGCCTACGAAGGTTGCTTTTGTCGCTCCGCCGACCGGCGCGGCTTGCGGATCGCGCACGCCAAACGTGATCCGATGACCCGCGGCGCTCCAGCCTGTGGCCAGCGCGGTTCCTACGTTGCCGGCGCCGATGATTGCCAGGTTCATAGTGCCCCCATTTTGTGGTCGCGGAGACATATGTCAGATCACGCGGTGAAATTGGCACTGGCCAGTTGACCGGGGGCGATGCAGGATTTGCGACCATGACTGATCTTGCGTCCTTGGTTGCCGAACCTGGCGGCCATTCGATCTCGTATCTGGATCCGGCGTTTCCTGGTCGCCCGCTGACACTGCATGCAGCACGGTCGCGCGACTGGTCGCACGATACACCCGTGCTGTTCGTGCATCACGGCGTGGGCCGCAACGGAAGGGACTATCGCGATTACTGGCTGAGGCTGGTCGATGATATCCAGGTCTTCGCCATCGCCATCGAGTTCTCGGAGGATTTTTTCCCCGACTACCTCTGGTATCATTTCGGCAATCGTCACGACGAGGCTGGTACGCTCAATCCACGTGAGCAATGGACCTACGGCATTGACGAACGCCTGTTTGCGGCCCTGCGTGCCGAGGGTTTGACGAACCAGCAGCGTTACGGGCTGTTTGGCCACTCCGCTGGCGGTCAGTTTGTTCATCGAATGCTATCGTTCGGGTATCGCGACCGGGTCGCCATTGCGGTCAGTGCGAACGCCGGCACTTACGCGATGCCTGATCTCGACATCGCCTGGCCATTCGGTCTCGGGGACACTGAGCTCGACCCGCCGGCTTTGGGTCGCCTGCTGGAATTTCCGATCACCGTGATGACCGGCACGCAGGATATCAAGACAACCGGCCGCTACTTCCCCAAGGGACCGCGCTCCATGCGACAGGGCGCGACCCGCCACGAACGTGCGCATAATTATGTTCGTGCGGGTCACGAAGCGGCCGAAGCACTGGGAACGCGGTGCGCCTGGAGCGTGATCAACGTGCCTGACGTGGGGCATGACGGGGGCCTGATGTCTGCCGCGGCGGCGCCTGTAGTCGCGCGCGCTTTGCACGCTGCCGACAATTGCTGACGGATGCGCGCTGCCGTAGAAGGGCAGCCGATACGAGGGGGCCAAGAGATGAAACGCCGTGATGTCCTGAAGTCCGCCGTCGCTGGCGCTGCGACGCTGGCTGCACCGCGCATCGTGTATGCCGAGGGCGCCAAGGCGATCACCTTCACGCCACATGCGGACCTTGCCTCGCTCGATCCTGTATGGACCACAGCTGACATCACGCGCAACTTCTCGCTGGCCGTGTTCGACACGTTGTACGGCTATGACGCCAGCTTCGCCGTGCAGCCGCAGATGGTCGAGGGCCATGTGGTCAGCAATGATGGGAAGCAATGGGACCTGACCTTGCGCGATGGTCTGGGGTTCCATGATGGCACGCCAGTCCTGGCGCGCGATTGCGTCGCTACGATCCAGCGCTTTGCCAAGCGCGATCCGTTCGGCGGCGCCCTGATGGCACGCACCGACGAGGTTTCCGCCCCTTCGGACAAGGTGATCCGCTTCAGGCTGAGACAGCCGTTTGCACTGCTGCCGAACGCGCTGGCTCAGGTCTACTGCGCGATCATGCCGGAGCGCCTGGCGAAGACCGATGCGATGCAGCAGGTGACCGAGGCCGTGGGCAGCGGCCCGTTCAAATTCGTCGCCTCAGAGCGTGTGCCGGGCCAGCGCGTCGTCTATTTGAAGAACGACAAATACGTGCCGCGCAAGGATGGCGTGCCGAGCTTCAACGCGGGGCCGAAGATCGTCTACGTCGATCGCGTCGTGTGGAACTTCATACCGGACCCTGCGACGGCGGCGGCGGCGCTGACGCAGAAGGAAATCGACTGGTGGGAGAACCCGACCATCGACCTTGTGCCGCAGCTGCGGCGCGACAAGGACCTGACGTTGGCCGTGAAGGATCGCACAGGCGAGATCGGCTGCCTGCGTTTCAATCACCTCTTGCCGCCGTTCGACAATGCGGCGATCCGGCGGGTGGTCGTCGAAGCGATGGATCAGAAGGAGGTCATGGAAGCGGTCGCGGGTGCGGATCCGAGCCTGATAACCACGGATGTCGGCATCTTCGTGCCCGGTACGCCGATGGCGAGCAAGGTGGGTGTGGAGATCACGCGCGGACCAAAGAATATCGACAAGCTGAAGCAGGACCTGATCGCGGCGGGCTACAAGGGCGAGAAGATCGTGATCCTCGCTGCGTCCACGATCCCGACGATCTGGGCCGAAGCCCAGGTGGCGTCTGACACGCTGAAGGAGATCGGCTTCAACACTGATTTCCAGTCGCTGGAGTGGGGCTCCGTGGTGCAGCGCCGCGCCAGCAAGGAGCCAGTCGACAAGGGCGGCTGGAATATCTTCTATACGTACCTGGGCGGCTTCGGGAATATCACGCCGGCGGCAGCAATCCCGATCCAGTCGAGCGGCACCAATGGAAGCTGGTTCGGTTGGCCGACCGATCCGAAGATGGAGGAGCTGCGCACCGCGTGGTTCAATGCACCAGACGTGTCGGCGCAGAAGAAGATCTGCGAGGAGATGCAGGTGGAGTTCTGGAAGAGCCCACCCTATGCGCCGCTTGGCATGTATGTACAGCCGACAGCGTTCCACAATTATCTGACCGATGTCCGCGATGGCTGGCCGCAGTTCTATGGGGTGAAGAAGAACGCGTAGCCGCAGGCATCACTCGGTACTGGGAAAGGCCTGACGTTTTGCGCATGGAGGTTCTGCTATTCGATCAAATGATCGTCTATCGACTGCAAAATGGCCATTCACCTGATCAACCCGATGGAAGACTACACGGGTGCCGAGCTGCACACGGCCAATCTTTATCGTATTCTCAGCGAACATACAAATGTCACTATCTGGAGTACACTTGAGCCTGACGTGAGACTAGCTCAGCTCGTACCGATCCGGCGGATCCGAGCCTGGCGAGGTCAAATGCCAATCGGTGGCACAATCGTATTTGTGGGGTTCTATTACTACGTGGGTCGATGGGTTTCGTTCACGCCCAACCGCCGGCGCATACTGGTATGCAACACCGATCATGTGCCTTCGTTCAAGCATTTCTATCGGCGTATTTCCCTGGATGGCCGGCGCTCTGTAGAGCTGGTGCATGTTTCGGAGTCGATTAAGCAGATGATTGGCCTGCCGGGCTGGATCTGTCCGTCGCCCATTGATCTTGAACTCTTCTCAGCCGTATCCGCACCGCGAGACCGGACGTTCACCGTCGGCCGCCATAGCCGCGATACCAGTCAGAAACATCATGACGACGAACCGGCGTTCTATGCCAGGCTCCTGGCAGCTGGATGCAAGGTGAGGGTCATGGGTGGCACTCTGCTCCAGGATCGCATGGCGCCATGTCCCGGCAACCTGGAACTGATGCCGTTCGGCGCTGAGCCAAGCCCGGCATTCCTCCAGCAGCTCGATTGCTTCTACTATCGGACGAACAGCAACTTCTTTGAGGCATATGGCCGCGTGGTGTTCGAGGCGATGGCGTGTGGGCTGCCGGTGGTGGTGCATCGAAACGGCGGCTATGCAGAATTCCTGACCCACGGCGAGGATGCGTTTATTTTCGATACCGACGATGAAGCTTTTGAAATGATCATGCGCCTGAAGGCCGATCCGGATCTGAGGGCAAGGATCGGTACCAACGCCCGCAAGCGCGTGAGGCAGATTTACTCGGACCATCAGGTGAATGACCTGAAGCAGTTCTACCTGGCATGAGGGGACGGTAATCTGGAGCGCCTCAGATCACGATGTGGCGTGGCAGGAGTTTGCGCCGCTTCAGCGCGGCTGCACTTCGCTGCAGCAATGGTGCCGTCGCGTGCATCAAGGCCCCGGTGACCTGCAAGAAGGGGCGCCAGGCAGGTTTCGAGAATTTGAGCTGGTAGCCTAACTCCTCAAGATCGCGATAGAGACAGGCTTCGATCGCGAAGCATTCAGGCGCCGAAAGACGGCGCTGCCAAACGGCAACGTCATCGCGCGAAACCGGTCTAGCAAGCCGGCCGTGGATGTGGCGCTCACGTTCCGGCACCAGGTCTATCAGGGGGCGCCAATCGAGCATCGCAGGCTCAAAGTCTTCCGTCAGGAACGAGCAAACCCGCTGGACAGTGCTGCGAAGATCCCTGACCAGATCCTCGTATCGCACTTCGAGAATTTGGCCGGCAATCGGCTGGTTCGTGTGCTCGCGTCGTTTGGCCATCGCGTGCGTCCACTCGAACTTGCTGCGCTCATAGTAACGCTCCCAGCCGACATCGATCCTGGAGATGGCAACGTCGCGACCGTCTCGGATCAGGTGGATGAATTTTGCGCCAGGATACAGCACTGAAAGTTGCGGGATGATATCGATGTACACCGGTGTCTTGTCGCCAAAGCGGGTCTTCCGCGCTCTGAGCAAGTGGGTCTGATAAACGATGTCGATGATATCGACGAGCCGCGGATTTTGAATGCCACAGGCCTGGCGTTGCAGGTCGTCAGGCGGGATACCGAGGTCGGGCCAGCGATAGTTCTCCACCATGATGGCAAGGGCTTGTGCAATCTGCGCGGGATTCAGTTGACCGGTAAGTGGTAGGGTCTGCACCAGGGGCACGATGTATTGGGTTTCGGGCGGGATATGCAGGCGTGAGTGCCCCGCAAGAATCAGCCGGAGCAGCGTGGTGCCCGAGCGCCCTGCGCCGACGATGAAGAATGGCGTATTGTCAGGCATGGCATGACTATGACGATTAACGACAAGAGTGGGCCGC
>DATJJM010000298.1:0-2501 GCA_035492535.1 Acetobacteraceae bacterium | reverse complement strand
CGCGAGCGACGCGTCATTGGGTTGCTGCCAGGGTTCGGCAGCATGCGCGGTGCCCGCAGCGAGCAGAAGAACCAACAGGGATAGAGAGCGCATCGGGCAGATCCCTCGGAAAGTCGCGCCGAGGCTAGGCCGCCGTCAACGCGTGGTCCAAGCTTCTGTGTCGACTGGTGCCACCGCCGTGACGAGCGGCGCATGAGACGCCGCAAGCGGCGGACGTGTCGATACATGCAGGTCATCGGTCATGTGTCCATCGACACAGGCCAGGCAAATGTCCCTTCGATAAGCTGCCTGTCGCCGCCTCTGAGCCTCGGCGCGGCATGCCTGTTGCCGCATGCCGGCACCATCGGCCGCCGTAACGAACGGACCAGCGATATCCCCACGCCCCGTGTGAGTACCCATGTTGCCTTCAAGATTGCGCCGCTTCCCGCTAACGCTATGCCTTGCAGCCATCAGCCTGATGTCCGCCGGCAAGGTCGCCGCCGAATCGCCGTGGCACCAGGATGATTCCATCAGGATCGCGACGCGCGACATCCACTTCAACAGTCATGGCGTCGAGCTGGTGGGCACGCTGAGTTATCCCGAGCATGGCAACCATCTGCCTGCGTTGGTGGTGACGCATGCCGCGATGGCATCCACGCGGGACTTCGGCCTCTATCGCCATCTCGAACAGGATCTGCCGCGCCTTGGTTACGCCACCTTCGTCTACGACCGTCGTGGCAGCGGTGCATCCAAAGGCAACATCGAGGATACCGACTACCAGCTGCTGGCCGACGATGCCGTGGCAGCGCAACAGGCCATCGCCGGCGACGCTCACGTGGACCGCCACGCCATCGGCTTCTGGGGCCTGAGCCAGGGCGGCTGGCTCGCCGTGCTGGCGGCCACGCGCAGCCCCGATGCCGCCTTCGTCGTCTCCATCTCGGCGCCGCTGCAGACACCCGCGCAGCAGATGGCCGGGGCGGTCTCCAATATCCTCTTCACCAAGGGCTATGGCGCCAAGGATATCCAGCAAGCGGTCGATACCCGCCACGCGGTGGAGAACTATCTGCGCGGAACAGTCAGCACTGCCGATGCACAAGCGGCGCTGGACAAGGCGAAAACGAAGCCATGGTTCGACGACCTCTTCATGGAACCGACGGTGAGCGGACACCCGGAACGGTCCCGCTGGCGCACGGAGATGGATTACGACCCGACCGCGCCGCTGGTGTCCTTGAAGATTCCCGTGCTGCTACTGTTCGGTTCCGACGATCCCTGGGTATCGGTGCATGCATCGATGGAACGCCTGGCCCAACTCGCCCCCGCGCATCCGAATCTGGAATTCCATGTGATACCCGGCGCGGACCACATGATGATGCCGCCGCCCGCGAGCAACCCCATGGCCTATGATTCCAAGACGATGAAGACCGAAGCGCCCGCCAATCCCACCTACTTCCTCACCTTGGCCGATTGGCTGGCACGCACGGTTCACAAGCCGGACGCCGCCTCGCCGCACTGAACACGACACGGGAAGCCGCCATGCAGGAAACGCAATCGCCAGAAGTCGCCGTGATCGGGTGCGGTGGCACGCTCTCCTCGCTGGGTACCTCGTCGCTCGACTTGATGGATTATCCCGAGCACGGCAGCAAGCTGAGCATCGGCGAGCTGCTGGCGCGCATTCCCGAAGTGGCGACCATCGCCTCCGTCATGGCGGTGCCGTTCCGCTCAGTGGGCAGCACCAACATCACGCCGGCCGACTGGTTCGAACTGCGGGCAACATTGCACCGGCTCGCGCGCGAACAGCCGCAGCTCAAGGGCTTCGTGATCGTCCATGGCACGGCCACGCTGGAAGAGACCGCGTTCTTCCTCAACCTGACCCTGGACATCGCGCAGACCGTGGTGCTGGTGGGCGCGCAGCGTCCGTTCAGCGCCGTCAGTTCCGATGCGCCGATGAATCTGCTCGGTGCGCTGCAGGTGGCGAAAGCGCCGCAGTCGCGCGGACGCGGCGTACTGGTCGTGCTCAACGACGAAATCCACGCCAGCCGCGATGTGGTGAAAACCTCCACCCTGCGGCTGAACACGTTCCGTTCGGCCGAATCGGGTGCGCTGGGAGTGATCGATGCCGACGGCATCCATTTCTACCGGCGAGTGGATCGACCGCACGCGCCGGCCACCGACTTTGCCGACATGCCGGATGCACCGGCGTTGCCACGCGTCGACATCGTCTACTCCTATGCGGGTGCCGATGAGACCTTCATCGAAGCCGCCATCGCCAAAGGCGCACGCGGCATCGTCTCGGCCGGACTGGCTCCCGGCATTCCCACGGGCGCCGAGAAAGTCGCGCTGGAAGCAGCCGTGCGGTCGGGCATCGCGGTGGTGCAGTGCTCGCGCGCGCCGTCGGGCCGGGTGGCGGGACGGCGCTATCTGCTCGAGCACGGCTTCATTCCCGGCGAAGACTTCAGCCCGCAAAAAGCGCGCATCCTGCTCGCGCTGGGCCTGGCACGCACGGATCGGCTCGATCAGTTGCG
>DATJJM010000297.1:0-3623 GCA_035492535.1 Acetobacteraceae bacterium | reverse complement strand
TGCCGGCACAGAAGAAGGCGCGCACCTGGGACGCCTACGAAGCACTGTATGCCAGGACGGTGCAGGCACTGGCCGACGACTTCGACAGCGTATTCGGCAAGTCATTTGCCCGCGCCTACGAACGCTCGCTACAGGACATTTCCGCCAAGGACCGAACATGATCCCACGCCGTTCGCTGGTACTGCTGCCTGCGCTGATTGCGCCATTGGCGCTGCTGCGGTGCGGGCCGCCGCCACCGAAACCGCCGCCAGTGCTGACGATCACGATGGTGGGCAGCAAGGACCAGAATCCGGACACCGATGGCACGGCCAAGCCGGTCGCGGTGCGCATCTATCAGCTCACTGCCACGGCAAAATTCGAACGCGGCGATGTGTTCGCGTTGACCGAGCATGAACAGCAGACACTGGGCCAGGACGATGTCGGCTCGCAGGAGTTCCTGCTGGCGCCCGGCGAGACGCAGACGCAGACGTTCGGATTGAAGAACGGCGTGAACGCCATCGGCGTCGTCGTGCTGTATCGCGACATCGACAATTCGAAGTGGCGGGCCGATGCGCCTGCGGCGGACAGCGGGCCAACAAAACTTCTCCTCAACGTCGGTAAACTTGCTATCACGCTGAAGCCTGCGACCTGACCATCAGGCGCAAACGGGGGGATGCCGCTCGATGAGCTGGACTAATCGCGTGGTCTGGCAGGAAGGCATGTTCCTGCGCACGCAGCACTTCCAGCAACAGGATCGCTGGACGGAGCAGCTTGTACGCAGCCGCGTACAGGCATTGCGGCCACATCCGTGGGGGCTGGTCGAATACGCGCTGGATCGCGACCTGCTGGGGACCGGTCGGTTCGCGTTGGCGTCTGTCGCGGGGATATTCGAGGACGGGACGCCGTTCGCCCTGCCTGGCGAAGCGGACCATCCGCCGCCATTGGAATTGCCGGAGAGCGCGCGCAACGTCCTGGTCTATCTGGCACTTCCGGTGCGGCAGGCCGGTGCCGTGGAAGTGGCGGATGCCGCCACCGAAGGGCGTTACACGGCCAAGCCTTTCGAGGCGTACGATACGCACTCTGCCTCACCGCAGCCGGCCGAATTGCAGATCGGCCGATTGCGCATGCGGTACCTGCTGGAGACCGATGAACGCACCGGCTACCTGACGATTCCGCTGGCACGAGTGAACGAGGTCACTGCGGATCGCCGCGTCATCCTGGATGAACGGTGGATTCCACCGACGCTCGTTTGCTCGGGCGCGCCACCGTTGTCGGGGCTGATTGCGGAACTGTCCGGCATGCTGAACCAGCGAGGCGAGGCACTGGCGGCACGCATGACCGCGCCTGGCCAGGCAGGTGTCGCGCAGGTGCAGGATTTCCTGCTGCTGCAGTCGATCAATGGCTGGCAGAACGTGCTGGCGCATTGGGCGGATGCGGCGAATGTGCATCCGGAATCGCTCTACCTGACTCTGGTGCAGATGGCGGGCGAACTCGCCACATTCCTGGAGACGCGGCGCCCGACCTCGTATCCGGCGTATCGACACGATGATCTGCAGCGCAGTTTCGCGCCGGTGGTGGCGGACCTGCGACGCTCGCTGTCCGCGGTACTCGAAGCGACGGCGATGCCGATCCCGCTGCGCGAGGCGCGGCATGGCGTGCGGGTGGGACCGATCACCGATCGGTCGATCCTGCGGGCGTCGAACTTCGTGCTGACGGTGCAGGCGGATGTGCAGGCCGAGCAGTTGCGGCGGCTGTTCCCCTCGCAGGTGAAGATCGGCGCGGTCGAGCATATCCGCGAGCTGGTGAATGTGGCGCTGCCGGGGATCGCGGTGCGGCCGCTGCCGGTGGCACCACGGCAACTGCCGTTCTACGCGGGTGCCACGTATTTCGAGTTGGATCGGGCCAGTCCGCACTGGCAGCAGATGCAGAATTCCGGCGGCTTCGCGATCCATGTGTCGGGCGAATTCCCCAATCTGCAACTGGAACTTTGGGCGATCAGAGGATGACACACCCCCTCCCTGGCCCTCCCCCGCTCCGCGGGAGAGGGGATGAGGTGCGCCGATGAGCGACAATCCGTTTTCCGAACCGGACGATTCCGATCGGACAGTCATCCGTCCCGCACCCGGAGGCCGCCGTCCGGCGGCGCCTGCGCCACAGCCTCCGTCGCAGCAACAGCCTTCGGCGTTGCAGAATTCGCCGCCACCGCGAGCGCCCGCCGCGCCGATACCGGCGGATGGCGCCGAGCGCATTACCTTCGGCCTGAACCCGTTGATCGAGGCGGCGGCACCGCTGCTGCAACTGCTCGGCCGCCTGCGTAATACCTACAGCCAGCCTGATGCGGGCGAGTTGCGCGAACGCGCCATTCAACAGGTACGCGTCTTCGAGCAGGCGACGCGCGACGCCGGCGTGCCGATGGATCAGCTTCGCCCCGCGCACTACGCGCTGTGCGCTGCCCTGGACGACGTGGTGCTGAACACTCCCTGGGGCAGTTCCGGCGCGTGGGCGGCGCGCTCCATCGTGTCCACGTTCCACCAGGAAGTCCGCAGCGGCGAGCGCTTCTTTGTCCTGCTGGACCAGATCAAGCCGAACCCCGGCAATTTCCTGCCGGTGCTGGAACTGATGTACCTCTGCCTGAGCCTTGGGTTCCAGGGACAGTACAGGCTGTCTCCGCGCGGACCCGGCGAGCTCGATCGTATCCGCGAGGATCTCTACACCATCATCATGCGCCAGCGGCAGGCGGCGGACCCCGCGCTGTCACCACACTGGCCGGGCATCCAGGCACCGTACAAGCCGGCGCGCGCGGTCGTGCCGACATGGGTGATGGGCGCCGCCGCGCTGGCCATCATCGGCATCCTGTTCGTGTGGTTCTCCACCGGGCTGAATGCCGCGTCGGATGAGGTGTTCGCCGGGCTGATCGGCGCTCCGCTGTCGAAGATGCCGGCGATCAGACGCGCCGCTCCGGTCAAGCCGCCGCCACCACCACCGGCCGCGCCGGCACCTGATCCGCTCTACGTGTTCCTGAAGCCGGAGATCGACCAGGGGCTGGTGACGGTGCTCGGCGATCACTCGATGCCGATCGTGCGCATCAAGAACACGGGCATGTTCGCGTCGGGCAGCGCCACGGTCGCGCCGTCCTACTACAATCTGCTCACCCGCATCGGCGAGGCGCTGAAGGCGGAGAAAGGCCCGGTCACGGTGGACGGCTATACCGACAACCAGCCGATCAAGACCGTGCAGTTCCCATCCAACTTCCAACTGTCGCAGGCGCGTGCCGAGGCGGCGAGGGCGATCATCGTGAAGGCGCTTGGCGATCCTGGGCGCGTCACCGCGCAGGGCCACGCGGATGCTGATCCGCTCGCCTCCAACGCCACGGCGGAAGGCCGCGAACAGAACCGACGAATCGAAGTCGTGCTGCGGAGGCAAGGCTAGATCATGCGTGCCGTTCTCCGTTTCCTCGGATCCCGCTGGTTCCTGAGCTTCATCGGCGTCGCTCTGCTGAGCGTGCTGGTGTGGCTGTTCGGTCCGTTCCTGTCGTTCCTGGAAGGCTGGATCACCCGCGCCATCGTCATCGTGGTGATGCTGCTGATCTGGCTGGGGGTGAATTTCTGGCTCGATCGCCGGCGCAAGAAGAACGAGGACGATCT
>DATJJM010000296.1:0-4504 GCA_035492535.1 Acetobacteraceae bacterium | reverse complement strand
TGTTATCAGCCAGCACGCGCCAACGGAATAGCGGGGTGTCCGGCGCGGGCGCGAGGTCCGGCGTCCAGCCGGTCAGTTGCTCCAGCGCATAGGTGTCCATCACGATCCCGCGCCAGACCCGCTCGACCCGCTCGAGTGGCTGCCGCTTCGCCGTGGTGAGGTCCCACACCGACGAGCGGTTATCCGGCTCGCGCGCGACATATAGGCCGGTGTGGTCCCGGATCAGATCCATGCCGGGGTCGCGAAACCCCTGAAACCTGCCGCGTTCGTTGATCTGGACGACGGGTACGCGGCCGTTGAAATACCATCGCATCATGGCATAGGTACGATAATCAGTCGTTGCGATCCAGGTCGCGCCGGTCTTCTGCAGCTGCGCTTGCGCGCGCGCCACGACCTGTTGATAGCCGGCCTCGCCGCCGACCGGATCGGTGCGGCCGATCAGATTCCAGGGCGCGACGACATAATAGAAGAACACGCCGACGACGAAAACGATGCCCGAGATCACAGCCACCCTCGCCCACTTGACTGTCGATTGGACCATCCAGTCGGGCCAGCCTTCGCGGGGCAGCATCGCGAGGTTGATGGCGGCGGCAGCGAATCCCGCAGGCCACAGGAACATCGGCCAGGTATCGCCGACGCGCAGCGTAAGCGACTTCCAGAGGAAGTAACCGAACGGCACGATCACGGCGGTCGACAGCAGGATCGCGACCGGCTCGCGCGTGCGATAGCCGCGCCAGGCCGTCAGTGTCACGCCCGACAGCACCACCGGCAGCATCACGAAGCCGACGAGACCGAACTGAATCGCCAGGAATTCGCCGACAGTACGCAACGACCATCCGTGGGTCGCGACCGCGCGGACAAACTGGAAACGGAACGAAGCCCAGTCGTGCTGCGTGTTCCAGATCAACACCGGCGCGAACACGACGAGCGCGATCAACGCAGCCAGCCACGGCCAGGGGCCGAATAGCCAGCGCCGCCGCCAGTCCGGCACCAACGCGAACGCCAGTACCGCGGGCAACAGCATGATCACGGTGAATTTCGACAACGCCGCCAACCCTGCGAACAGGCCCGCGGCGAGCCACCAGCGCGCATTGCCGCTCTCATGGAGGCGGACCAGCGACCACAGCATCGCGACCGCGAACGGGATCATCGCCGTATCCGGCGCAACCTTCGCCATCAACAATCCGTAATAAAGCGCCGCCTCCGGCATCAGCAGCGCGAACGCAATCGCGCGATAATCATGGGTGACGCGGCGGACGATATCGGCGAGCAGCAACTGCGTCGCCAGCATCGCCACGATCCCGGAAAACCGCACGCCGAGATTGGTGTCGCCGAAGATCGCGGTGCCGAAGCGGATGCACCAGGCAATGCCGGGCGGATGATCGAGGAACGAGAGCACGCTTTCCTTCGACCAGGTCCAGTAATAGGCCTCGTCGGTGCGTAGCTCGATTACGCCGGCATAGATCAGCCGCATCACCGTCAGCACGGCGATCAATGCCACCACGGCAAGCCATGGCGGTGGACGGCCCGCGCTAACGCGGCTGTTATCAGTCGTGCTTGTCACGGCGCTTTTTGTTCGAACCCTGCCGGGGTGTCAACGTGTTGCGGGGCAAAAGGTGATCGCCAGAGCGACGCCGGAGGGTGTTCACCACGGGAATTAGGCAATAGTGTCGCCGATACTGTATTAGATGAACCGCATGGCCTCCCTATCCCCCGAACGACTGACCACCTTGCTGCGCGGCATCAGCCTGCGGCAGATCCGCCTCGCCAGCGGCGCGGTGCTGTTCACCTATCTGGTCAGTCATTTCCTCAACCACGCGCTCGGCAACATCTCGCTGGCGGCGCTGGCGAGAGGTGTCTATTGGCACACGCTGTTCTGGCAATCGTTCCCGGTCACGATCGTGTTCTACACGGCCTGCCTTGTTCACACCGGCCTCGGCATCTGGGCGCTGTACGAACGGCGGCAATTCCGCTGGAAGGCAATCGAACCCTTGCAGCTCGTGCTGGGCCTGAGCATTCCGTTGCTGATCCTGGTTCACGTGGTCGGCGTAAGGTTGGGCCGCACCTTGTTCGGTCATGAAAAGCTCTATCCGCAGGAACTCTTCCTGTTCTGGATCGGTTCGCCGGGCAGGCTTTGGCCGATGCTGGCGGTTCTCGTCATTGCCTGGGTGCACGGCTGCATCGGACTCTATTTCTGGCTCCGGATGAAGGCATCCTTCAAACGCGCTGCGCCGTTCCTGCTTGCCGCCGCCATCCTGGTTCCGACGTTGGCCATGCTCGGCGTCTATCAGGGCGGACGCATGGTCACCGACAGCGACGACGTCGAATGGCGGATGAACAATCTCTCGCCACGCCAAGTGGGGACGACCGCGCAGCAGGACACGCTTGACCGCATCACCCGCGGCATGGTGATCGGCTATCTCGGTCTGCTCGCCCTTGCCCTGCTGGCCAAGGGCGCGCGCGCGATCCATGAACGCCGCGGCGGCATGGTCAGCCTGTCCTATGGCAACGGCCGGACGGTCCGGGTGCCGAAAGGCCTCAGCGTGCTCGAGGCCTCCTTACGCAACAACGTGCCTCATGCCAGCGTGTGCGGCGGCCGCGCGCGCTGCTCGACCTGCCGCATCCGCATCATCGGCGATTGCAGCGGGCTACCCCAACCCTCGCAACGCGAGGCCTTCGTGCTCGGCCGCGTCGGCGCTACCGATCCGTCGATACGCCTTGCCTGCCAGTTGCGCCCGACCAGCGACCTGTCGTTCTTCCAGTTGTTCCTGCCGCACACGGTGTCGGCTGGCTCGCATGCCTCGAACCCGACGCGGATCGGCCAGGAGCGTTATCTCGTCAGCATGTTCGTGGATATGCGCGGCTCGACCAAGCTTGCGGAGAAACGGCTCCCGTTCGACACCGTCTTCATTGTCAACCGCTTCCTCGGGGCGGTGTCGCAGGCGGTGATCGAAAGCGGCGGCCGGCCGAACCAGTTCGTCGGCGACGGTATGCTGGCGCTGTTCGGACTCACCGCGAGCCGCCAGGACGCCTGCCGCCAGGCGCTGAAGGCGGCAGCCATGATCGCCACAAATGTCGACGAGTTGAACAGGTTTCTCGAGCATGATCTGCGCGAACCGATCCGCTTCGGCATCGGCATTCATGGCGGCGAGGTGATCGTCGGCGATATCGGCTACCGCGACCACATGGTGTTCACCGCGCTCGGCGATGCTGTCAATGTCGCGGCACGGCTGCAGGACATGACCAAGGCGCTGGCCTGCGAGGTGGTGATCTCCGACGAAGTTCGCACCACCGCCGGCCTCGCCGCCAACGCATTGCCGCAGCAAGAAGTCGAGATCCGCGGCCGCAATGAGCCGATGACCGTCCGCACCGTGACCGATGCGAGGACGCTGTCGGCGGCGGTCGGCGAAGTGGACGTCGTCGCGGCGTGACCACGGGGAGCGGGTTGCGAATCCGCTGACTGCGCGCCGAATTCCCGCTTCAGTTTCATCGTTCAGCACAACGTTGCGTTAACGATGTGAACGCCGCTGCGGGCGAACACTTGGCTGCGATATCCCGCGCCGTGTGATGTTTTTCACACCTGAACAGGCGTTCAGAAAATTGTCCCGGATCGATATGCAATTTCCTCGAACCCGCATTCCCGGGCGCACGACTGATGGGCGATGGGTAAGACTTAAACGATCAACCCGCGCCGAGACAAACCGTCGAACGCGCATCGCTCAAGGAGAAAGACCATGCTTCGTAAAGTTACTCTTGCTCTCGTCGCCACCGCTTCCCTCAGTGCCATGGCGCTGGCTCCCACTTCCGCTTCGGCGGGTGGCTTCATCTGGCCGACCTTCCATCACCACCACCACTGGGGCCACGGCTTCGGTCTTGGCATCGGCTTCGGCGGCGGCTACGACGGCTGCTACCAGACCCGCCGCGTGTTCACCCCGTACGGCGTTGTCTTCCGCACCGTCAACGTCTGCGACTACTGATTTTAATCGCAACTCGTTCGGTCCAGAAGCCCCGGTCGCCCAGCGCGGCCGGGGTTTCTGTCGGCTTCTGCAATGCTCGGCTGCCGTCATTGCGAGGAGCGAAGCGACGGGCCTGTCATCTTTTTGGTGAAATAGCGTGATTCATTGCGGGCATGGATTTGGAGCGCGTGATGGATATTCGGCTTCGGCAGGCGGAACGCAACCAGGCTGGTTTTGAAGTCGTCGACCTGGAGAGCTTGGTGGTCGACGATCACCCGGTGCGGGCCGTGTGGTCCTTCGTCGAAGGCTTGGACCTTCACTGGTTTTACGCGCGGATCAAGGCGCGCGGCGAGACGCCGGGCCGAGCGGCGACCGATCCGCGCATTCTGCTGACCCTCTGGCTGTATGCGACGGCTGATGGGGTTGGTTCGGCGCGTGCGCTGGCCCGTCTGTGCGAGCATCATACGATCTATCGCTGGATTTGCGGTGGGGTCGGGGTGAATCACACGATGCTGTCGGAGTTCCGCATCGATAGCGGCGAGTTCCTC
>DATJJM010000295.1:0-4527 GCA_035492535.1 Acetobacteraceae bacterium | reverse complement strand
TCCCTGCCATCATCATGGGAACGCACAAGGCCCACTTTGCTGCTCTGCCGGCGACTGTCCCATGCTGACGCCTGCGTTGAGCACGAACTTCCCGCAGGCGCATCCAATGATATGGCACGCGCTGGCCTACCGGCAGCATGACACCCATCCACCACCCGACACCAACGCGGCGCCATTGCTGCCTCCTCCTCGGTATCTGGTCTGACGCCTTCCGCGCCGACTGGCGCAGCAAATCGACAGACCAGGACTCACAGGAGACGATCATGACGACCAGGACGTTGACCCTCTCGGCTGTTGCCTTCGTGGCCGGCATCGGCATCGCGAGTGCACAACCGGCACCGGGCCCGGATCCCCATCACCCCGGCACCGACGCAGCCCCGACCCAGACGAAGCCAGTGCCAACGCAGCGTCCCGCCGCGCGAGGCTCCATACAGTCAGGCATGCCGATGCAGCCGGGAACCACGGGGATGATGGGCGGCGACATGGCACAGATGATGGCCATGATGCAGAGGGGCATGATGCCGATGGACATGGTATCGGGCGGCGGCGGCGACCCGTTCCAACACATCGAAGGACAGATCGCCTATTACAAAGCCGAGCTGAAGATCACCGACGCACAGGCACCGCAGTGGAATGCCTTCGCCGATGCGCTGCGCAGCAACGCAACACGACTGCGGCAGGCGGTGATGCAGGGCAGGGAATCGCAGGGGGTCGTCAGCGCACCCGAACAGATGGAGCGTCGCATCGCTATGCTCACCGAGCTGCGCGAGGCCATGCAGGCGATGCTGGCAGCCTCCAGGCCGCTCTATGCTGTGCTGAGCGATGAGCAGAAGAAGCTAGCCGACGACCTCATGGCCGAGCACATGATGTCGATGCGTGCTCGGGTGCTGTGATGGATCAATCACATGTGCCGTTGTGGCGCAGCAAGGCGGGTATCGTCCTGTTGGGCTTTCTGGCCGTCGCTGGCTTCTATCTTGCGACCGAACACACAGCGCACCTGCTGGGCGCGTTGCCGTTCCTGATCTTCCTGGCATGTCCGCTGATGCACCTGTTCATGCACCACGGTCATGGCGGGGACGGCAAGGGAGGATCATCGTCATGACCCACGATGACGCACCCGCCTATGGGCCGTGGCTACTGGTCGTCCTGAACTCGCTGGTGTTCATCATCTTCGCGTTCAGCTTCACCAAACCGCAGTCGCCACGGGACTGGCGATCGTTCGGTGCATTCAGTGCGTTCATCGTCGCGCTGTTCACCGAGATGTACGGCTTCCCGCTGACTATCTATCTGCTGTCCGGTTGGCTGCAGTCACGCTATCCGGGCATGGATCTGATGTCGCACGACACTGGCCATCTATGGTCCACGTTGTTCGGCCTTAGTGGAAATCCACACTTCAGTGCACTCCATATCGCCAGTGACGTGCTGATATTCGGTGGCTTCATTCTGCTGTCGGCAGCGTGGAACGTGCTGTACCAGGCGCAGCGTCGGGGTGAACTCGCCACGATCGGTGCGTATGCGTATGTGCGGCATCCGCAGTATGTCGGTTTCATCGTCATCATGCTCGGTTTTCTGTTGCAGTGGCCGACCATCCTGACTTTGGCGATGTTTCCGCTTCTGGTTGTCATGTACTGGAGGCTTGCCAAAGCTGAAGAGCGGGAGGCGATGGCATCATTCGGCGATGCCTATCGCGACTACATGAAACGAGTGCCTGCATTCTTGCCATACCTACGTCAGGCTGAGCGGGAAGACCGAACCCGACGGCGTGGGACCCATGTGGGCGGAGGTGCATGATCCACGGCTGGTCCGGCGCACCTCGGCTACGGCGCTGCGCCAGACCGGCGCCTCAGCGCTGATACCTTCCTCGAACATCCCCTCGCCACCACACTTGAAAGGGTATATCGTGAAAACAGGACTTATCGCCGCCGCCTCATTCATCGCGGCACTGGGCGTTGCTCATGCGGAAAACGCCTGCGATGCCGAAATCCAGAAGACAACATCTGACTGGCAGGCAATTGCGCTACAGCCGGCCAGCAAGCCTGGCCAAATATCGAAGGGCGTGAGTGGCCATGCACACATCCAATCGGCTGTCGACTCAATGCGATTTCATTTGGCGGAAGCTAAATCTCTCTGCAAGCAAGGCAAGGACCATGATGCGCTGCTTCACCTCGATGTCGTGCGTGCGTTCCTGAACCTGCCCGAGATTCAGCATCCCACCGACCACCGATATCTGTTCAAGAGCGGATAATAGCTGCGCCCTGACGGATGGATGGTACAGCCGGCACCTTGACGGTGAGCAAGCTCACGCAATGCCTTTGTGGCATCGCAGGTATGGTGCCGGCTGGCCGTTCCGGGCTCGCGATGCATCGGGATTCGTCAGCGTGCGGTCGGCCGTTCATCCTCGTGCACCCGTTGGGTTCCCGAGGCTTGCGAACCCGGCATTGCGACCCATGCGTTCACCGAGACCGCATTGTCCGGACCGTGACAGACTGATGGATGCAATCGCCGGTGTCAGCGTGCCTCCGACAGCGCTCCGCAGCAGCAGAGCCGTGAGCACGACCGCACCGGCAGAGGAGATGGCCGGCAACAGCCCGGCGCCGGCAAGAGCAAGGATGCCCACGCCAATCAGATCCTGGCGCCGCCGGATTGCATCGACACAACCCTATCGGCTTGTTGATTTGGATCAACGCTCTCCGCACAGGTATCTGCTACAAGTGCGTGTAATGGCGGGCTCGTCAGCAGCGGTGGTTCGACGTGTGGTGTCCGGGCTGATTATCCTGGCGATGCTGTCGCTGCCCGGTGCGTGGCACAGTACGATCCCGAGCAGCCATCTGCAGATCCACTGTGAGACCCAGTCGATCCTGTCGGCGAGCGGGCAGGTACATTCTATCGGCAGTTCACATTCGCATCATGACATGACAGCTGAGGCGTGCTGTCTCGGGTCATCTTGTATTGTGTCAGCCATCGCCGCGAGCCCGCACCACGCCGTCCGGGTCGCGTGGTCTCCTGTGTATTACTGGACGGTCGACACCGGCGGCAGGGGTATAAGGCCGTCGCCCGATCTGGGACCACCCATCGCTCTCGGTTGAATAGCTACGCGCGCTGCCTGGCACGCGCGCGCCACTGATTGACCGTAGTTTCCGAGAGTTCTCAAAATGGACCAGTTCCGACGCATGCTGCGTGGTGCGCTGTTCGCACTCGCCGTTTCTGCACCGCAACTATTTGTCGCGCCGTCCGGCGGCCACACTGAGACGCCGCACCGGACAGCGCCGGCGCCTGTCGCTCTGCCTGGCGCGACACTGGACAGCGTATTGGCGATCGCACAGCAACTCAGCCCGCAGCTTACGGCCCGGGCGTTGGAGGAAGAGGCCGCCCGGGCGCGCGTGGAGGTCGCCGGATCGCTGCCCGATCCACTCCTGCGCATCACGTCGGACGAGATCGACCGCCTATCCGGCCCGCGGCAGAACAAGATGATCTACAGCATCGAGCAGGAGATCCCGCTCTGGGGCAAGCGCACGCTGCGGCGCGAGGCGGCCGAGGCGGTGATGAGCCAGAAGGCAGCGGAGACACGTGACGCGGAGACTGAGCTGACGGAGCGCGTGAAAGTCACGTTCGCTGTGCGCTACCAAGCCTACCGCGCGCTTCAGGCGAACCGCGGCCTGCGTCCGCTTCTTGCAAACGTCGCGCAGGTGGCGCGAGACCGCTACGCGCAAAACCTGGTGTCACAGCAGGATGTCATACGGGCCGAGCTGGAAGCGACACGACTGCTTAACGAAATTGCCCGCCTTGAGGGGGTTGCACACAGTGCGGATGGCCGGCTCAACGCGATTTTGCTGCGGCCGCTGACCGCACCTCTGGCCGCGCCGGAGTCGCTCCGTCCGCTGCCGCCCGTCAGTCGGTTGCAGGTTGGCGAACTGGTGGCACGCGCCCGCGCGAACAATCCGGCGCTGGCGGGGAATGATGCGATGATCCGCGCCGCCGACCGCACCGCGCAGCTTGCGCGGCGTGATTGGTATCCCGATGTGACGATCAGCGCCGGCGCGATCGACCGGACTGGCAATGGGCCGAACGGCTACATCGCGTCCATTGGCGTGAAAGTGCCGCTTCAGTGGGGGCTGCACGAAGGCCAGGTACGCGACGCGGCTGCGCAGGCAGATGCGGCGCGGTTACGGCGCGATGCGGTCGAGCAGCAGATCCAGGGCGACATCGCCGAAGCAGCTGCGGCACTGGAGGCCAGTCGGCGCAGTGCGGACCTGACACGCCAGAGGCTGATCCCACAGGCGAACGCCGCGCTGCGATCGGCGATTGCCGATTACAGCGTGGGGAAGCTGGAACTGACTGCCGTGTTGCAGGCGGAACGCGATCTGGTGGCCTCTCGCATCGAGCTGTTGTCCACCGAACTGGATCAGCAGCGCCAGTTGGCCGCCATCGAGCGTCTGGTGGGGGGTGACCTATGAAGGCGTTTCATCTCGCCGCGATCATCGGCGCCGGCCTGATGCTGGCGCCGTTCCATGCCGGCCACGGTCAGCC
>DATJJM010000294.1:0-3790 GCA_035492535.1 Acetobacteraceae bacterium | reverse complement strand
GACCATTGCGATCCGCAGACCTACGCCATCGGCATCAAGGAGTTGTGGGAGGTCCCACCCGCCAATCACAAGCCCGGGCTGGTGGAACACACCATCGGCTGGCCGCTCGACAAGGGTACCTATGGCGGCTCGTTCCTTTATCATTTCGGCAACAACCTGATTTCCTATGGCTTCGTCATCGGCCTGGACTACCGGAATCCCTGGCTCTCGCCGTTCGACGAGATGCAGCGGTTCAAGACCCATCCCGAGGTACGCCGGCACTTCGAGGGCGGACGCCGCATCAGCTACGGTGCCCGCGCCTTGAACGAAGGAGGCCTGCAGTCGATCCCACGGCTGACGTTCCCGGGGGGCGCGCTGATTGGCGATGCGGCCGGCTTCGTCAACGTGCCGAAGATCAAGGGCACGCATACGTCGATGAAATCCGGCATGGTCGCGGCCGAAACGGTGGCCGAGGCGCTGGCCGCGGGCGGTACCCAGGACCTCGCAAACTACGAGACGAAGCTGCGCGAGAGCTGGGTATGGGACGAATTATCGCTGGTAAGAAACGTCCGCCCGTCCTTTGCGAAGTTCGGGTTGTGGGGAGGTCTCGCATATTCCGCCATCGATACTTACCTACTGCGCGGCAAGGCACCGTGGACGTTCCACCACGCCCATCCGGACAATGACTCGCTGCTCGACGCCCAGTCGGCACCGCGCATCGAATACCCGCGCCCCGACGGTGTTTTGACCTTCGATCGGCTGTCCTCGGTGTTCATCAGCAACACCAACCATGAAGAGAACCAGCCTGCGCACCTGCAACTGGCCGATCCGGGGTTGGCCATCTCGCTGAACTGGCAGCGTTTCCGCAGCCCTGAGGCCCGCTACTGCCCCGCCGGCGTTTACGAGATCGTCGGCGCCGACGAAGGCGACCCCCGGCTCCAGATCAATGCGCAGAACTGCGTCCACTGCAAAACCTGCGATATCAAGGATCCGGCTCAGAACATCAATTGGGTGACACCGGAAGGTGGCGGCGGCCCGAATTATCCTGGCGGCATGTGACGTTTGCCCCTTCTTCCGCCCCTTCATCCTTAGCCAGTTCAGATCAAATCCGCATGACTTGCCCCGGCACATGAAGTAGATTGTGCAGATGCAGCAAGTCCGAAGCGCCCGCCGCGCCTTTCTTCTGGCGATCTCCCTGTTGTCCGCTTGTGGCGCGGCTGATCCATCTCCCGGCAAAGCCACCAGCCACAGCGGTGCCAGCATACCGTCCGGGGTGTTCGGGCAATATCTGGTCGGCCGTTTCGCCATGTCGCAGGCCGATCCGCAGACAGCGGCCACCGAGTTCCTGCGCGGTCTCGCGGCGCGGCCTAACGACAGCGACCTTTTGCAGAGCGCCTTCATCGCCTGTCTCGTCTCGGGCCGGACCGAAGCAGTACAACTTGCCCGCCAGCTGCCCGACAGCCAGGCCGCACAGTTGCTGCTGGGCGAGGTGGCGGTGCGGGCCGGCCACTGGCAGGCGGCCGAGCAGCAGTTCCGCGCGCTGCCACACCAGGGTCTGACGCAACTCCTGCAGCCCTTGTTGATCGCCTGGACTGAGCAGGGCGATGGCCGGACCGATGCAGCACTCGCGACGCTTCGTCCGTATATGGAAGGCCAGCGCTTCCGCGGGGTCTACGCCCTCCACGCCGCGATGATTGCGGACCAGGCAGGACGCACGGCCGATGCCGCGAAGATGTATCACGTCGCACAGACCGAGTTCGGGGGAACCAACCTGCGCCTGGCGCAAATTGTCGCAAGCTGGGAAGTGCGGCACGGCCGTGCCGCCGAGGCCCAGCGCGTGTTCGCCGCCATGGTTGCCCAGACACCAGGAATGGCGATCGCGTCGCCGGGGCTGCTGGCGGCAACCAGGACACCGCCCGTTCGCAACGCAACCGAGGGCATTGCAGAGGCGTATCTGGCGCTGGCCGCCACGCTGCGCCAGCAGGATGCGAGCGATTTCGCCATGGTGCTGTTGCGGCTGGCAATGGACCTGCGGCCCGATCTGACCGCCGCACGTATTCTGGCCGCCGACATCTTGCAGGACGAGCAGCATTACGACTCAGCCCTTCAGATCCTGGCCCCGGTCGGGACCGACGACCCGCTCAGCCCGGTGATCAGGCTGCAGCGCACGGCGATCGCTGCGCAGTTGGGGCATAGCGATGAAGCGATGCAGGAATTGCGACGCATCGCACATGACTATCCCGACAGTCCGCTGCCGCCGATGCGTGAAGGCGACCTGCTGCGCAGCAAGCAGCGCAACATCGAAGCCATTGCGTCGTACGATCGGGCCATCGAGCTGATCAAGACGCCGACCGAGTCCGACTGGCTGGTATTCTACGACCGCGGCATTTCCTATGAGCGTACGCATGAATGGCCTAAGGCCGAGGCTGATTTTCGGCATGCGCTGGCTCTGTCGCCCGAACAACCCTACGTGCTGAATTACTTTGGCTACACTTGGGCCGATAAGTCGCGGAACTTGCCGCAGGCGCGCGAGATGATCGAAAAGGCGCTGCAGAAGCGTCCCAATGACGGCGCGATCGTCGACAGCCTTGGCTGGGTGATGTTCCGCCAAGGCCAGATCGCCGATGCGGTCAAGACCTTGGAGCGCGCGGTCGAGCTGGAACCCGAGGATCCCGAGATCAACGGGCATCTCGGTGACGCCTATTGGGCGGCTGGCCGCAAGCTCGAGGCAACGTACCAGTGGCGTCGTGCGCTGATTTTCAATCCTGAGCCGGACGCCGCCGCGAAGCTGGAGGCGAAGCTGCAAAGCGGTGCGCCTCCGACGGTGGTCAGCGGGCAGTAATCCGGGATTGTCCGCGACGCTGATCGAGCCGGCGCCGGCGAAGGTCAATCTGTTCCTGCACGTCACTGGCCGCCAGGCCAACGGCTACCATTTGCTGGACAGCCTCGTGGTGTTCGCGGGTACCGGCGATGTGCTGCGTGCGCAGCCTGCCGATGGGTTGTCGCTGGACCTCGCGGGGCCGTTCGGGGCGGCACTGTCGGACGAGCAGGACAATCTGGTGCTGCGTGCAGCCCGGGCCCTGGGCGGCACCGGCGCGCGCCTGTGGCTCGAAAAGAACCTGCCCGTGGCCTCGGGCATCGGCGGCGGTTCGGCCGACGCGGCTGCCGCGCTTCGGTTGCTGTGCAGGATGTGGAAGCTGGCGCCACCCGACCTGCCAGGGATTGCGCTGAGGTTGGGCGCGGACGTTCCCGTTTGCCTGGCCGGACGCCCGAGCCGCATGCGCGGCATTGGCGAACAGTTGGACCCTGCTCCGAGGATCCCGACATGCGGCCTCGTGCTGGTCAACCCTGGCATTGCAGTGGCCACCGCGGACGTGTTCCGGGCGCGTCGGGGAGGCTGGTCGGCACCTGCCGAACTGCCGCATGCGTGGCCCGACGTCGGCACCATGGCGCATGACCTTCGAGAATTGCGGAACGATCTGCAGCCGCCCGCCATCACGCTGCGCCCTGCCATTGGCCACGTGATTGCCGCACTGGAAGCGATGCCTGGCTGCCGGCTCGCCAGGATGAGCGGCTCCGGCGCGACATGCTTCGGACTGTTCGATGACCCGGTCGCCGCGGCCGAGGCCGCTTCCCGCGTGCGGCGGCAGGATTGGTGGACGTGGGGCGGTTCACTGGCAGAAGGCTGATCGTGCTTTACCTGACGGTGCTGACGACCTATGCACCCACCGTCGGATGGGGCGTAGCCAAGTGGTAAGGCAGCGGATTTTGATTCCGCCATCCGGAGGTTCGAATCCTCCCGCCCCAGCCA
>DATJJM010000293.1:0-5006 GCA_035492535.1 Acetobacteraceae bacterium | reverse complement strand
CCCTTATCTCTCTGGCTGCAACGTTACTGCTGGCCAATGGCCAGACCACCGAGCGCACCACCCTGGAAGTGGAGCGTCTCGCGACTGCACTGGGGCATCAGCTCACAGTGGTGGTGCACTGGGGCGAACTGATCCTCCGCTTCGTCGCGCCAGACGGAACCGTGCACAACGAAATCGTTGCTGTCAGTCCGACCGGTGTCGATATGCACAAGGTCGCAGCGACCATCGGCGTTCTGGACGACGCGTGCGCGCATCGCATCGATGCGACGGCAGCGCTGTCCGCACTGCATGCTGTGGCTCGTCTGCCTCCGGTGTCGCTGGCACGCTTCGCCACTCTGGCGGCCGCGGGCGCGGCGGCGCTTGGCGTGATTTTCGGCTCCAGCCATCCGATAACGCTGCTGCTGATCGCGGTCAGCGCTGGTGCGGGTGGCTGCGTGCGCCGATGGCTGTCGCACATCAGCAGCAATGCCTTCGTGCAGCCGCTCTGCGCCGCCTTGGTCGCCGGTATCATTGGCGCCATCGCCGCCCGACTTCACCTCAGCAGCGGGCTTCGGCTGGTCGCGGTGTGTCCGTGCATGGTGCTGGTTCCCGGACCGCATCTGCTGAACGGCACGATCGACCTGGTGCGCGCGCGCATCGCGCTGGGCGCGGCACGTCTGGTGTTCGCCACGATGATCATTCTGGTGATCTGTATCGGATTGCTCGGCGGGCTCGCTATGGGCGGGGAAAGCCTGCCGGTCAGTGGCGCTTCATCACCGGTGCCGTTTGGCTATGACGTGCTTGCGGCCGGGGTTGCCGTTGCTGCGTACGGCACATTTTTCAGCATGCCGTGGAGCAAGCTGCCAATCCCCATCGTCATCGGCATGGCAGCCCATGCCACGCGTTGGGCGGCGATCACGCTGTTCGGCGCCAGCGTCGCCACAGGAGCACTGGTTGCCTGCCTGCTGGTCGGCATCGTCGTGACGCCGATCGCCGACAGGCTGCGCATGCCGTTCGCGGCTTTCGCCTTCGCATCGGTCGTCTCTCTGATCCCGGGTGTCTACCTGTTTCGCATGGCGAGCGGATTGGTGTCGGTGGCATCGCTTGGCGATCAGGCCCCGCCGAACGTGCTGCTTGCGGCGATCGCCGACGGCACGTCCGCCATGATGATCATGATGGCGATCACATTTGGCCTGATCGTGCCGAAGCTGTGCATCGAAGCCTTCCACCCGGGTCGGCCATGACAGGTCGCGATCGTCGCAGAATTGTGCCTTTTCGGGGGTGTGATCCCATAGACACGGCGGTACATTATAGTTCAATTTTGAAAGAACGCGCAGGACGCCGATTTTGGGTTCGCGGCGCGATGACGGAGGCGCCCCGATGATCCGATGCGTCCGGTTGTGGACCGGTGACGACGATAATTCGCACTTCGAGGACGGTGTACTGGACCTAGAGCCCGGTGCGCGTGGCGATTTCCTCAGCGGCAAATTCTCTACCAGCAGCGTCTCGTTCCAGGAAACGAAGTCAGGCGGTGTGTTTGCCTGGCATACGGCGCCGGCACGGCAGTTCGTGATCACGCTCAGCGGCACGCTGGATTTCGAGACGCGGTCCGGCGAGCATTTCATCCTGCATCCGGGTGACATCCTGCTCGCCGAGGACACCGCGGGCGGAGGACATCGCTGGAAGCTGACCGACGATCAACCATGGCGCCGGGTGTATGTGATCCTAGCGGCCAATGTGGCCGTGCCGTTTCTGCGACAGGAGAAGTCCTGATGAGCGAGTCCATCGATACGCCCGATGTCATCCTGATCGGCGCCGGCATCATGAGCGCGACGCTCGGGGTGCTGCTCAAGGAACTCCAGCCGTCGCTGACCATCGCGATGTTCGAGGCGATGCCGGACTGCGCGCAGGAAAGTTCGGAGGCGTGGAACAACGCCGGCACCGGCCATGCCGCCAATTGCGAGATGAACTACACGCCGGAACGGCCCGACGGCAGCGTGGATATCTCCAAGGCGCTGCAGGTCAACGTGGAGTTCGACCTGTCGCGGCAGCTGTGGTCGTACCTGGTGAAGGAAGGCGCGATCGCGGATCCGCGGTCGTTCATTCATCCGGTGCCGCATCTGAGCTTCGTGCGTGGCGCGGAGAACGTCGCGTTCCTGCGCAAGCGCTTCGCCGCGATGACAGCCCATCACTGTTACAAGGGCATGGAGTACACCGAGGACCGCCAGAAGATCGGCGAGTGGGCGCCGCTGATCATGGAGGGCCGCGCCGCGGACGACCAGGTTGCCGCGACGCGCATCATCACCGGCACGGACGTGGACTACGGTTCGCTGACGCATCACCTGGTTGGCCGGCTGTCGAGCCAGTCCGGGTTTATGGCGAGCTACCGGCATCGCGTCGTGGGTATCGCGCGTGGCCGCAGCAGCGGCTGGCGGGTGGACGTCGAGAACCTCGCCACCGGCGCGGTGCAGTCGCACATGACGAAGTTCGTGTTCATCGGCGCGGGCGGCGGCGCGCTGCCGCTGCTGCAAAAATCCGGCATCCCCGAGGGACGCGGCTATGGCGGCTTTCCCGTCAGCGGCATCTGGCTGCGCTGCGACGATCCGGCCGTTGCGCAGCGTCATCATGCCAAGGTCTATGGCAAGGCCTCGGTGGGTTCGCCGCCGATGTCGGTACCACACCTGGATGCACGCATCATCGGCGGCCAGCACTCGCTGCTGTTCGGTCCGTATGCGGGATTTTCCAGCAAGTTCCTGAAGCACGGCTCGCTGCTCGACCTGTTCGAGTCGATCGAGACCAGCAACATCGTGCCGCTGCTGTCCGTGGCGCGGGACAATTTCGACCTGACCGAATACCTGATGGGCCAGTTGCTGCTGACGCCGCACCAGCGCTTTCGCACGTTGCAGAATTACTATCCGAACGCGATGCAGGCCGAGTGGCGATTGCAGGTCGCGGGCCAGCGGGTGCAGATCATCAAGCCGGACATGGACAAGGGCGGGCTGCTGGAATTCGGCACCGAGCTGGTGGCGGCGGCAGACAGGTCGCTGGTGGCACTGCTCGGTGCATCGCCTGGCGCATCCACCGCGGCGTTCATCGCGATCAGCGTGCTGGAGAAGTGCTTCGCGCAGGAATTGACCGCGAGCGCCTGGCTGCCGAAGCTGAAGCAGATCATTCCGTCCTATGGCGTGTCGCTCATCGATGACGCGGTGATGACGCAGAACGTACGCGCCGAGACTGCGCGTACGCTCAAGATCGAAGCTGTCTGAAGCAGGAGACCTGGCATGACCGAATTCCGCCGCGAGACCGACAGCATGGGTGCGGTCGATGTGCCAGCCGACAAGCTGTGGGGCGCGCAGACCCAGCGGTCGCTGGAGCATTTCAGCATCGGCCACGATCTGATCCCGCGCGAGATGATCACCGCCTACGCGACCCTGAAGCGGTCGGCTGCGATCGCCAACCATAACGGCGGGCGTATGCACGACAAGGAGTTCGAGCTGATCGTCAAGACCTGTGACGAGATCCTGGCGGGCCAGCACCATGACATGTTTCCGCTGCACGTCTGGATGACCGGCAGCGGCACGCAGTTCAACATGAACGTCAACGAGGTGGTCTCGAATCGGTGCTGCCAGCTGGCCGGCACCGCGCTGGGCAGCAAGGCACCGGTGCATCCGAACGACCATGTGAACATGTCGCAGTCGTCGAATGATTCGTTCCCCTCGGCGATGTACATCGCGGCCGCGGTGAACGTGACCAGCCGGCTGGTGCCCGCGGTGCAGGGGCTGCACGACGCGATCGCAGCGAAGGCGAAGGAATGGGACAGCATCGTCAAGATCGGCCGCACTCATATGCAGGACGCGACGCCGCTGACGCTGGGCCAGGAATGGTCGGGCTATGCCGGCATGCTGGCAGACGATCTCGAGCGGATAGATGACGCGCTGAAGGGTGTATACAGGCTGGCGCTGGGCGGCACCGCGGTGGGCACCGGCATCAACGCGGCCCCTGGGTTCGCCGAGGCGGCGACCGCCGAGATCGCGCGGTTCACCAAGCTGCCGTTCGTGTCCGCGCCGAACAAGTTCACCGTGCAGGGCTCGCACGATGCGCTGGTGCAGCTTTCCGGCACGCTGCGCACGCTGGCGACATCGCTGTACAAGATCGGCAACGATATCCGGCTGATGTCGTGCGGGCCGCGCGCCGGCTTCGCCGAGCTGCTGATTCCGGAGAACGAGCCGGGCTCTTCCATCATGCCCGGCAAGGTGAATCCGACGCAGGCCGAGGCGCTGACCATGCTCGCCGTGCAGGTGATGGCGAACGACGTGGCGGTGGGCTTCGGCGGCGCCGGCGGCTATCTGGAGATGAACGTTTATAAGCCGCTGATCATCAGCAACATCACGCAGTCGATCACGCTGATGACCGACGGGTGCACCAACTTCCGCAAGTTCCTGGTGGAAGGAACGAAGCCGAACCTGAAGAAGATCGAGGAATACGTCGAGCGCTCGCTGATGCTGGTGACGGCGCTGGCGCCGGTGATCGGCTACGACAAGGCCTCGCAGATCGCGCACTACGCGATGGATCACGACCTGACGCTGAAGGAGGCCGCGCTGAAGCTGGGCTTCGTCACCGAGCAGGAGTTCAACCGCGTGGTGGATCCATCGAAGATGGTGCGGCCGTACGTTGCGACCGCGAGCTGACGTGCGCCTGCGTTAGCGCGTTGCCGCGACCGGAAGGAAAATCGAACCGCAAAAGACGCAAAATACGCAAGTGACTGCTCGTCAGGGCGGTGCGGTGGCGATGGCGGTGGCGGGGTCCAGAGGGTTCACCGGTGGCTCGCCGATGAAGAAGCCGAGGATGTTGCGGAGTGTGTCCCGACTGGCGTTGATCCAGTCCCAGTTGGCGTCGGGGTTGCGGTCCTGCTCGCGGGCGAAGGCCTGCCGGCGGCGGGATTTTTCCTGCATGAGCTTGCCGACGCCGCTGCCGAAATAGGTGATGAGCTCGAACAGCTCGTTCCAGAAGGCGCTGTGGCAGAAGCC
>DATJJM010000292.1:0-7901 GCA_035492535.1 Acetobacteraceae bacterium | reverse complement strand
AGCAGGCAAAGCCCGGCAAAAGCGAACATGGCGTACAGCGACCATCGATCGGTCTCGCGCGCATCGGCCGCGGCGCGGGTACGGGCGCGGCCAAGGAAGCTGATGCCGAACGCCTTCACGAAGCACGCCGCGGCCAGCGCGGCGGACAGTGCCAGCAGCGCGCCGTCGGCCGGGAGCGCCAGCTTAAGACCCCATTGCGGCAGGTTGGGATGCAGCAGGACCGCCTGGAAGGTCAGCCACTCGGAAACGAACCCGTTCAGCGGCGGCAGCGCGGAGATCGCCATGCAGCCGATAAGGAAAGCGAATGCCGTACGTGGCATGCGATGGATTAGGCCGCCGAGGTGATCCATGTCGCGCTCACCCGTGGCGGTCTGCACGGCACCGGCGCCGAAGAACAGCAGGCTCTTGAAGATGGAGTGATTGAATACGTGGAATAACGCTGCTGTCAGCCCGAGTGCTGCCGCAGACGACAGCGCGTTGGCGCGGAATGCCAAAGCCAAGCCAAGACCGATGAAGATGATGCCGATGTTCTCCACCGTATGATAGGCGAGCAGGCGCTTCAGGTCGTGCTCCATCAAAGCATAGAGGACGCCTAACACAGCGGTGATGCCGCCAATCACAAGGACGATGGTGCCAGACCACCACGCCGGCATCCCCAACAGATCAAAGGCGATGCGGATGAAGCCGTACACGGCAACCTTGGTCATCACGCCGCTCATCAGTGCTGAGACGTGGCTCGGCGCGGCGGGATGCGCGAGCGGCAGCCACGCGTGCAGCGGCACGACGCCGGCTTTCGATCCGGCACCGATGAGCGCCAGCACAAGGGCCAGCGCTCCAATGCCGGGGGAAAGGTGCGTGGCGCTGATCGCGGCGAAGCTATAGTCGCCCGCGCTGCCCGCCAGTACGCCGAAGCAGAGCAACAGACTGAAGCCGGAGAAGCTCGCCATGACGATATAGACATAGCCGGCATGGGCGTTGTCGCGTTCGCGATGGTGCGACATGACAAGCGCCCATGAGGCAAGCGACATCAGCTCCCAGGCGAACAGGAAGCTGAACGCGTCGGCCGCGATCACGACCAGGTTCAGACCGGCCAGGAACAGCGGGTAGAAGGGAAGCACACGTTGCGGGTCTTGTTCATGGCGGCTGTAGCCAAGCGCATAGAGGCTGGCGCCGGCACTCCCCAGGCCGACAACCGCAAGGAAAAATCCGGCCAGCGGATCCAGATGGAAGTGCGCGCCGATCCACGGCAGGCCGATCGGCAGCACGATATCGGATGGCGTGGCGCCAATCGCAGCCAGCGCAATCAGCAACGAAACCGACGATATCGCCAGGCTGCCGCCGTACACGATGCGGCGGCCTATCGGTTTCGACGCCAGGCAAGCGCCAACCACAGCCAACCCGAGCAACAGCGCAACGCTGATGAGCGGCAGTGCGATCATGTGCGACGCGGCGCGGGCGTGGTGAGCCGTACGCCCCGGCCGCCCTGGCTGCTGGTCGCGTTATCCCCGATCAGTTCGATGCCTGCTTCCTGGAGCGCGCCAACCAGCTTCATCAGCGAATCGACGTTGCCGCGCACCACGCCGTCGCTGGCTTCCATGCGCTGGACGGTGGGCAGCGAGAGGCCCGAAAGGCGGGCCAACTCGCGCTGATCGACGCCAAGCATGGCGCGGGCGGCCCGCATCTGTGCGCCGGTGATCATAGGCAGGCTTGCAGAACTGATGTCTCAGGCATCAATCTTAAGACTGACACCTTCCTTATCATTCCGCAAGCCTGCAGATCGAGGTGCTAGCGCGCCTCGGTCCAGCTTTCCGAAAAGGCCAGGGCACTCGTGCTGAACGGCAGGCCTTCGCGCTCCCGAGGCCAGGGCTTGCCCTTCGCCTGGACGCCATTCCGTGTCAGCCGGCCGCCGAGCGCGGGGATCAGTACAGTACAGACGCCGTAAGGGCGGCCTGGCTCAGCGTTAGGCTGGGTGTGGATCAGCAGCGGTTCGCCGATGCTGTACCATGTCAGGGCAATCTCCTCGTCGTGCGCCGAGACGCCTTCGGTCCAGAAGTAGCGCGGATCGCCTTCCTTGTAGAACGATGCCTCTGTCACTGGGATCGACTGATCAGACAGTTCCGCGTTCAGCATCCCCTGCACGGTGGATTGCAACCACCGCGCCATGGCGATGTTGTCGGAGTATATACGCCAACCCTCGCCCGTGAGTTCGCTCTTCAGATACAGCACATGGCCAGGGCCGGCCGGGCAGGTGATGATGCGCCAGTAGCTGGCATTCGTGGTGAAGTTGGTTCCGCTGTCGGTCTCGCTCAGCCGCAGGAACGGATTTTCTCCCGTCAGGATCAGATGATTGGGGTCGGCGACGCTCATGGTTGTGCCTCCTCGGTTCAATCGGGAATCAGGCCGCCATCGACGTTGAACGATTGCCCTGTGATGTTGCGGGCGCCTGACGACGCCAGGAACACTACCATGGCGGCGATGTCGTCGGGATCGTTGGCGCGTTTCAGCGGGATGACATCCGCGCGCCGGCGCTCCATCTCCTCCAGCGTCACGCCTTGCTGCTGGGCGGCCACGGCAAGATTGCCATCAGACAGCGCCGTGCGCGTGACACCAGGGCAGATCGCATTGACGTTGATGTTGTGCTTCGCCAGTTGCAGCGCGCCGAGCTTGGTCATGCCGATGACCGCGCCCTTGCTGGCGGCATAAGCGACGTTGGATGCCCCGACATAGCCTTTGCCGGCGATCGAGGCGATATTGATGATCCGTCCGCTGCGCTGCGGAATCATCTCCCGCGCGACACGCTGCAGACAGAAGAACACTCCCTTGGCATTGACGCGGTGGATGCGGTCCCAATCGGCCTCGGTAAGGTCCATGATGTCGGCGCGGCGCGTGACGCCGGCGTTATTCAGCAGGATGTCGATGTGACCGAAGGCCGCAACCGATTCGCGCACCATGCGGTCGATCTCGCGCAAATCCCCGACGTCGGCCTGAACTGCAAGGGCCCGGTGCTGGCCGGCGGCGATCGATTCGGCCGTGGCTTCGGCGCCGGCACGATCGATGTCGGCGACGATGACATGCGCGCCGGCTTCAGCGAGTGCCAAGGCCGACGCCTTGCCAATGCCATTCGCCGCGCCGGTGACGAGAGCCACCTGGTTTGCAAGCTGCATTGGGCGTTCCCTCCTCTTCATGCCGAGTGAAGCCGGGTTTGGTCTCGGCGTCCACCTGGTGAAACTCTCGCACTCGTCATTCGCTGCGACATTCCCGATTGACTAAATTGTTATCGGACAGCACATCAACTTGGCATGTCATTCTTCAGGCGATTCCTGCCGGTCGCATCTGAGGCGCATCTGGAGGCGCCTGACGCGCAACGGCGAATTCCTCTGTACGATCCCACCGGCTCAGTGGGTCGGCTTACCCGAACGTTTCGCCGCCGGCTCCGCGATCGCGTCGAAGACCTGTTCCAGGATGCGTGCGCGGCCGGGGACCTCGACACCGCCGAGGAACTCCTGACAGTCGTCGAGAACATGCAGAAGCGGCGGGAAAACTCCGGTCAGGATAGGCGCGTCGATGATGAGTTCTTTGCCACCGCGCGGGAGGAACTGGCGCGACGCAGACGTGCCGCGCAGGGGTGATGGCTGGCTGCATTGCCTGCGGACCGTAAAGCGGTGACAGTCCCGGACAGAACTCGATGATGGAAGGAAACAACATGGCCGTGCGTCTCGTCGTGACGATTACCGCGAACCCGGGCAAGGGCGGGGAGCTCGCTCAGGCGTTTCGTGCGCGCTGTGCCGAATGCATGCAGGAGCCGGGCTGTGAGCAGTTTGAGATCTTCCAGAGCGTATTGAACCCGGACAAGCTGGCGCTGCTGGAACTGTGGACTGACCAGGCTGCGCTCGATGCACATGCCAAATTGAATGCCACGCGTCCGCCGATGCCGTCCGGACTCCGCTCCGGGGGAGGGGTACGGGAGGACTACTCATACACCGTGACCCGTTCGTAGGTACGGCGCGTTACAAGTCCACCGTTGCAACATTGAGGCGGCACACCACGTAGCGATTACGACGAGCGTGGAGTATCTGAACATGCGTGCCGGCTTCCTTGCCGCTTTTGGTTTGGCCGTGCTTCTTGGCGGCTGCGCAGCGACCACACCAGCATACCTCGAGGCGCAGAACCGGGCACCTGTTGGCTACCGGTATTACGACAACCAGCACCCTAACTGGATCAATAACCCGTCCCCCGAGGCCATCGCCAACGCCCAGCGTGGCACGTACCTTTGGCCGCCGGCGATGGGTACCATTCGCTAGTGGCTACGCGGTCGCGCCACCGTCCACCGGCAGCGCGACCCCTGTGATATAAGAAGCCTCGTCGGAGATCAGGAACAGCGCTGCATTGGCGATTTCTTCCGGCTGGGCCGGGCGCCCCATCGGCACCTGTCCTCCGCGCTTCGATACCAGTGTTTCCGGCGTTTCTCCTGGCGGCAACTGGCTGTCGGGGCGTGCTACGAACACGCGCAGCATCGGCGTATCGGTCGGGCCGGGGCAGACAGCGTTCACCCTGATCTTCTCGCGTGCGTAGCGTTTCGCCAAACCATGCACGAGGCCGACGACCCCGAACTTCGCGATGTTGTAGACCGGACTGAATTGCGATCCGGTGAGGCCCGAGGTGGATGCCGTGTAGAGCAGAGCGCCGCCGCCTCGGGCACGCAGTTCAGGGATGGCGGCCTCGGTGGTAACCAGGACCGTGCGAAGGTTCAGATCCATGGCGAGCTCGAAGTCTTTCCAGTCCAGGCCTTCGATCGCTGCGGGACCGGGGTGGCCAACATGGTTCCAGACGAAATCGAGGCCACCGAAGGCGTTGGCCGTGCGACGGACGATCTCCCGTGCGAATGCATCCTGGCGGAGGTCGCCCGCGAGCGCGATCGCCTTGCCGCCGGCCTCTGTGATCTGCCTCGCGACTGCGTTGGCACCGGCTTCATCGAGGTCGACAACACCGACCGCCGCTCCCTCTTTGGCGAAGCGCAGCGCCCCGGCCCGGCCCATGCCGGAGGCTGCCGCCGTGACGAGGCCGATCTTGTTGGCAAGGCGCATGCTATGTCTCCTTCATGGTGCGCTCGTCCCACAAGCGGATCAGGTAGCCATCGGGATCCGCGAGCTCGGCGCCGTAGCCCCAATAGGACTTGCGCGGTGGATGGCTGAACGTGACGCCGCGGGCGGACCATGCGGCGAACGTCGCGTCCACATCGTCCACCTGGAACCACAAGGCGCATCCGTTGGCAGCGATTGGCGGTGACGTCTGCTGTAGGAAGATGGCGAAGCCGTTGCTGTCCTGCAGCGCCACGGTCTGACGTTCCAGCACCTCGAATTCGACCTTCAGGCCCAGTGTCGCGATGTACCAGTCGCGTGAACGGCTGCTATCGCTGACTGGAAGTCCGAGATGGTCGAGCTTCATCATGTGCCGCTGCCCTTACCGCATGCGTGCGTTCAGCCACTCGATCATGATGCGGTTGAACGTGTCCGGGTGCTCGACATTCGGGAAGTGCCGCGCGTCGGCGATCTCTTCGTACCGCGCGCCTTGAACGAGGCCAGCGAGACGCTTGTTTTCGCTAGCCGGCGTGCCGGCATCGTCGGACCCGCAAACCACCAGCACAGGCACCCGCAGCATCGGCAGGCGTGGGACGAAATCGAAGGTCCGGATCGCGGCGACGCAGCCGAGATAACCTTCGGGCGTGGTGCCTATGATGGTCTCACGGATCTGCTTCCAGCGGCTGGCCCGTTTGACCTTCACCGCATCGGTCAGCCAGCGCTCGATCGTTGGATCCGCGAGCGGAGCCAGCGAGTTGGCTTTGCGTACGGTATCGACGCGCTGTTGCCAAACCTCTGATGCCCCGGCGGGAGAGGCGGGCAGCGTGTCACACCACATCGCCGAGGCGAGCTTGGCATGATGTTCCAGGGCGAATGCCTGGCCCAGCATACCGCCGATGGACAATCCGATGAAATGTACGCGCGGGATGCCGAGCGCGTCCAAAGTGTCTGACACGTCCCATGCAAGGTCACTCATCGTGTAGTCGCCCGTCACCGGGCTGCTGCCGCCGTGACCACGCATGTCGATACGCAGGACACGGAAGCCGGCGCGGAGCAGGGCAGGGACCTGTTCGGCCCACATGCCGCTGTCACTGGCTAGCGAATGGGTCATGCAGACGACGGGCGCCGTCTCGGCACCCATCAGGTCATAAGCGATGATACGCCCGTTCAGCGGGAGGAGCATGCGTGGTTCTCCGTCAACCGGTTTCCATCGGGAGGCTCGCATCCTTTGCCCATTCGGACAACGAGGCGTCGTAAAGCCTGACGTCCTTATGCCCAAGCATGATCAGCGCCAAGGCATCGGCGCTGGCGGCTATGCCTCCCCCGCAATAGTTGATGACCTGCCGATCCATGGCTCCGACCGCTTCAAAGCGTTTGCGGAGTTCATCGGCGGGCAGGAAGGCATGGGTCTCCGGGTCGAGAAGATGCGAGGCAGGCACGTTGACGCTGCCGGCGATACGGCCTGGGCGGCCATAGCTGTTGCCGCCGGTGCCGGTGTGCTGCCCGGGCTGCAATGCGTTGATGGTGCAGATCGCACCATTGCCAATGGCCCGCAGCACATCATCCTTGCCGACCATCAGGTTGCGCACTGTGCCGGTGGTGAAATTGCCAGCGGGCCGCGAGCGAGCGGGACCTGCCTCGATGGGCCGTGCTTCCCGCTGCCATTTCTGCCAGCCGCCATCGAGCACAGCCGCGTTGTCGCATCCGAACTCGTGCAGCAGGAACCACAGGCGCGTTGCCCACCAGACATTGGCAGTGCTGTAGGTCACGATCCGTGTATTGCTGCTGACGCCGAAACGCCGCATGGCGGCAGCGAAATCGCCGGGCGTTTGCCGCATGAAGCGCAGATCCTGCGATGTATCAGAGACGTCACGCAGCATGTCGACGAACTGCGCGCCAGGGATATGGCCGGCCTCGAAGTCCTCGCGGCCTGGCTTCACCTGGTAGGTGATCTTCGGATCGGGGATCAGATGCGTAGTGCAGTCGAACATCATCAGATTGGGATCGTCGAGGTGCTGGGCGAGCCAGTCGGTCCCGACCAGATACTCGGGATGAACAAAGCCTGTCATGCTGGTAGCTCCGCAAGTTCGATCAGCACGTTGCCGGTCGAGGCAGGATCGATGAAGGCGATACGCGCGCCGCCATGGCCGATGCGTGGCGTCTCGTCGCGCAGCTTCACGCCCTTCGCCTTCAGTTCGGCAAGTGCGCCGTCGATGTCTTCCACTTCGAAGCAGATGTGGAACAGGCCTTCGCCTTTGTCAGCGATCCACTGATTCACGCCAGACTCGGGCGCCTCGCTCTCCAGCAGCTCGATATAGGTCTCACCGACCGGAAGCATGGCGAGACGCGTGGCGCCGATCCGTTCCTCGTATTCCAACGGAATACCGAAGGTGTTCTGCAGCAGGTCCATCGACTTATTGAGCGAGTTCACGGCGATCGCAATATGCTCGACGCGTTTGATCTTCATGGATCGTCTCCTCAGGAAATCGTCACGCCGCTATCGACAGGATAGATCTGCCCGGTCACCAGGCGCGATTCATCGGACGCCAGGAACAGCGCCATGTTGGCGATATCGGTTGGTTCGATCAGGCCAAGCAGATGCGAGTCCGCCAACTTCGTCAGCGCCGCATTGCCGGCGACCAGCTTGCGCACGCGTTCGGTCATGGTGGCCGAGGGCGCGATCGCGTTGACGCGCACGCGTTTCGCGGCGAATTCCACCGCCATGGAACGCGTGATCGCAGAGACGGCGCCCTTCGCCGCCGTGTAGCAGTCGCGCCCGGCAATCCCCATCAACGCCACATTGGACGACATGTTGATCACCGA
>DATJJM010000291.1:0-3731 GCA_035492535.1 Acetobacteraceae bacterium | reverse complement strand
TTGCAGATGGACATAAGGCTCGATCGCCTGGCCTTCGACGAGCTTGTGCTCCCAGCCCAGCGTGTAATCCAGCGTGGCCACGGTCTCTTCCGCACGAAGGTAGTAGGCCAGGTCGACATAGAAGTTCTGCGTGATCCAGCTACGCCCTGGGGCGTGCCAATCATCGCTGAACTGCGTACCGAACGCCCACGAACCGCTGGCGCGAAGCATGGTGTCGTTGTGGGTGTCGCGGTTATTGCTCAGCGGCGTCTGCTGTTCCGCCGTCAGCACGATGTTCTGCGAGCGCAGCGGCTTCCAGTGCAGGCCAACGCCGAGCATCGGCGCGTTGACCGGCCAGAAGCCGCCACCGGCGCCGCTGCCCGCGAATACGCGCGCATAGGCGGCCAGCGTGTTGATGTCGCCTCCCGTCAGGCTCGGGTCGAAACGGTACTGGCCTTCCAATTGCAGATAGCTGCGATACGACACGCCCGGCGCAGCCGCGTTGGCGGCTGACGACACCGAGTCGCCCAACGACATGTCCGCGTTGAAGCGCCATTTGCGGCCGAGATCCTCATGCAGGCGTCGCAGGGTGTAGAGCTGTTCGTCCTCGTCTTCCTGCGAGCCGTCGCCTGCCGCGGCGCCGTTGGTCGACGGACCGAGCTGATCGATCGCCCGTGCGGCATAGGCCTGCGCCTGCTCGTTGTCGCCGAGCTGCTGGTGCACGTACAGCAATTGCCGGGTGAGTGCGGGGTCGTCCGGGTTGGTACGACTGGCGCTTTCGAATTGCGTGCGCGCCTTGTCCGGCTCGCCGGCCTGCAGGTAGGCGTACCCCAGCGATGCGGCGAGCGCCGCATCATCGGGCGACAGCACGCTAGCGCGCTGCAGTGAAAGCAAGGCGGCCTGGGGTTCTCCATCCTGTGTCTGCAGCGCCGCCAGGCGCTGGTAATACCGCGGGTCGGGATGCAGGGCGATGGCGTTTTCGAGGTCGGCCCGCGCGAGCGCGGGGTCACGGGGCTCGTCGGCCTGCGCAAGCAGCCACCAGTAGTTGTGATCCTTCGGACCGCCCTGCGCGGCATAGGTCGCCAGCCAGGATCGCGCGATCGACGGCTCATCGGCAGCCATCGCCGTATTCGCGGCCGCCATCAGGTCCACCGGCTTCATGTGCGCCGCCGGCACCTGCTGCCACGCCTGCAACGCAGCGGCATAGTCCTTCGCGCTATAGGCCTGGTATGCCAGTGCACGAGTCACGTCGCTGTCCGGCTGGCGTCGATTGGCCTCCGCATAGGCGTATTCGGCCAACCCGGGGCGATCGCCGCTGTAGCAATCACCCAGTTGCCGCCACATGTCGGCCGGATAGTCGGAAGAGAAATCCGACATTACCGCGCGGATGCCATCGCAATCGTGCAACGCGCCCAGGACGCGCACCTGGGCCATTCTCAATGGCACGCTCTCCAGCGGACGACGTAGCCGTTCGCGATCCTCCGCCGAAGCAAACAGTGCCGGCTGTTCGCCCGCCAACACGGCCAGCCGCGCGAACATGGACGCCGAACCTGGGTTGCCGACGAATGGATACGCGGCCATCAACAAATCTTTCGCGTCCGCCAGGGATCCAGCCTCCATCAGGCGATAGCTGAGCGGGTCGAGTAGACGGTAACCGTCCGGCTGTGCAATCAGCGCTTCCGCCTGCTGCCGGGCGTCCGCATATCGTTCCTGCTCGAGCGCGAGCGTGAAGCGGTCTTCCCGAAAGCTGTCGGCCGGAACCTTGGCGAGCATGCGTTGCGCCGCGGCGTGATCGCCTCGCGCCATGGACTGCGGCACGACCAGCCTTGCCTGGAACATCACATTGGCCGGGTAGCGTGGAACGTAGCTGGCAAGCAGCGCCGTCTGCTCGCGTCCAGTCTGCGATATCAGGTAGATCCACTGCCGTTCGTCCGCCTCCTTGTCGAATGCGGGGCGACGCGAAGCAAGGTAGCTGGCGAGCTGTTGTCGATCGCCGCTATGCGCGATGGCCTGCGCGAAGGCGAGATCCTGCGCAGGTCCATCGAGTCCGCCGCGCGACTGCAACTGGCGAGCGTCGTCCCATTGGCCGAGTTTGAGCAGCAACTGGAACCACTGCCCACGCTCGTCCGCGCTGAGCTTGTCGTCCCGATCCAGTATGCCCAACTGGGCGACGGCGCGACGATCGTCGCCCAGATAGATCGCACGCTGCACCAGCGCATGACGCAGCGCCCGCCCTTCCGTGGTGCCTGCAAAATCGGAAGAGGCAAGTTCGGCTTCGGCTTTGGCAAGGTCGCCCTGTTTGAGCGCAGCGAAACCGCGCTGCGAGCGACAGACCGGGCCAGGATCATGCCGGCAATCTACGGCGGGTGCCGCTGCCACGCTCGCCTCCCATGCACGCACTTGCACGTCATCCGGCGTGTAACCGCGTTGCGACTCCATGACCTGCCTGGCACGCGCTTCCGATCCGGAGCGTCGGTATGCCTCGGCGAGATCGAGTGCCGTACGCACATCCTGCGGCGCCAATTCACGAGCGCGCTCGAACTCCGTCACCGCCTTCGCCAGTTCGGTGGCAGCCTTGGATTTGTCGCCCGCCTTGGTGGCTTCCTTCGCTGCATCCAGGGCGGCGTAACCCGCCTGCTGGTGCGGATACACCACGAATTTCTGGTAACGGCTCACGTCGGTCGTGGAGGTCTGGGCAAGCGCATAGGCCGGCCAGGTCGGCGCCATCACGAACAGCGCCACCGCGCAGCCAGTGGGCCATGGCCTTTTCATGCGGCCCTCTCCGCAGGCGTCTCTCGCGACAGCGACGCCCATGCATCCTTGGCCAGCAGGCCCAGCATGGTCGGCTGCAACGACGCCTGCAGCAAAAGCGCACGCTCCAGCGTCTCCTGCGTGATCACACCTTGCCCGACGAGAAATTCTCCAAGCGGTTGTCCGCTGCGCGAATGACTCAACAACAAGGCCCTGAAAGCGACTTCGTCGAGATGGCCTTGCGCCACCAGGATCTCGCCGAGCATCACCTGGCCCGACACGTAGCTGTTCCAAAGCCTCGACCAGCGATGATTGCCCGCGCACAGGCACTGCGACGCCACTTCAAGCAGAAGGCTCCGGTGAGCATCCTCGTCGCGCAGATGCGCGTAACAGCAGCGCAACCCCACGATGACCTGTCCCTTGTGCGCGAGCACATAGCGCACCCGCCGCTGCAACTGCCTCGCGATGGCCGCCAGCGACACCGGGTCGATATAGGACTCGCTGGCAAGCACCAGCGTGCCGCCCTCAGCGCGCAACGGCAGCACGGCGTAATGCAGCGCGACATTGGCGGGTATCGAGTCGATCAGTTCCTGCGGTATGTCCGCGATATTCACCGACTCGCATGGCACGCCGATCTGCTCCGCCATCGGATGCGCGAGCTGCTCGGCGCTGATCAGGCCCTCATGGATCAACGAGCTGCCAATCTGCAGTCCGTCGATGCGATGCTCCCGCGCCTCGCTCATCTGCGTTGCCGAGACCACGCCGCTTTCCACAAGCAGCTCGTCCAGCGAACGCTTCACGCGGTTCTCGCCGCCAATGCTCGGAAAATCGTGCGTGGTCTTGTCCCATGCGACCCGACGCGGGTCGCCGGTCTTGATGATCTGCCGGATCGCGCGCCAGTTGGCCAGGAAATTGACCAGGTTGCCCCACAGCAACCTCGGCACGGACAGCAGCCCCTGCTTCACGCCGTAGTATCCCGACACGAAAATGATGCGCTGGAG
>DATJJM010000290.1:0-12103 GCA_035492535.1 Acetobacteraceae bacterium | reverse complement strand
TAGTAGCGCGTCACGTCGTGGCCGATGCCGATGGCGATCAGTTCCACCTGATCGCGCGCCTCGATGTCGCGGATGACCTCGCGCAGGTGCTTTTCCAGGTAGTTGCCCGGGTTCACCGACAGCGTCGAATCATCGACAGGCGCACCGTCGCTGATCACCATCAGGATGCGGCGATGCTCTGGGCGGACCAGCAGGCGGCGGTAGGCCCACAGCAGTGCCTCGCCGTCGATGTTCTCCTTCAGCAGGCCCTCGCGCAGCATCAGGCCGAGGTTCTTGCGGGCGCGCCGCCACGGCGAATCGGCGGCCTTATAAATGATGTGGCGCAGGTCGTTCAGCCGGCCGGGATTGCGTGGCTTGCCCTCCTGGACCCACTTCTCGCGACTCTGACCGCCTTTCCAGGCGCGCGTGGTGAAGCCAAGGACTTCGACCTTCACGGCGCAGCGTTCCAGCGTGCGGGCGAGGATGTCGCCGCACATGGCCGCGACCGTGATCGGGCGGCCGCGCATCGAGCCGGAGTTGTCGATCAGCAGCGTCACCACCGTGTCGCGGAACTCCATGTCGAGCTCGCGCTTGTAGGACAGCGCCTGGAGCGGGTTCACCACCACGCGTGACAGACGGCCGGCATCGAGCAGGCCTTCATCGAGGTCGAACTCCCAGGCCCGCGTCTGCTGCGCGAGCAGGCGGCGTTGCAGGCGGTTGGCGAGCTTCGAGATCACGCCTTGCAGGTGCTGCAGCTGCTGGTCGAGCTGCTGGCGCAGGCGGGTCAGTTCGTCGGGGTCACAGAGCTCCTCTGCGTCGATCTCCTCGTCGTATAGACGCGTGTAGGCACGATAGATGGCTTCGTTGTCGGGATTGGGACGCTCGCGGCGCGGTTGCGGACCGCCGGGGCGGTCGTCGCCCTCGGCGATCGCTGCTTCGTCGTCGGATTCAGTGCCTTCGTCGTCGGCTGCGTCGCCGTCCATCTCCTCGGGATTGGCGCCGAGCATGCTGTCCTGCTCGGCTTCGCTGTCGCCGGAGCCGTCCTGCTGCTCGTCCTGCTGGCCGGATTGTTCGCCGCCTTCCTCGCCTTCGTCGGTGTTGTCTTCCGGTTCGGCGTCGCTTTCCGCTTCCGCGAGGTCGAGCGCGGCGAGCAGCTTGCGGGCGGCACGCGCGTAGGCAGTCTGGTCGTCCTGCGCCGCGTTCATTTCCACCAGGGCCGCGTCGGCTGTGTCGCCGAGCGTGTCGCGCCACAGGTCAAGGATGCGCTGCGCCGCGGGCGGGGATTTTTCGCCGGACATCTGCTCGCGGGCCAGCAGGGACAATGCTGCCTGGATCGGCAACTGGTCCTTGCGGGTCATGCGGTCGTAGCCCTCGGCTTCGCATTCTTCCGCCAGTTTGGAATGTAGGTTGGCGGCCACGCCGGCCATATGGCGGGAGCCGACGACTTCGACACGGACCTGCTCGAGGGCGTCGTAGACGTCCTTGGCTTCCCGGCGGGCCGGCATGCGGGAGGCGTGCAAAGCATCGTCATGGTGGCGCAGCCGAAGGGCGAGCGCATCAGACGCGCCGCGAAGACGGGCCATTTCCTGCGGCGGCAGGGCGCGCGTCGGCAAGGGCAGGCGGGCTCGCTTGCCGGAAAGGCCGGAGGGGCCTGGCTGAAAAGCGACCTGCACGTCGGGTACCTCGGCGATCGCGCGCAGCACGCCGGCGGTGGCGCGTTTGAAGTCCTCAGCCCGGGTATTGTCTTTGTTGGTGCCGCTCATTGGGATGGTTCCGAAGCCCCCTTTGCCAACCCCCTCCCCTTGTGGGAGCGGGTTGGAGAGAGGGCTTGATCCTCAGTTGAACTTCCGCGTGGTGAAGCCGCCCGTCGGGATCTCTTCGTTGAAGCAGCGCTGGTAATACTCACCCACCGTGGAGCGTTCGGCTTCGTCGCACTTGTTCAGGAAGGTCACGCGGAACGCGAACCCGACATCGCCGAAGATGCGCGAGTTCTCGGCCCAGGTGATCACCGTGCGGGGCGACATCACCGTGGAGATGTCGCCATTGATGAAGCCGGCGCGGGTGAGATCGGCCAGTGCGACCATCGCCTCGATGCGCTTCTTCACCGCGGCGTCTTTTGTGTCGGCGCCGAGCTTCGCCAGCACGATTGAGGTTTCCATCGCGTGCGGCAGGTAGTTCAGCGTCGCCACGATGTTCCAGCGGTCCATCTGGCCTTGGTTGATCTGCTGCGTGCCATGATAAAGGCCGGTGGTATCGCCCAGGCCTACCGTATTCGCGGTGGAGAACAGGCGGAACGACGGATGCGGCCGGATGACGCGGTTCTGGTCGAGCAGCGTCAGCTTGCCCTCGACCTCCAGCACGCGCTGGATCACGAACATCACGTCGGGGCGGCCCGCGTCGTATTCGTCGAACACGAGCGCACAGGCGTGCTGCAGTGCCCACGGCAGGATGCCTTCGCGGAATTCCGTGATCTGCTTGCCGTCCTTCAGGACGATTGCGTCCTTGCCAATCAGATCGATGCGGCTGATGTGGCTGTCGAGGTTGACGCGGATGCACGGCCAGTTCAGGCGCGCGGCCACCTGCTCGATATGCGTTGACTTGCCGGTGCCGTGATAGCCCTGGATCATGGTGCGTCGGTTGAACGCAAAGCCGGCAAGGATGGCGAGCGTGGTCTCGCGATCGAACTTGTAGGCGGTATCGATGTCGGGCACGTGCTCGGTACGCACCGAAAACGCCGGCACTTGCATGTCGGTGTCGATCTCAAAGGCCTCGCGCGCCGACACCTTCGTATCCGGCAGGTCGATCGCGGAGGTCGGGCGCATTTCGGCCAGAGCGGCAATCTTGTTCATCTGATGGGCGGTTCCTGTTTGAGCGGAGAAAAGTCTAGTCTCGGATTGCTGCGGCGCAAGAGCAGGCCGGTTCTAGCCGGCCGCAGCAGCCGCAGCCGGCGCGGGCACGAGTCGCGATCGAAGCGCCGCGTAAGCGAGGTTGATCACCTTCAGGCGTTCTTCGGCAGCGCGGTCGCCACCGTTGGCATCGGGGTGGTGGCGCTTGGCAAGCTCCTTGTAGCGGGCCTTCACGGCTTCCAGTGTGGTGGGCCAGGACAGACCAAGCGTCGCCAGCGGCTCGCGCAGGTCAGGCGGCATGTCGTTCGTTGGTTTGCCGGAACCTCGCTTCACCCGGCCAGCCGCGAGCAGGTGCAGCGGGTCGCGCAGCAGCTCCTCATCCCAGGCAGCGGTGCGGCCGAGGCGGCCAAGCGGCCAGGAGGGGCGCTGCCAGGCGGTGTCGGCGCGAAGCTGGGCCTCGATCTCGCCGGGCGACATGCCCTTGTAGTAGTCCCAGGTTGAGTTGTAGGCGCGCACGTGCTCCAGGCAGAACCAGAAATACTCGTTCAGGTTTCGCCTGGACTTGGGAGCACGGTATTCGCCGGCATTCTCGCAGCCGGGCATGTCGCAGCCGTGGCCTGCCGGGGCGGCGGGGTCGGGGGCATAGGCCCTGGCTCGGGACGCATGTCGGCTCATGGTGCCGTTATGAGCGGCTTGTCGGGCGCTTGGCAACTGGTGTCCGGCGCTGTTGGGAGATGGGTCATATGTCGGAAACACAGACGCGCGCCGCAAGGCTGGAAGCAATGCTGACCGCGGCATTTTCGCCGACGCTGCTGCGCGTGGAGGACGACAGCGCGCGGCATGCCGGCCATGCGGGCGCCCGGGAGGGTGGCCAGACGCATTTCAATGTCGTGGTCGTGTCGGAGGCGTTTCGCGGGCTGAGCCGCGTGGCGCGTTCGCGCGCGGTCCATGCGGCGCTGGAGGCGGAGTTTGCCGGCGGGATGCATGCGCTTTCCTTGACGTTGCGCACACCGGACGAGGCGCGTCGATAAGCCATGACGTCGCCAGGTCGCTATAATGGCCGCGGCGGTGTTCTCGCCAGGTAAGCAAGAAATTTCTGTTTACGACTGCATATTGTGGTGCGCGGGAAAATCTGTGCTATGGGCGCCGTGTTATGGCTGGGACCGTCTCTCATGGCTGACGAAAAAGAGCTCGATAAGCTCGACCGCGACATCCTGCGGCTGCTGGCCTCGGATGCGTCGCTGTCACTGGCCGATATCGCGTCCAAGGTGGGGCTGACCGCCACCCCTTGCTGGAAGCGTATCCGGCGCATGGAGCAGGAGGGAGTGATCCGCGGCCGGGTGGCGACGATCGACCCGACGAAGGTTGGCCTGCCCGTGTCGGTGTTCGTCGAGGTCGAGACCGCTGACCATTCCGGGGACTGGTTGGCGCGCTTTGCCGACGTCGTGGCCGGGATGCCGGAGATCGTCGATGCGTGGCGGATGAGCGGCGACGTCGACTACCTGATGCACGTCGTGGTGCCCGATATAGCCGCGTACGACAATTTCTATCGGAAGCTGATCGCCGCGGTGCCGCTGCGGAACGTGACCAGCCGATTTTCGATGGAACGGCTGAAGGAAGGCCCCCTGCCACTCTGAACGCGTACAAACCATTTTTTAGTATGCGTGTGTTCCACTGTCCTACGGATTAGGACAAGGGGGCAGCCGTGAGTCGGTTGATCAATCGGAACGTGGTGGCAGGGCGCGGCCGCACCAGCATGCGCCTGGAGCCGGAGCTTTGGGACGCCTTGAAAGAGATCTGCCGCCGCGAACGGCAGGACCTGAACCAGCTCGTTCGCCATATCGAGTCGCTGGGACATCGAGGCGGCCGGACCAGCGCGGTACGGGTGTTTGTGTTGCAGTATTTCCGCGCTGCCGCCAACGAGTCAGGCCATGAGGCAGCCAATCATGGGCCGAACGAGCGGGTGGCTATGGCGTCGTATTCGCGGCAGGCCGCATAGAGTCGGCAGCACGCGAGTTGGCAGTTGCCGACACGCTGCTGCTGGCAATCGCCCATCACCGGGCGGGCCGACACTCTGCGGCTGAAGCACTGTATCATGGGGTCATCGCGGCTGAGCCCGGCAACGGCCAGGCGCTCTACCTGCACGGCCTCTTGCTGCTGGAGACAGGCCGTGCCGGGGAGGCGGTAACGCATCTTCGTCGAGCGGTCGAGGTGGGGCGCGGCGACGTCATCACGCTGGTCAATCTCGGACGCGCATTGCTCGCCGACGGACGCCCGGACGAGACGCTGCGTGTGGCGGATCAGGTGCTGTCGGTATCGCCCGACCATGCCGAGGCGGCATTCCTGCGCGGAACCGCGCTCAATGCCCTCGGTGATGCAGACCGTGCCGTGGAGGCACTTCAGGTTGCGATTGCGCGGGAGCCGCGCAATGCGGCGGCATGGCTCAATCTGGGCAATGCCTATGCCGATCTCGATCAACTGGAAGCGGCGGAGCAGCACTGTCGGAAGGCGGTGAATCTGGCACCCGACCTGACCGAGGCGCATGCAAGTCTCGGCTTCATCCTGACGTCGCTTGGACGCCTCGATGAGGCGATCGCCGCCTGCGATGCCGCGATCGCGCTGCGACCGGACTTTGCCCAGGCGCATTGGAACGAGGCGGTGGCGGCGCTGCTTGCCGGTGACTTTGCCCTCGGCTTCAGCAAGTACGAATGGCGCAAGCGGCACGATCGGTACCGGCACGACTTCATCGACCTGCCCGGCCCGCAATGGGACGGCAGCGACCCGGCAGGCCGCACGATCCTGGTGCACGCCGAGCAGGGGTTTGGCGATACGATCCAGTTCGCGCGTTATCTGCCACGCATCGGCCGCCACGTCGTTCTCTGCTGTGACCGCCCGCTGATCCCGCTGCTCGGGCAACTGCGTGGGGTGGACGTGGTGGCGAAGGATGCCGCGATCGGGGCCTATGACTGCTGGATCGACCAGATGAGTTTGCCGCGCGTGTTCGGCACGCGGCTCGAGACGATTCCGGCGGCCGAAGGCTATCTGCGCGCGGAGCCATGGCGCGGTGCGCTGCCGGACGGCATCAAGGTCGGGCTCGCCTGGGCAGGGAATCCGGCGCATTCGAATGATCGGCGCCGCTCCATGCCCGCGTCGGCCATCCAGCCCATCCTCGCGGTTCCCGGCATCAGCGTCATCAGTCTTCAGGTCGGGGTGCGCGCCGGCGAACTCTCGCTGCCGTCGCCGCCGCTGGTTGATTTCGCGGCGACCGCATCGCTGATTGCCGCGCTCGACCTGGTGATCACGGTGGATACGGCCGTGGCACACGTCGCCGGCGCCTTGGGCAAGCCGGCCTGGGTATTGCTGCCCTACGCGCCAGACTGGCGGTGGCTGCTGGGGCGTTCCGACTCGCCCTGGTACAGCTCGCTGCGCCTGTTCCGCCAACCGGTTCCGGGGGATTGGGACGCCGTGGCCGATGAGGTTGCGGGCGAGCTTGCATGCCTCGCGGGTACGCGCCTACCCATGCGCTGACCTGCACGCGAGGAACCCATGTTCGAAGCCAGCATCGCCGGCAGCCTGCCCAAGCCTGCGTGGCTCGCCGAACCGAACATGCTGTGGGCGCCATGGACGCTGTCGGGTGAAGCGCTCGCTGCCGCCAAGCGCGATGCAACGCTGCTCGCCATCAAGCAGCAGGAGGATGCCGGCATCGATATCGTCACCGAGGGCGAGCAGTCGCGCCAGCACTTCGTCCACGGATTCCTGGAGAACGTCGAGGGCATCGACTTCGACAAGCGGGTCGAGATGGGCATCCGCGACAACCGCTACAAAGCGATGGTGCCGACGGTGACCGGCCCGCTGCGGCTGCGCGGCCGGGTGCATGCGACGGAGGCGCGCATAGCGCGGGCGCATACCGCGAAGAAGCTGAAGTTCACCCTGCCGGGGCCGATGACGATTGTCGATACGATCGCTGATACGCATTATGGCGACCGCGTTGCGCTGGCGATGGCGTTCGCTGCGCTGCTGAACGAGGAGGCGCGTGGCCTCCAGGCAGATGGCGTCGATGTCATCCAGTTCGATGAGCCGGCGTTCAATGTCTATATGGACGCGGTCGGCGAATGGGGTATCGCGGCGCTGGAACGGGCGGCGGAGGGGCTGAGCTGCACCACCGCTGTGCACATCTGTTATGGCTATGGCATCCAGGCGAATATCGATTGGAAGGGGACGCTCGGCTCGGAATGGCGGCAGTACGAGGCGGTGTTTCCCGCGCTGGCGAACAGCCGGATCGACCAGGTCTCGCTGGAGTGCCGTAATTCGCACGTGCCGATGGCGCTGATGCGACTGCTTGGCGGCAAGGACGTGCTGGTGGGCGTCATCGACGTGGCGACGGACCGGGTGGAGACGCCCGAGGAAGTGGCCGATACGATCGCACAGGTGCTGTCGTTCGTGCCGCCCGAGCGGCTGTTCCCTTGCACCAATTGCGGCATGGCGCCCATGCACCGCGACGTTGCCGAGGCGAAGCTGGCGGCGCTTGGAGCGGGCGCCGCCTTGGCGCGGCGGCGGTTCGCGGCGTAGGCTGGGCGGCGGAGGGACTTCCCCATGATCGTGACGGCCAACAGCGAGATCGCCCGCCAGACACGTCGCAAGACCGGCAACGGCTGGCTCACCACATTCATTGGCGAGAATCGCAACACGCTGAAGGAAGGCCAGGCGGCGCCTGAGCCGGGCATGCTGTATCCGATGGCGTTCCTGGTGGAAAAGGAGCCGCATGCGGTGGTGAAGCCGCACTTCCATCAGGCCGATCAGTATCAGGTGGTGGTGCAGGGCGGTGGCCGCCTCGGCACGCATGACGTGGGCACGGTGGCGGTGCACTACACCGATGCCTGGTCCGCGTACGGGCCGATCGTGGCGGCGGATGAGGGCATTTCGTGGTTCACGCTGCGCAATGCGTGGGATTCAGGTGCGCGATACATGCCGGCGGCCCGGGATCAGCTGCGCGCGGCGCGGCAGCAGAGTTTTGCCCACCGGGAGGCGACGGCGCCACCGATGCCAGCACTGGCGGCGGCCGAGCTGGCGCGCACGAAAAAGCTCGGATGTGCAACGGTGCTGGAGCAGACGGCAGATGGGATGGCGTCGTGGCGGTACCGGCTGCCGGGCGGTGTCAGCCTGCGGGGTTCGGCGCCGAGCGAGGGCGGCGGCCAGTTCTGGATCGTGCTGTCGGGTGCCGCGTCCGTGGCGGACTCGGCGGATCTGCCGGTGAACTCCTGCCTGTTCGTTGGCCCTGATGATCGGCCACTGACGGCGCTGGCCGGCGTGGGCGGCGCGGAATTGCTCTGCGTGCAGTTCCCGCGGCTGGCACGGCACTGAATTCGGGCTGCGGGCCTTGGCGCGGCCCCTAGGGGTAGCTAACTAGCGCCCCCAAGGGAGAATTCGTTCCATGTCTCAGCCAACCCGCGTCGCCGGGCGTCACTTCCTGCAGATTCCCGGTCCGACCAACGTGCCCGACCGCGTCCTGCGCGCGATCGACCGGCCGGTGATCGATCATCGCGGCCCGGAGTTCGGCGAACTCGGCCGAACCTGTCTGGCGGGCTTGCAGGAGATTTTCCAGACGCGCGAGCCGGTGGTGATCTATCCGGCCTCGGGCACCGGGGCGTGGGAAGCGGCGCTGGTGAACACGCTGTCTCCGGGTGACACGGTGCTGATGGCGCGCACCGGATGGTTCGCCGTGCTGTGGAACGACATGGCGCGCAAGCTGGGGCTGGAGCCGATTTTCCTGGATACCGATTGGCGGCGCGGGGCTGATCCGGCGGGGATCGGTGCGATCCTGCGCGATGACCGGTCGCATCGGATCAAGGCGGTCTGCATCGTGCACAACGAGACCTCCACCGGGTGCGTGACTCACGTGGATCAGGTGCGACGTGTGATGGACGAATGCCGGCATCCGGCGCTGCTGATGGTCGATGCGATCTCCTCGCTGGGGGCGATGGAGTACCGGCATGATGACTGGAGCGTCGACGTGACGATATGCGGCTCGCAGAAGGGGCTGATGATGCCGCCGGGGCTGTCGTTCAACGCGGTCAGCCAAAAGGCGATGGCAGCAAATAAAACCGCGAAGCTGCCGCGGAATTACTGGGACTGGCCGGCGATGCTGGAGATGAATGCCACCGGCTATTTCCCCTATACGCCGGGCATCAACCTGCTGTTCGGACTGGTGGAAGTCGTGAAGCTGATGCGCGAGGAGGGGTTCGACAACATCTTCGCGCGGCATGCGCGCCATGCCGAGGCGACGCGGCGGGCGGTGCGGGCGTGGGGGCTGGAGACGCAGTGCGACGAACCGCTGGATCATTCGGCGGCGCTGACGGCGGTGCGGGTGCCGGAGGGGCACAGCGCGGACAAGCTGCGGCGGATCATCCTGGAGCGGTTCAACATGAGCCTCGGCACCGGGCTGGGGCAGATCCAGGATCGCGCGTTCCGCATCGGCCATCTTGGCGATTTCGGCGACCTGCAACTGATGGGTACGCTGAGCGGGGTGGAAATGGGCCTGCGTGTCGCCGGCGTGCCGCATCGGGCGGGAGGGGCGCAGGCCGCCATGGATTATCTGGCCGGGAACGCCTAGCCGGTTCCCACGCATTCCGTCCTGAGCCGCTGGATGTATGCGATCGTATAGACGAAGCGGCGCCGGGCAAGGCAGCCGGGGGCGGATATCACAGCCCGGTGCATGGCAAGCTCCTGCCACACTCTGGCCGCCTCTGCCGCGTTCCGTCTATCGTCATTGCAGCAGGCAGCGGACCGCTGGCGACGCAGGAGGAACCGAATGATCGAAGTCTGGACCTGGCCCACGCCGAACGGGCACAAAGTGCATATCGCACTGGAGGAACTCGAGCTCGCCTACAAGGTCATTCCGGTCAACATCGGCAAAGGCGATCAGTTCAAGCCGGACTTCCTGGCCATCAATCCCAACCATCGCATTCCCGCGATCGTCGATCGCGACGGCCCCGGCGGCAAGAAACTGATGCTGTTCGAGTCAGCCGCCATCATGATCTACCTGTCGGAAAAGACCGGCGGCAGGTTGATCCCGCAGGATCCCGTCGGCCGTTACAAATGCCTGGAATGGATGATGTTCCAGATGGGTGGCGTCGGCCCGATGTTCGGCCAGTACAACCACTTCGCCAACTATGCCGTGGAAAAAATCCCCTACGCGATCGAGCGCTATACCAACGAGGTTGCGCGCCTGCACCGCGTGCTGAACAAGCGCCTCGGCGAGGTGCCGTGGCTCGCCGGCGACGAATACAGCATGGCCGACATCATCAACTTCCCCTGGATCCGCAATCCCGAGCGTCGCAACATCCATCTCGATGACTATCCGCATGTGAAGCGCTGGCACGATGCGATTGCGGCGAGGCCCGCGGTGCAGCGTGGCGTGGCGGTCCTGGCGGACTATCAGCGGAAGGGGACCATCACCGACGCGGAGCGCGAGGTGATGTTCGGCAAGACACAGTTCGCCGTGCGGTAGGGGGTTGCGGCGTCAGGACGCCATCAGCGTCACCGTGTGGTCCTGACCCAGCCATTGGTCGCTGCCCAGCCACTTCCAGGTGAACACGATGCACTGGCCCGGCTCCAGCCCATCCATCGGCAGTTCCACGCTGTAGATGCCCAGTTGGGTGTCGGTCGTCTCGACATCGTTGCGCGTCTTCCAGCCATCGATGCTCCAGTGGACCAGGCATGGCTCCGGCAGGTCCAGCCGCAGCTTCCGACCCGCCGGCACGGAGGGCGTGCGCCAGTCGGGGCGCCAGGTGCGCACGCGCGCCGTGGTCTTATCGCGCACATACCGCCGCAGCGGTTGCGGCGGCCGATCGAAGACCGCGTTATCGGCCAGAGAGCGCAGCAGCTTGATGTGCTCGGCGTGCGCCCAGACCAGGGGCATCGCCGAACCGCTTGGGCGCCCGGGTTCCAGCTCGCGCTCCAGGATCGGGGCGCTGTCCCACACCTGTTCGGGCAGCAGCTTGCCGGGGCTGGCACCGGATTCCAGCGCGGAAAGCAGCTTTTCCGCTTCTGCGCGGTGGCCGGCAGCCAGCTCGTAGTGGGCGCGCTCGCCGGCCAGCAGAGGCCACGGACGGCCAACGCCGACGCCGTCATAGGCCTTGCCGTCATCGTGCTCGCCGTAGCCGTCGCCGTTGTAGCGCTTCCAGCCAGGTCCGTAAGGCAGGTCCACCTTCAACACGTGGTCGATCACCTTCACCGTATCGACCATGCGCGGATCGTCGGCGGCGCGCAGTCCAAAGCGTACCAAGGCGAGCGCGTCGGTGCTGATCAGATCGTCTGCCTCGAGGTCGGCGGTGCCGGCGAAGCGGTTGCGCACCTCCACCACGCCGCGCAGTTCGGCGCGTGACTCGCCCGGGACATCGGGGGCGATGCGGATGTAGTAGCCGTCCACGCCGACTTCGCGGGCGAGGCGTGTATCGGACACGTAGATCCAGTCCTCGATCTGTTCGTTCCAGGCGTCCGCCGTATCGCGCAGGTAGCCGGCGACGCCGTCGATTTCCGCTGCCTCGGCCAGATCGGCGGCGGCCAGCAGCGCGGCGACGACGACGGCCAGGGTGAACGGCGTGTAGCCGGCGTTTTCCTCCCAACGGTCCTGGCCGGTGCGCGGGCCGTGGCTGATCACGAAGCCGCAGGCGCGTGCGACCATTGGCCAATAGGCGGGCAGGATCGGGCGCGCCAGCGCACCCTCGCGATAGGCCATTTCCAGCAGCAGGACAGGGAAGGCGCATTCATCGAGCTGAAGGCCGTGCCAGTACGGCGTGCCGTCCAGCCAGCAGTTCTGCGGCCAGCTTCCGTCATGTTCCTGCACCGCGCGCAGATAGCGCACGACGCGTGTGACCTCTTCATGCGCGCCGCAGGCGAGGAAGGCGCCGGCGGTCTGCGCCAGGTCGCGCGGCCAGACGAGGTGATAGCCGCCCAGATCGTCGTCGCCCTTGCTGCCGCCCCAGGGGATGGAAAGGCTGGCGATCAGGCCGCCGGGAAAGGTCGGGCTCTCGTGGCAGCGCAGCACCGTGGTGCTGACGCGGTAGACGTTGTGGCCATCGACCTTGCGATCCAGCGTGTGAAGCTGCGCCTGCCAGGCGCGCCAGTGCATCGCGTATTCTTCCATCTGCCGGTTGAACGGCGTTTGCAGGCTGGCGCGGACCCGGAAGCCGGCCTCGGGAGCGGTACGGCCAAAGCCGAGCGCCAGGCGGAATTCCTCTTCCGGATCGCGGATTTCGGCACAGAGCGCGACGTTGCCG
>DATJJM010000289.1:0-2384 GCA_035492535.1 Acetobacteraceae bacterium | reverse complement strand
GCGGCTGAGCGAAGCCGGCACGATCGTGATGCCAAGCCCGGCCGCGACCAGGTTCAATGTCGAGACGATGCGTGGCGCTTCCTGGCCAACATGCGGGCTGAAGCCCGCGGCGCTGCAGGCGGCGATGATGACGTCGTAAAGACCGCGGCCATCGGGTCGGCGGTAGAGAATGAAGGTCTCGTCGGCCAGCTCCTTCAGGCTGAGGCCGGCGCGTTTGGCCAATGGATGGCGCGCTGGAAAAGCGACGGCCGTGTCCTCGTGCAGCAGAGCGTGCACATCGATGCCCTGCGGCTCGACGAGGCCGGAGCGGATGAAGGCGATGTCGAGCCGCTCGTCGCGCAGCGCGCTCACCAGCTCGCCGGAACTGCTTTCCTCCAGAACGAAGGAGACGTCGGGTCGCTTGTGGCGGAACTCGCGGATCGCGCGCGCCACCAGGGGGTGGAACGGCGCCGAGGTGGTGAAGCCCACCGCGATGCGGCCGGTCTCGCCGCGCGCGGTGCGGCGGGCGCGGATCTTCGCCTGCTCGGCCTGTGCCAGGATCGCCTCGGCGTCGGTGAGGAACGAGCGTCCGGCGTCGGTCAGCGTGACGCCGCGCGGGTGGCGCACGAACAGATTGGCCTCGATCTCGCGCTCCAGCGCGCGGATCTGCTGCGACAGCGGCGGCTGCTGCATGCGGAGCTTCTCCGCGGCGCGGGTGATGTGGCCCTCGTGGGCGACAGCGACGAAGTAGCGGAGGTGGCGCAGTTCCATTCTCATACCGATGAAATATGGATACGCGATGTATCATATATTTGAACACTGGCTAAGCCAACCGTAGCCTGCGTGCATGACGGCACTCATGGCGTTCTCCCTCTCCGCGCTGATGATCGGCACGGCTTTTCTGTCAGGCATTTTCGGCATGGCGGGCGGGTTGATCCTGATCGGCGTGCTGCTGGTGATCTTTCCGCTGCCCGCTGCGATGGTGTTGCATGCCGTCACGCAGATGGCGTCCAACGGCTGGCGGGCGATCCTGTGGTGGCGGCATATCGTGTGGAAGATCCTGGCCTTCAACGTCGCGGGGTGCCTGGTCTCCGTCGCGCTATGGTCGATCACGCTCTACGTACCTGACAAGGCCGTCGCCCTGGTTCTGCTTGGTTTCTCGCCTTTCATCGTGCGCGCCATTCCGGACAGCGTCCTGCCGCGCACCTTCGGGCCATTGCAGGTCGCCGGCACCGGCCTCGTTTCGATGATGCTGATGCTGGTCACCGGCGTCACTGGGCCATTGCTCGACACGATGTTCCTGCGTTCGCCGTTGGAGCGGCGGCAGATCATTGCCACCAAGGCCGCCTGCCAGCTCTTCAGCCATGGCTTCAAGCTGCTCTATTTCGGCGCGCTGATCGACCAGGCGGGCCATGTCGAGCCGTGGTTCCTGGCCGTCGCCGTCGCCTCGTCGATGGTCGGCACGTCGCTGGGTAAGTTGCTGCTGGAGAAACTTACCGACGCCCAGTTCCGCGTTTGGTCGAACCGGCTGATCACCGTGCTCGCCACCTACTATGTGGGGTATGGCCTGGTTCTGCTCACTGGCCTCGCTTGAGAAGCAAAGCCTAATATGCCGTGTGTCCAGTCCGTCCAAGATTCCGTCAGGCTTTCGCGAACTCACCGAAGCATCCGGTTTTGCCGCGGCCAATGGGCCATGGTTCGAGAAGATTGAGGACGACCGCGCCATCCGCGGCTTCCGGCCGGGCCCGCAGCACGCCAATGCGCTGGGCATCGTGCATGGCGGTATGCTGGCGGCCTTCCTCGATTCGGCGATGGGCACGGCCGTCTGGCACACGCTGAAGCGCCGCGCCGTGACGCTGCGCCTCTCGCTCGACTATCTCGGCCCGGGCCGCGTCGGCGACTGGCTGCAGGCCGAAGGCGAGGTGGTGGGCCATGACGAGCATGTGGCGCGGGTACGCGGCCGCCTCTATGGTCCGCGCCACGACGTGCTGGCCGGGCTCGGCGCCTTCGCGCTGCTGAGCCGCCAGCGTTCGCTCAAGATCCGGAGTTAGTGTGCTTCCCGACAATCCGCCCGAAGGCTTCCTGCGCATCGATTTCGATCGCGACCGTCCTGATCCGACCTTCAACACCCATATCGGCCCGCTCTATGCAAAACGCGGCGCCAAGGGGACGCGCGACGAGTTCGTGCTGGGTTTTCGCGTGCAGGCACATATGTGCAATCCGACAGGCGGTTTGCATGGCGGGATGATGATGGCGGTGGCCGATCTCGTCGGCACCATGGGCGGCGGCACGCTCGCGGGCCTGCGCAAGTTTTTGCCGACGGTGAACATGACCTGCGACTTCGTGGCGCCGGCGCGCGCGGGTGACTGGGTCGAGGGCCGGCCCGAGCTGGTGCGCGTCACGCG
>DATJJM010000288.1:0-8212 GCA_035492535.1 Acetobacteraceae bacterium | reverse complement strand
GGATCCAGCGCGCCATTGGCAGGCGTTGCGGTGCCGGCGCTGACCAGGGTGGCCGCAAGTTTGGCCACCACCTGCTGCGCATCGCCGATCTCCCGCAACACCGAGTCGATCGGCGCGCCCGGTCTGGTGCCAACGAAGTCGCGCAGCGCCTTGTAGCGTTCGTCGATCTCATGCCCGGGCGGCGACGGCGCATTCGTCGAGGCCTGCACCGAGCCAAGGATAGCCTGCAACCGGGCCTGCGTGTCGTTCGTGGCGTTGGCTGGTGCAGCATTTCCCGATTGTGTGGCGCCAGGTGTCGCAGACAGCGTCAGTTGTCGCGCGATGGATACCAGCAGGCTGCGCATCGGTGATTCGGGAGCGGCGAGGATATATAGATCCTGTGCCGCCTGCGGCAGGCTGCGAAGCTGTACCGGATTCAGGTCCGCCAGCATCCGGTCCCATACCTGCGCGTAATCCGTCTCGTAAAGACCAATCACGTCGCGTTCGAGCGCAGGCAGCTGCGGCCCGTTCGGGTCGAACGCCACCCGACTGCCCAGCACCCAGCTCTCTGAGACCACACCTTTCACTGCGCCATCCAGTGATGGCAGCAGCACCTTGTGAAACCCCTCGGTCGTGTAGAAGCCTGCAATGCCATCGGTCAGCGGCTTGCCCGATGCCCGCATGAACAGGGCAGCGCCTGCCACGCCGAGAGCGTCGCCCGGCCTCCAGGGCGGCACGCGCAGCGCAGCTACAGATGGACGAATGCGCGAGTAGACACGTTGTGCCAGTGGCACCGTTGCAATGCGGGCACGCACCTGCGACAGGAGGGCGCCATCGAGCTGCATTTGCGGCAGCGGCTCTGCCAGCAGCGCGCTGAGATGCTGCCGCAGGGAGTCGCGCAATGGCGCATAGCCGAGGCCCGGATAGGCCGTCTCCCAGTCCAGCTTCATCCATGCGCTCACCAGCGGCACGTCGAGTGGGCCGGCGTTGCCTAGCATGAGGTAGACGCGTGTCGCCTCGTACAGGAAATCCTCGCGGTTCAGGTTACCGCGCAACTGCGTCTCCAGCCGCAACATCAGCCGCGGCAGCAGAGCAAACTGCAGCGCATGGCGATATACCGTCCGCGCGGACGCGCTGAGCTTCTCTCGTTGCGACAACAGCGGCGGCAACCAGGCTGGCTCCCCATCGCCTCGCGGCAACGCGCGCGCCTGATCGAGCAGCGGGACCAAGCGGGTCAAGTCGTCGTTCGCCACCGGGTCCAGTGTCAGGCCACGTGCGGTCTGCTCGTATCTCGCCAGCGCGCCTGACGATGCCTCGATCGCGCGCTGGCCCGCAAGGTGCGCCCACAACAACCCCGTTCCGGACGCGACCACGAGCAGCCCTGCGAACGCGTAGCCGGCGATCCGCATTGCGAACCGCCGCCTTGTCGCGGCAGGGCTGTGAGCGACAAGCGAGGCTTCGCCGAATATGACGTCCTTCAGGAGGCGCTCCAGAAAGTAGCTGCGTCCTTGCACCGGCCGCAGGCTTTGTGTGCCGCTCTGGTCCACGCCGAGCGCCCGCGCCAAAGTACCGGTGAGGCGATCGAACGGCGTTCCCTCCTGGGTGCCGGAGGTGAAGTACACACCCCGCAACTGTGGCGTCGATCCATCGTGCTTCCCGTCGAACACCATGTGGAGGAAATCTGCCAGCAGTCCTTCCAGGCTCGCCATCTGACCGGGGAACATCGCGATACGCGCGCGCCGCTCGACATCGCGTTCCGCCTGCATCCGGTTGAAGAGCCGCGCATTCAACTGTTCGATCAGCGCACGCAACTCGCTCGCGAACAGCTCGACGACACTGTCGCGCCCATCAGTCAGCTCGAATGTCGTTCCCCAGACCTGCGCCCGCCGCTCGCGGTCGAGATCGTCGAAAAATTCGGTGAAGCCCGCGATCAGATCGACTTTTGTGAACAGCAGATAGACCGGCATGCGGATGCCAAAGCTGGTTTGCAGCTCCTCGATCCGGCTGCGAATGGCCTCTGCGTGCACCTTGCGCTCGGCCGCCCGGCCACTCGCGATATCGGCAATCGGGAATGCGATGATCAGGCCGTTCAGCGGCTGCTTCGGTCTGGTCTGCTTCAGCAGGCCCAGGAAGGCATCCCAGCCGGCGCGATCGACGTCAGCATTGGAATCCTGGGTGGTGTAGCGGCCGGCGGTGTCGATCAGTACGGCATCCTCGGTGAACCACCAGTCGCACAGGCGCGTACCCCCGACTCCTGCGACAGCTCCCTGACCCATCTGCTCGGCCAGAGGGAACCGCAGGCCTGCATTCAACAGGGCGGTGGTCTTGCCGGCGCCAGGCGGGCCGATGATGGCGTACCACGGATGTTCATACAGGTAGCCGCGACTGCGCGATGAGCGTTTCAGGAGGTCGAGTGCTGCCGTAAGCCGCTCCCGCAACGCCTGTGCCTCTTCGGCGCGCTCTGCGCCGGCGGCGATACCTTTGGCCAGCGCGGCCTCGCGCTGGAGGCGGCGCAGGTCCAGCATGGCATTGGCGCCGGCCCATGCCATCAGCAGCGCTATCGCCACTGCGATGCGCGGCGGCCAGTCTTCAAAACCTGCAACCAACGGCAGGAAGGCCCATGCCACGCCTGCCAGCAGGGCGACGCCGAGGAAGCTGATGCACCAGCGTGAGGTCAGCACGGCAATCGTTCGCGCCATCTGGTGTCAGTCCTGGCGCTGCTGCAACACGATCTCGATGCGCTGGTTCTGCTCGCGTCCTTCCGCGGTGGCATTGGAGGCGATCGGATCTGCGTCGCCACGGCCTTCCGCAGCAACCCTGGCGGGGTCGCCGATCCTGCGGGCAACGATTGCGCGCACCGCTTCGGCGCGGGCAGTGGAAAGCTGGAAACTCGACGGGAAGCGCACGGTGCGGACGGGCTGATTGTCGGCATAATCGATGACCCGCAGCGTCCCGCGCTCACTGCCCAGTGCGGCAGAAACCCGGTCCAGCACGGGGAGGGATGCGGTCGCCACGGTCGCGCTCCCGGGCTTGAACATCGTCCGATCGATCAGGCGAACCACCGGCACCGCAGGTGTGCCCAGCAGCATGACGGCGTGCGCATCGATGTCGGGCTGCAACGCCGCGCGCAGACGATCGAGGGCCGAGGGCTCAGGAGGCGCGGGCGGTGGTGGCACGGGCTGCGCCGCTGTCGCGCGAGCGAACTTCGGCATGTGTATCGGCGGCGCGGCAAGCGCGTGCGCCTGCACCGCATCCGATGCCGCGTTGAGATTGGCGGATGTCCAGAGCAAGAGGCCACCGCACAGTGCCACCGCAGCAGCCATCGCGACCCATACCGGCACACCCCGGCTGCCGAGCTGGTATGGCACAACGACGCCTCGCCAGCGCCGCGAGAGTTCAGGTGCAGGTGCCGCGCGCTGAGCGGCGATCGCCGCGTGCGTGGCCGCTCGCACATCTGCAAGCTCGCCAGCTCCGCGCTCCCGCCGGTAGCGGCCCATGTAGCCAAGCGAAAGGCAGAGGTACATCACCTCGATAGCCGGCAAGTAACGTTGGGGTGCAGCCAGCATCTGTCTGAGTTCGACGACGAAGTGATCGGGGTCGCGCACGGCCGGATGCTGGTTCGCCACCAGCGTCTGCTTCGCCCAGTCGCTGCCGGCGCCCCAGGGTGAGTTCAGCACCACGTCGTCGATCGATGCGCAAAGAGCATAGTGAGCCGGCCGCAGGACCTCCATCGGGATGCTGGCATCGCGTGCCAGGCGCTCGAACGTGCGCAGGTCCTGCAGGCAACGGTCGCGCAAGACCTGTAGGTCGGGGGGCTGCCGTAACTGCCGCAGGTGGTTCAGCAGTTGCAGCAGCGGCGACGCGGCGGCTGCGAGCGGCGAGATGCTGAACGCCGGCGGCAGGCTGGGATCAACCGCAGGAATAGCTGCGGTCCGCGTGTCGCGGGTCGTTGGTGCGACGCGCGGAGGCACAGCCGCCGCGGGGGGAGCCGGACGGCGGCCACCGGGGGCGGGACGGATCACCGTCCGATCGTCATCCGGCTCCTGAAACGGGTTGTCGCTCATGTGCGCCTGATCATCGGTCGTATTGACTCAGGCCGTAGTTCTCAATCACCCAATTCAGGGTAAAGCCGTACTTGGGGTCTGTCGCGTATACTCCGGTCAGCGCATCGGCGAACGCCTGGGGATTGTTCGCCTCCTTCATCGCGTCCTTGTAAACCGGGGCGGTAGCCAGCAGCCGGCCATGGTCATCGAATGCCTCCGACAGGGACGTGAAGGCACGAAAGCGCGCAGTGACGATAACGCTCTCTCCGTTGATCACTTCGCGGGTCGGGCTTTCCACGGCAGGCTGGTCCCCGACTGCCTTGATACCGAACGGATTGTTGCTGCCTGGCGGCATGGAGGCGCCCCAGGCACTCTCAACCGCCCACTGGGCAACGGTCACCGACGCCGGCACTTGCCATTTCTTCCGCGACCCGATCGCCGCATCCGCGACTTGCACCGGTACCTGGCCATAATGTCCAGCCGACGGAGGCGGGGCGTTCTCGACCAACGGCCGGGCGGCAAGTGAATAGTAGGTGGCGCTACCCGGATCGATGCGGCCTGTGGGCGGCATCATGGCGAGGAACACGGCCTGGTACGTCTCGATCGCCAGCGTTGTGCCGATATCCGCCACACCGTTGACCGGGACTGCCGCATGCGGTTTGGGCAAGCGGTCGTTGAGGAGCGACTGGATGACGAAGACATCGCCTGGTGCGTTGACGGCGCCGCGGCCGACAGACGTAAATATCGGCGGTGCGATCCGTCCCATCTGATCGACGCTCAACACGGTTGGTGAAGGAACGAGTCCCAAGCCTGCCTCGAAGGTGCGCAAATGCCGGGGGCGAGATTAGCGTACAAGCGGACGGTAGTGGCCAATATCTTGGGAGCGCCCGTTGGGGAGCCAGTGACGTCCTCGGCCGGCGCCGGTGCCAGCGGCCGCGCCCGCAAAGGCGTCCGGCATTGGCGGCGATCGTGGCCGGATCCAGACGTGTCTTGATATGGATCAATTGTCTGAACGTCGCGCAGGGCCCGCCGTGCTGCCCCGGATGATCAGCTCGGCCTCGATGGGAGGAGGAACAACGGCGGCGCCTCGCTCCAGATACGCAATGATATACCTGGCAATCTCCTCGCCCATCCGGCGGCTCGGAACACGGACAGTCGTGAGCGGTGGATCAAGATGCGCGGCCATATCCGTATCATCGAAGCCGACAATGCTGAGGTCCCGCGGAATCTCCAGACCGAGCCCCTTGGCCTCTATCATCGCTCCCGTGGCGATGTAGTCGTTCGTGCAGATCAAGGCGGTTGGACGCAGACTGTCACCAATCAGGATCTTGCGCATACCCTCGCGCCCGCTCGCGATATGTCGGCTGTTCACGCGCACGAAATGCTGTGGTCTGATTGCTATGCCTGATCTCGCCAGTGCGTCCTGGACGGCTGCGATGCGCTGCTGAATCCGGTCGTTTGCGTCACTCTCGTGCGCCACCATGGCGAAAGCACGATGACCCAGCTCGAGCAAGTGCTCCGTAAGCCTGGTCGAAGCGTCGTAATTGTCGAACCCGATGCAGGTATGCCTCGGGTCCTGCGCTTTGGTATAAGTAATGACGTACGGCACGCTTTGTGATCGGAGTAGCTCGAACAGGGTGTCCGGATGTGCTTCGCCGACAAGCACGAGGCACTCAACGCCCCGCTCAACCAGTGTGCGGGCCTGTTGCAGGCGCAGCTCCGCCGTCGCATCCATGCAACACAGGATCAACGTGTAGTGCGCCGCGGCCAGGTCATGCTGCAAGGCTTCGATCAGCGTGGCAAAGTTCTGATGGCTGAGGGTCGGAATCATGACACCGACGGTGCGTGTCCGCAGCGAAGCAAGCGCCTTGGCGGCACCATTCGGGACCCATTTCAGCTCCTGCGCCGCATGCAGGATGCGTTCTCGCAGCACGGTGGAAACCAGATCGGGCGCATTCAGTGCTCGCGACACCGATGCAGTGGAAACGCCGGCAAGTCGCGCCACATCCTCGAGCCGAACCGTCGCATTGGCCGAACGGCGCGGTCGCCGGCGCATTGCCTTCGCTGTTCCGGAGCGTTCACTCCCGCTCATCGCGTTTCCTATACGGTAACGACGACGTATTTCTGCTCGACTTCCACCGGCACCGTTTCGGCAGCGAACGGCCCCTTCGCCAGCGCATCACCCGGTTCGATTTCGCAGGCGTAGGTCCGCGCATGCACGCTGTCTGGATCGCACCAGGACTGCCCGGTGCGGATATCAAACTCCCAGCAATGCCACGGGCAGCGCAGCATCTCGCCCGATCGTTCCAGCCGGTAGTCGCCAGGCGACGGCGCCACCAGCCGGCTGACAATCGCACCCTGGCAGAGCGGGGCGCCCTGGTGCGGGCAACGGTTGATCAGCGCGAAGAATTCGTTGTTGACGTTGAAGACGCCGATTTCGCGCCCTTTGATCGTCACCACCTTGCAGGTGCCGGGCGCGATCTCGTCAACCGATGCAACGACGTGCCGGCTCATGGCTTACTCGAAGGTGTAAACAGCCATGGCATTGTCATGATAGATCTTCCGCTTCCACTCCTCCGGGAGGGGAACCTTGAAGGCGAAGCGCGGGTCGTCCTGATCCCAGTGAGGATAGTCCGTCGAGAACATCACCCGATCGACACCGATCCACTCCAGCGTCGAGAGCATGTCCGTCGGCCGCTCCGGCTCCTCGATCGGCTGTGTTGTCACCCAGATGTTCTGACGCACATAGTCCGACGGCTTCTGCCGCAGGAAGGGGACCTCCGCCTTCAACGCCTTCCACGTATTATCCAGCCGCCAGCACAGAGGCGGCAGCCATGCGAAGCCTCCTTCCACCAATACGACCTTCAGGTTCGGCAGATGCTCGAATACCCCTTCGCACACCAGGCTGGTGACCAGCGCAGCCATGCTCTGCACGTATGACGGATGCTCCTCGTGATAGAAGGAAACGACACCGCCGCCGGTCGACGGGTGGCCCGCCGTTCCACCGAGATGCAGAGATACCGGGAAATTGTTTGCGGCGCAGGCTTCCAAGATCGGCCAGTAGCGACGGCGGCCCAGTGGCTCGATACTGCGCGGCGGAATGTTGACCTGGGCGAAGCGTCTGTCGCCGGCGCGTGCCTCGATCTCGGCAATCGCGGCCTTCTCATGCTCGATGTTGATCTGCACGGCCGCCTTCAGGCGCGGATCGGGATCGCAGAACCGTGCCAGCTGCCACTCGTTCACCGCAGTGGCCATGGCGGCGCCAAAATCTATGTTCCGTTCGGCGGCACCGCCACCGACGAGCGGCGCCAACAGACCAAAGGCGACATTGAACTTATCCAACAGCTGCATCTGCATGAAGGGCAGGTCGGAACCAGGATGGCTGCCGTCGGGCGGCCAGGCGTCCATACGCTGTCCGTTGCCCGGCGACATGCGCGGATAGTTGGAGGCCTTGGCCAGGCCCTGGCGGGTACGGCCGCCAATGGTGGCGCGGTGCTCCCGCCATTTCTGCGGCAGGAATTCATCGAATTCAGCGGGTGACTTGAAATACGGGTGCACATCGCAATCGATGAAGCCCGTATAGCTTTGCCGGGTGGCGTCGATCTGCGGATGCAGCAGTGTGACGTTCATCGCGTTCTCCTTCGGTCCGCACCAGGTCAGGTCAGGCGCGGGTAGGTCTCCAGCGGGTTATCAACGAGAATCTTTCGGATCAGGTCCGGCGGCAAGCCGTCGGGCACTGCGTCGGTGCCGTCGAAATGCCGGTGCGGATAGTCCGACGAAAACAGCAGCATCGTATCCGAGCCAATCTCTTCGAGAACTGTCTCAACGTTGGCGATCGTGTCGGGTGCATCGAACGGCTGAATGGTCAACCGCACATTCTCCCGGATTACTTCGGAGGGCATGCGTTCCTGCCACGGCGTCTCCGCGCGCACACCACGCCAAGTTTTGTTGATGCGCCACAGATAGGCGGGAAGCCATGTTACGCCCGATTCGATCAGCACGACCTTCAGTTTTGGAAACTTGACGAACACGCCCTCGGTGAGCAGCGAGCTCAGAGTGCCGGCAAAACCTTGTGCCTGCTGCACATAATCTTCCATGTAATAGGAGAACCAGCCGGTGGCGCTGGGCGGATGCAACAGGGCACTGCCGGCATGGATGCCAATCGGCAGGCCGTGCTTTTCCGCCGCCCG
>DATJJM010000287.1:0-2858 GCA_035492535.1 Acetobacteraceae bacterium | reverse complement strand
GCGTACAAGCTGTTCGACAAGCAGGCGGACGGCAAAGGCGTGTTCCTGATGTGAGTGACGACACGCGCCGGCAGATCGTGGCGGTCTATCGCGAGATCGACCGCCGCGGACTGATTGTCGCGAGTGCGGGCAATGTCAGCTATCGCACCGATGCTGGCATGATCATCACGCCGTCAGGGTGTTCGGCGGAAACGCTTGCACCTGCCTCGCTGGTAGCGATGACGCTGGATGGCGATGTGCGCGGCGATACGACGCCGTCCAGCGAATGGGCGATGCATGCGGCGATCTACCAGGCCTGTCCGTCCGCGCAGTGCGTTGTGCATACACATGCCGACGCCTGCACGGCGCTCGCCTGCCTGAACGAGGCGCTGCCGGCGTTCCACTACATGATCGCCAATTTCGGCGGCGATGACGTGCGCTGCGCGCCCTACGTCACATTCGGCACTCCGGAGCTTGCGCGACTGGCCGTGCAGGCGCTCGCGGGACGCACGGCCTGCCTGCTGGCCAATCACGGCGTGATCGTCCACGCGACAACGGCCGATCGCGCGCTGAGCGATGCCATCGTGCTGGAAACGCTGTGCCGGCAATACCTGCTGGCGCGCTCGGCGGGAACGGTGCGCCTGCTCACCGCCGAGGAAATGCGTGCCGCGCACGAGCGTTATCGCACTTATGGCCAAACCGGGACCCGTGAGCAGGCAGGGCAGGAGCCATCTTCATAACGACGACATGGTTGCCTTGACATTGCGGCTGGATGGCCACACTTAACCAATTAGATAATTAACCATGTGGTTCACGCGCAGGTTGCCGGGACTCTTGCTATGCTTCCAACGAAAGGGGTGAGGCCATGAACTCTCACTACCGCTGGGTCATCGTCGCCGCCGGCGCCTTCATGGGCTGCGTTGCGATCGGCTCGATCTTCTCGCTTCCGGTCTTCCTGCAGCCGATGTCGCAGGCCACCGGGTGGTCGCGTACGGCCATATCAACCGCGATGACATTCGACTTCATCGCGATGGGCCTTGCCTCGTTCGGCTGGGGCATGGTGATGGATCGCCTGGGTCCGAGGGTTGTCGTGCTCACTGGCAGCATCCTGCTTGGCCTGGGCCTGGTGCTCGCTTCTCGCGCTTCCAGTGTCCTTGAGTTCCAAATCTTCTACGGGATCCTTGTCGGTGTGGGCGGCGGCGCGATCTTTGCGCCGATGATGGCCACCGTTACCGGCTGGTTCGATCGGCATCGCAGCCTTGCGGTCTCGCTCGTCTCCGCCGGTATGGGCGTTGCGCCCATGACGGTCGCGCCGATCGCTGCCCGTCTGGTGTCGACCTATGACTGGCGCTTTTCCCAGCTTGTGATCGGCATCGCCGCCTGGGTCCTGCTGTTGCCGACGGCTCTTCTGGTGCGCCGGGCGCCCGCGCTGGCGAGCACGGGCGGTGGACGTGGTGCCGAAGGCCCGCGGGTGAACGCCCGCGCCGCACTAACGTCTCCGCAATTCGCGATTTTGGCGCTGACCTTCTTCTGCTGCTGCGCGACGCATTCCGGCCCGCTGTTTCATACCGTCAGTTACGCCATCTCCTGTGGCCTGCCGGTTACCGCGGCGGTCTCAATCTATAGTGTCGAGGGCCTGTCCGGCTTGTTCGGGCGGATCGCATTCGGTCTGCTCGGGGACCGCCTCGGCGCAAAGCGCGTGTTCGTCTCGGGACTGCTCATTCAGGCGTTCGCGGCCGCCTCTTACATGTTCGCGCGTGAGCAGACGGAATTCTATGTGGTGGCGACTGTATTCGGGTTCGTATATGCAGGCATCATGCCGCTCTATGCGGTGCTCATGCGGGAGAATTTCCCACTGCCGATCATGGGCACGATGGTTGGCGCGGGATCCATGGCTTCGAGTCTTGGGATGGCTCTGGGGCCGCTGGCCGGCGGCCTGATCTTCGATACCTATGGCAGCTACGTGTGGCTCTACACCTTCTCCCTCGGTATCGGCCTGGCTGCAGCCGCGATCATGGCGACCTTCAGACCGGCACGGCCGGATGCGCTCGCTGTGCAGCTGGCGAGGTAAGAAAGTAAGGCCAAGGGGCTCTGCCCCTTGGAACCCCCTGCTAAGGGCGGCGCCCTTAGAACCCCGGTTTGTCTGTCTTTGGGAGGGGGCCTACCCGGACCTGGCAAGGTCACGCTAAGCCCCCTCCCAAGGACAGACAGGATGGATTCCAAAGGCTCGCCTTTGGCGAGGGGTTTCAGGGGAGCAGCGCTCCCCTGACCCACGCCTAAGCCGCCAGCAGCGTCTCCGCGGGCGCGTAGGACAGGTTCAGATCCTCCGCCACCGCCTGATACGTCACCTTCCCCGCATGGACGTTCAGCCCATGTAGCAGGTGCGGATCGCCGGCCAGCGCTTTGCGCCACCCTTTCTCCGCCAGCGCAATCACGAACGGCAGCGTTGCATTGGTCAGCGCGAATGTGGACGTCCGCGCCACCGCGCCCGGCATATTGGTGACGCAGTAATGCACGACGCCCTCGTCCACATAGGTTGGCGCGGAATGCGTGGTTGGCCGGCTGGTGGCAAAGCAGCCGCCCTGGTCGATCGCGATATCCACCAGCACCGAGCCGGGCCGCATTTGCCGCACCATCTCACGCGATACCAGCTTCGGCGCTGCCGCGCCCGGCACCAGAACCGCACCGATCACCACATCGGCCGCAAGCACCTGCTGCTCGATCGACTCCGCGGTGGCGAACAACGTGGTCGCGCGCGGCCCAAACTGCAGGTCGAGTTCCTTCAGCCGTGTCAGCGATTTGTCGATGATGGTGACCGAGGCTTCCAGCCCGACCGCCATGCGTGCCGCATTAGTACCGGACACGCCGCCACCCAGCAC
>DATJJM010000286.1:0-2084 GCA_035492535.1 Acetobacteraceae bacterium | reverse complement strand
TGCCATAGCCCACCTGGCTCTCGATATGGAAATGACCGCCGGACTGTTTCACGAAGCCATAGACCATGCTCAGCCCGAGGCCGCTGCCTTTGCCCGCTTCCTTGGTGGTGAAGAAAGGCTCCAGCGCGTGTTCCATGATTTCTGGCGGGATGCCTTCACCGTTGTCCGATACCGTAAAGACCACGTACAGGCCAGGCGCAAGCCCGGTGTCTTCCTCTGGCTTGGCGATGGTGCAAGAGCGCGCCGTGATCGCAAGGCGGCCACCGCGCGGCATCGCATCGCGCGCATTGAGCGCCAGGTTGATCAACGCCGCCTCCAGCTCTCCTTCGTCGGCGTATACCGCCGGCACATCGTTGGGGCACTCGGCGGTCACGGCGATGCGTTCGCCCAGCGTGCGCCCCAGCATTTCGCTCAGGTCGGCCAGCAGTTGCACGGTGTGCACGGCGCGGGGCAACAGATGCTGGCGGCGGGAGAAGGTGAGCAGCTTGCGGGTAAGCGCCGCGCCGCGCTCTACCGCGCGCGATGCGCTGGCCAGGGTTTTCCGTGTCGCCGGATCCTCCGGTCGGTCGATTTCCAGCAACTGCAGGTTGCCGGAAATCACGGTCAGCAGATTGTTGAAATCGTGCGCGATGCCGCCGGTGAGTTGGCCGAGTGCGTCCAGGCGTTGCGAATGCGCCAGTTGCTCTTCGCTGCGTCCGCGCTGGATGGACGCGGCCAGGATATTGGCGACCATCTGCAGAAAATTCACTCGGTCCCGGTCGAAATAATCCTTCCGGTGCGCCAGTGCCATCAACAATCCCATGGATCCATGCCGATCGGGCAGCGACACCAGGGCGGCGTCTCGGTAGTCGCCCGCCAGGGACGGGCATATGCCGCGAAGCACCTCGATGACCGAGCCTTTCAGGGGCAACTGCTCGTCGGACTCCAATGTCTTGTTTCGCGCTATGTCCTGCATGACGGGATCATCCGACAAGCTCTCCAGCACTGCCCGCGGCAAACCTGTCGACGCAAGGGCGTGCAGGCCGGCATGGTGCGGGTGGATCAGGATGATCGCCGTTGCAGGAATGTCGAGGGTGGCTGCCACCAGCTTGGGAACCTCGTCGATGGCTTTTTCGTGAAGCGTCGCCGCGAGCAGGCGACGGCTGATCTGGGCCATGGCGGCGTCGAAGCGGGCGCGCTCCATGGCCTGGCGTGCGCGCTGCGTTTCGGAGATATCGCGGATCGATGCCGCATATAGCGTTCCCTGCGCGGCGGCGACCGGGCTCAAGCCGACTTCCACCGGAAACACCTGGCCATCGGCACGTACGCCGGTCAGTTCGTAGCCGGCGCCCATCGCGCGCTCGCGCGGATGGGACGTGTAATGGGAGCGATGGGCGATATGCGCCTGCTGCAGGGCGGCCGGCAGCAGTGCTTCCACCTGCAGGCCGACAAGCCCCCCCGCTGCATAGCCGAACAGGCGCTCCGCATGCGCATTGGTCAGCACGATGACACCCTGCCGGTCGACCACGATCATCGCATCCGGTGCCGCTTCGAATAACGCGCGGAACAGATCGGCATCGGGGGCCTGTTTGCTGAACATGGGGTTGCCTAGATCCGCCGGACCGTGGGCGAGAAAAGATAGCCCGTGCCACGAATCGACTTGATCCGCTGCGGGTTGGCGGGATCGGGTTCGATCTTGCGGCGCAGGCGCCCGATCTGCACATCGATCGAGCGGTCGAACGGCCCGGCGTCGTGGCCATGGATATGCGTCATCAACTGGTCGCGCGTAAGTACCTGGTTGGCATGCTCGACAAAAACCCGCAGCAAGGCGAATTCGCCGCTGGTCAGCGGGATGGGTTCGCCGTGCGGGCCTGACAGGCTGTGCGATTGCGGATCGAGCACGCAGCCATCGAACGACAGGCCTCGCGGCCCGTTGGTCCCGACAGCCGCCTTGGCTGGCTCGCGTGCGCGGCGCAGGACGCTGCGCACGCGAGCCAGCAATTCACGCAGGTCGAACGGCTTGGTGACGTAGTCGTCCGCGCCGAGTTCCAGGCCCACGACACGGTCCACCGATTCGCCGCGTCCGGTCACGATGATCACCGGAC
>DATJJM010000285.1:0-10544 GCA_035492535.1 Acetobacteraceae bacterium | reverse complement strand
ACGAGCTTCACCGTGCCGGCAAGCTGCGGCGCCAGGTCCTTCAGCACCGCGGCGACGCCGAGCAGCGTGGTGGTGTGGATGTCGTGGCCGCAGGCGTGCATCAGGCCCGGGTTGGTGCTGGCAAAGGGAAGGCCGGTCTTTTCCTCAATCGGAAGTGCGTCCATGTCGGCGCGGATCGCGAGAACCGGACCGGGCCGGCCACCCTTGATCAGCCCGACCACACCGGTCCTGGCAACACCGGTCTGGTGATCGATCCCAAGGCGCTCGAGTTCGCGGGCGACGACGCCGGCAGTGCGAACCTCCTCGAAGGCGAGTTCCGGATGCGCGTGGATGTCGCGGCGCGTTTCGATCAGCGCCGGCTCGATGCGCTGCGTTGCATCGCGAATCGCGGTGGTGGGGTCGTTGGCAAGGGACATGGATCTGCCTTGGTTGCAGGCCGGCGTGCGCCGCGCGGCTCAAATGATCGATTACAACTGCCGCAGCCAGCGTCGGGTGCGGCGGAGCGCTTCAGCCGAGGCGGCGGAGAGTCGCCAGGGCATTTCCTCTCCGACAGCGATGCGCTGCCAGCGCGAGCAGGTTGGGCAGCGCACCCTCTGTTCGGCGCGATCAGGTTCGATCGGCATGCGGGCGCCGCAGCAATTGCACATCGTGGTCCGCCTCGGGTCCGCGTTGGCCTCGCGGATGACCTGCGCGAACAACGGACCGCTGACCATAGCAAACGGCAAACCCCGCATCGGGACCCTCTCCTGGCTTGCGCAAGCATAGGGCTTTGGCGCTCGGATAAGCAATGTATGTGCAGTGGCACAGCAGTTGCTGTTATTTATCTCACCGGTTCACAAGGGAGGTTTCAATGCGCGTCACTCGCCGTTCGACCCTCGCCCTGCTCGGCTCCTCAGCTTTGGCGGTCGCTGCCCGTCCAGCCCACGCGGAGTCCAAATTCGTGACCATCGGGATCAACCTGCCGTTGACCGGTGCCGCCGCTGAAGATGCCACCAACATCTTGCACGGCGCCGTCATGGCGATCGAGGAGGCCAATGCCAAAGGTGGTGTCGGCGGCTACGAGATTCGCTCGCTGATCCTGGATGATGGCACCGCGACAGCCGGCCAGTACGATCCGGCGCAAGCGGCGATCAATGCCCGGAAGATGGTCGTGGAGCCGTCTTGCGTGGGGGCGATCGGGCCGATGGCGAGCGGCAGCGGCAAGGCGATGGCGCCGCTGCTCAGCCAGGGCAATCTGGCGATCGTGACGCCGAGTTCGACCAGTCCCGATCTCACCAGCCCGAAATTCGCCGCGCAGTACCGGCCGGCCGGGAAGGCGATCTACTTCCGCACGGTGACGACCGATGCCTACCAAGGTCCCAACATGGCGAATTTCATGGCGGACCGGCTCAAGGTTAAGTCAGTTTTCGTGCTCGACGACACCGGCGCCTATGGCGTCGGGATCGCTGACACATTCCAGGCTCAGGCGGCGAAGCGCGGCATTCAGGTGTTGGGGCGCGACCGGGTCGATCCGCTGCAAAGCGACTACAAGCCGATCCTCACCAAGATCAAAAGCCTGAATGCGCAGGCGATGTATTGCGGATCCAGCGCGCTGGCGGGCGTCAAGCTGGTCAAGCAGAGCTACGACATCATCCCTGATGTCATCAAGGCGGGCGGAGACGGACTGCATCAGGCATCGATCCTGGCGGGCGCCGGATTCCCGGCGGCGCAGGGCTGGTACAGCACGATTGCCGCGCCGCATATGCTGGATGACTCCAAGCTGTCGCCCTGGATGAAGCGGTTCATCGCGCGCTGGGGAAATCCACCGTCGGATTACTCGATCACGGCGTACGATGCCGCGCTGGTGGTGCTGGCAGCGATCGATGCGGTGGCGAAGTCGGGCAAGCCCGTGGAACGTGGCGCGGTGCGCGATGCGATCCAGGCCGGGACTGTGGAGACGTTACAGGGGCCGATCGCGTTCGATGAGAACGGCGATCTGAACTCGCACGTGGTGAGTGTGTTCCAGGTCCAGCAGGACACGGCGTACCAGGTCAACGACGTGGTGCACCAGTTCAAGTATATTGGGCCTGCGCTGGAGGAAGGCGCCTGACGGAAGCAGCGACATTGCTCGGCGGTTGCCAGTGCGGCGCGGTACGCTACCAGGTGGCCGCAGAGCCGCTTCGGGTTTACCTGTGCCATTGCCAGGAATGCCGCAAACAATCGGCGTCGGCGTTCGGCATATCGGTGATTGTTCCGGCCGAGGCATTCAGTGTGACCCAGGGGCCGGTACGCACATGGAGCCGCATGACGGCAAGCGGCGGCGAACTGGTATGCTCGTTCTGCGAGGTGTGCGGCACGCGCATATGCCACACCGATGCGCGTGAGGCGATCGTCAGCGTGAAGGGTGGTTCGCTGGATGTGGCGCCGGATCTGACGAATGCGGCACATATCTGGACGTCGCGCCGGCTGAAGGGCGTGGTGATACCAGAGCACGTGCGGCAGTTTCCCGAGGAGCCCGCCGCCGAAGAGTGACCCGGGTGCGCCGCCATCGCTAACGCGCGCGCAGGCGCAGCGCGCTGACGATCATGCCGGTGGCGGACGCGGACACCGCCAGGCCAAGTGCGAGGCGGGTGCCGTGCGCGATGTCCGGCCCGGCGATCCCGAACGATAAGGCGACCAGCGCGCTGCCGACGGTCTGGCCGGTGAGGCGCGCGGTCGAGAGCATGCCGGAGCCGGCGCCGCTGCGTTCGCGCGGGGCACTGCCGATGAGCAGGCGATTGTTGGGGGATTGGAAAAAGCCGAAGCCCAGGCCGCTGATCGCCATGCGCCAGGCGATGTCGGCGTAACTGGCGTGGCTCGGCATCAGCAGCAGGGCGACAAGGCCTCCGGTCATCAGCGCCAGGCCGGCTGAGCCGAGCAAGCCGGCGGGATAGCGATCCGACAGGCGCCCGGCGATCGGTGCCACGATCACCACGATGGCGGGCCAGGGCGTCATCAGCAGGCCCGTCTCAACCTGCGACTGGCCGCTGACGTTCTGGAAATAGAACGGCAGAGCGACGTAGGTGATGGTCTGCGCGATGAACGAGCAGATCGAGGTCGCAACAGAGAGGGCGAAGATCGGCCGACGGAACAGATCGACCGGCAGCAGCGGGACGGTCAGCGCGAACTGACGCGAGATGAAGATCGTGCCGACGATAAGGGCGGCACCGAGTTCGCTGATCTCGGTGAAGCCCTGGTTCCGGCCGAGACCATCGACTGCGGTGATCAGCAGGCCGAAGGTGGCGGCGTTGAGCAGCGCGCTGGGCACGTCGAAGCGGTGCTTGGCGCGCGGTGTTTCTGGCAGCACGCGCGAGGCAAGCCATAACGCGACACCGCCCAGCGGGACATTGATGGCGAACAGCCAGTGCCAGCTTGCGATCGAGAGAATGCCGGCGGCGATCGAAGGGCCGAGTGCGGAGAAGGTTGCGACGATGAGCGCATTGAAGCCGAGGCCACGGCCGAGCTGCGCGCGGGGGAAGATGAAGCGGATCAGCGCGGTGTTGACGCCCATGATGCCGGCGCCGCCAAAGCCCTGCACAACGCGCGCGATGACAAGCACCGGCAGGCTGGGCGAGAGCGCGCAGCCGAGCGAGGCCAAGGTGAACACCGCGAGGCCCACCATGTAGATACGCTTGTAGCTGAAGATATCGCCGAGGAAGGCGAGCGGCAGTAGGGACACCGTGACGGCGAACTGGTAGGCGTTGACCACCCAGATCGTGGCGGCCGGCGTGGTGGCCATGTCGCGGGCGATGGTGGGCAGCGCGATGTTGGCGATCGCGTTGTCGAGCACGGCCATCGAGACCGCGATGGCCACGGCCGCCATGGCGCGCAGACGCGCGCTCGGCGGAAGTCCTTCCCCGAGATCCATCCGATCCCTTAGTGATTGCTGCACCTGCTAAATAGGCGCGGAGTGGCGCCGGCAGCAACCGGTCGGGATATTGAATTCGTCGATGAGGGAGCCACCGTCACGCGGCAGGCACCACGCTAAGTGAGGGAGCGGAGCGCTTCCTCGTCCGAGGGGAAGCGGCCGGTCGCCTTCTTGGAGAAGCCGAGCCTGCCGTCCACCGTGATCTCGAACACGCCACCACCGGATCTGCGCAGGGAAACCTGTGCGTCGGGGTGGGTGTTGAGGATCAGGTTCTGCACCTCACGGGCGCGTGGTTCATAGCCTCATTGTCCGCAGTATTCGATTTCAACCTGCATGCTGTTCGGTCTCCTTGTGTGTTGGACACCGCGCTCAAGGTGGCAGACAGAGGCGCATTGGAGCAAGCGTTGATCGAGATCAAGGCGGTGCCGCCCGGGCGCCGGCAAGCTGCCCGTCAGAGCCAGGAGCCGCGCATGATCAAATATATCGTCGTCCCAGCCACGGGGACCGCCACCGATGCACCGGTGTTCGCGACCGCCTTGGCCGTGGCCCGGTTGCTGCCAGCGCATCTGGAGTTCTTGCATGTACGGGTGGATGTGCAGAGCGTGCTGACCGCGATGGCAGCCAACGACGTGAGCGGCGGCGCCGGCTATGACCAGATGCTGGGAACGCTCGAGCGGGATGCGGAGGCCCGGCAGAGGGCTGCGGAGACCGCGTTCCGCGATTTCTGCGAGCAAGGGAATGTGCCGGTGTCCAGCGATCCGGCCACCAATCTGCCCTCGGCGGAACTGCGCATGGAGACTGGGGATGAGCCGACATGGCTCGCCGCGCATGGGCGCGCTGCCGACTTGGTGGTGGTCGGGCGTGAGCGCGAAGGCGAGGAGACGGCGATGGACACGCTGGAAGCCTGCCTGATGGACACAGGGCGGCCCGTTCTGATTGCTCCGGCAAAAGCACCGGCGTCGCTGTCGGGTGTTGTCGCGGTCGCGTGGAAGGATGCCCCGGCAGCAGCCGATGCAGTGGCGGCGGCGATGCCATTCATCGAGCTGGCGGATCGGGTGGTCATACTGTCGGTTGATGAAGGGCGGGCAGCCGATGGTGCGGCGTGCGAACGGCTGCGGCATGCGCTGGCCTGGCACAATGCGCGCGTCGAGGTGCATAGCCTGAAGCCGGAGGGAAGGGCGCCGGTCGATGTGCTGCTGGCGGCTGCGGGATCGGCGAAGTCGGATTTGCTGGTGATGGGCGGCTACAGCCACAGCCGGATGCGCGAGGTGATCTTTGGCGGGTTCACCCGCCGCGTGCTGCATCGCGCGGATATCGCGGTGCTGATGGCCCACTGAGCTCTGCGAGCCTTGGGCCGACGGGGGTAGCCGCGGATTGGCGGCCGTGGCGATCTGCTGCCACTATGGTGTCCTGCTATGACGAGGACACAATGCCCTTCCTGACCGAACCCGAGCCCGAACGCGGCGCGGTCCTGCCGGTAATGCCCGGCGTTTCGCGGATCGTTGCCGCCAACCCGGGACCGATGACCTATTATGGCACCAATACGTATCTGATCGACACGCCGGACGGTGTTGCAGTGCTCGATCCCGGCCCGGAAGAGCATCCGGAGCATGTCGAGGCAATCCTGCGCGCCACCGGCCCGAACATTGCGCTGATCCTGGTGAGCCACACGCATCACGACCATGTCGGTGCCGTGCCCGCGTTGCAGCAGGCGAGCGGTGCGCCCACGGTGGGCTTTCGCGATAGCGGGCTGGACAGTTTCAGCGCCGACATCAAGCTGGGCGACGGCGATAGGATCGCGGGGATGCAGGCGATCCATACACCGGGCCATGCCTCGGACCATCTGTGCTTCGCCCTGCCGGCGCGGGACGGCTCAGCGGTGCTGTTCAGCGCCGATCACGTGATGTCGTGGTCGACCAGCGTGGTCAGCCCACCCGGCGGCAACATGGCGGACTATTTCGTCAGTCTGCGAAAGCTGCTGGAGCGGACGGATGATGTTTTCCTGCCAGGGCACGGGCCGACTCTGCCAGAGCCGCGCAACCTGGTGCGCGAAATGCTGGTGCATCGCACGATGCGCGAGCAGGCCATTGAGCGGGCGTTGGCGAAGGGTGCAGCGGGCACATACCTGCTGATGGATACGTTGTATTCGCAGGTGCATCCACGTCTGCGTCGCGCGGCGGAGCGAAACGTGCTGGCGCATCTGCTGAAGCTCGAGGCGGAGGGCAAGGTGCAGCGCGATGGCGAGCTGTGGCGGGCAGCGTGACCATTGCCATAGAGCATTTGACATAAAGCGTTTGTTATTTGCAACGATAGTGCAAAGGATCGCCCGGTAAGAGCGCGCTGCCGACTGCGATAACTTTAGACGAACGTGGGGGAGAACGTGGCTGTGATCTCGGTCACGGCAGGCGTCAGACGTGAGCGCGTGTGGCTAGGTCTGCCATGAATGCCAGCATCGCCGTCGTCGCGCGCCGGCGCGGCGTCCGTCTGGGACAGGACCTGATCGCTACACTGCGTGCGCATCTCTGGCTGATCGCGGTGGCTGAAATCTACATCATTCTCGCCTACGGCATCGCGCTGTTGCTTGGGCGGCCAGGCAGCATTTCCTTCCTGGGATATCAGCGCGCCTTTGCGATAGCGACGCCGGTCGTGTGCGGCGCGTTCCTGGTAGGGCGCGCCCTGTATGTGATGATTGCGATGCGGCCTCGCCACCTGGCCAGGGCCATCATCGATGATCTGTCGAGCAATTTCCTGACGCAGGAGCGCTTGCTCCATGGATTGCCGATCTTGATCGTGCTGCCGCTGTTCAACTCGGCCTGCACGCTGATGAAGACCCTGATTCCGGCGCTGCATCCATACGACTGGGACACAACCCTCGCACGCTGGGATCAGACCCTGCACTTTGGTGTTGCGCCGTGGCGCATCCTGGCGCCCGTCATGGCGACGCCGCTGATGACGCACACCGCCAATATTGTCTACTGCTGCTGGTTCTTCGGCCTGGCTGGATTGTGGTTCTGGCAGGCTTTCGCACTGCGTGACCGGCTGCTGCGGATGCAGTTCTTCATTGCCTACATGGCGTGCTTCATCGTGCTCGGGAACATTGCGGCGACGATGCTGGCTTCGGTCGGGCCGTGCTTCTATGGGCAGTTGATTGACGGGCCCGATCCTTACGCACCGCTGATGCAGTATCTGCACCAGGCCAGCCTGCACAGCCACATCAATATCTCGGTCCATTTGCAGGCCATGCTGTGGGACTACTATGCGTCCGGTGGTGCGGGTGTCGGTGCCGGCATTTCGGCGATGCCCAGCATGCATGTCGCTGGAGCCACGCTGTTTGCATTGCTTGGGTGGCGGACCAATCGCCTCCTGGGTATCGCATTGTCCGTCAACGTCGGGCTGATCCTGATCGCAGCGGTGTTCTTGGGATGGCATTACGCGGTCGACGGTTATGCTGCGATCGTCGGGACAGTGGCGATCTGGTGGGTTGTCGGTGCGGCATTACAACGCACTGTCGCGCCATCACCGGTGTCGACGGCATCCGAAGCACTGCATGGCGCCTGTGCCGGTCACGGCTGATCCCAAAAGCCTGACCTGGCGAGATCGCGCGCCGCAGCGCTACTCCATCCTCCAACCCTTGTCCCGCAGCATCACCGGCGAGTGGGTTCGCGCGGCACGCTTGTCCGGGGTCATTTCAAGCCACAGCCGCAGCCGTTCCAGCACGCGTCGGGTTGGCATGGCCAGGTCGAGCGCCAGCGCTTCCTGCATGCCGTAATAGCGCAGCGCCTCCAGTTCGCCGTCGCCACCGAGCGTCCCCGTCACATGCTGTGCATCCACCACGAAGAAACGCGCATTGAAGCGGATGGGGCTGGACGGCGGAGTGACAGCGCGTGCCAGCAGATGCAATGCGTCAAGCCGGGGCGGCCTGCCGAGCGACAGGCCGGTTTCCTCGAGCAATTCGCGGGCGGCGGCCATGCCCAGGCCATGCGCCAGTCGCTCGTTGGCGTTCTTGCGCAGCAGATGCTCGGTCTGCGCGGTGAGCGGTGTTGCAGCAGTGGCGCCGAGGTCGACGCGATCCACCGCGCCGCCGGGGAAGACAAGGCGGTTGGGCATGAAGCGGTGCCTGGCGCCGCGCATACCCATCAGCATCGATACGTCGTCGCCGTGCTGACGATAGACGATCAGGCTGGCGGCATGGCGGGGCCGAACCGCACGCGGGCGCGGCGGTGTCTGCTGATCGATGAGAGGCGCATGGCGGACGTGGTCTTCAGGCAAGGTCGAACCCTCGGGTCTTCAGGTAGGCGGCGAAGCCAAACCGCTCGGGGACGGAGAGCTGGCGGGCGACATTCTCGCTCCAGCCAACGCCTTCGCGCGGAGGATAGACGTCGTTGTTCTTGAGGCTGCCGGCAGCCACGGGTTCGCGCACTCGGCGACGATCGTCGTAGGCGCTGACGTCGTCCTTGAGATTGGCATCATCGTAGCGTTCGCGATGGACCACGACCGACGGCGGCAGGCGCATCGCGACCGGGCGACGGAACACGGGCCAGCCGATGGAGAGGCCGGCGACAGGATAGACACCAGGCGGTAGCGACAGGAGTGGCGTGACGCGCTCGATGTGGCTGCGCACGTAGCTGATCGGGCAGGTGCCGAGGCCGATCGCCTCGGCGGCGGCGATGAACTGGCCCATGGCGAGCGAACAATCCACCGCGGTGTTGAGGAAGGTGTCGAGGTTGTTGTTGGCGTGCGGCAGTCCATGCTGTTCGCACAGGCGCTGGTTGCGGCGCATGTCGCCACACCACACCAGGAAGACCGGCGCGGTGGCGATCCAGTCCATCGTGCCAATCCAGTCGGCGATCTGCTTGATGCGGGCACGGTCGCGCATCACCACGACGGAGTATTGCTGAAGGTCGGACTTGGTGGGGGCCGATTGGGCGGTGGCGAGCAGCGCATCGAGCAGCGAATCAGGTACCGGTTGCTCGGTGTAGCGACGAGTGACTCGGCGATCGAGGAGGTGAGCGATCTCCGGTGGTACATCGACGCCGGGCAGGTCGATGCCGAAACGGGCGCGCAGTAGTTCCGCACTGTCTGCCATGGGGGTACCTCCGCCGGGCACACTTGCCGGAACGGCGTGAGCGCGCAAGGTTGTCGCCATCGACGGAGGAGACGAACATGCCTGCCCCTTACGCAACGCATCGCGCACAGATCAAAGCCATTCTGCTTGCCTGGGGCATGCCGGAAGAGAACGCCGAACCGACCGCGGATATCCTATCCTGGGCTGATCTGCATGGCGTTGACAGCCATGGGATGTCGATGCTGCCGGGCTATGACCGTCTGCGTCGGACGGGGCGGGCGAAAATGGATGCGCGGCCGAAGATCGTGAAGGAGACGCCGATCTCGGCGTTGGTGGATGGCGCCGGCGGACTGGGGCATGTGCCGGCGCACTTCGCGATGCAGGTGGCGATCGATAAGGCGAAGACGTCGGGGATGGCGATTGCCGTGGTGAAGAACTCGGCGCATTTCGGCGCGACGGGCTACTACACGCTGATGGCGGCGAAGCAGGGGCTGATCGGGATGGCCTGCACATCCGCCTCGGGCATCCAGGTGGCGCCGACGTTCGGCAAGGAGGCGAAGCTGGGGACGGATCCCTGGTCGTTCGCGGCACCCTCGGCGGACGGGACACCGTTCCTGCTGGACATGGCGACGACGACGGTGGCGGCGGGGCGGATTCGCAACAAGGCGAATGAGGGATTGCCGACGCCAGACGGCTGGGTATTGGACAGCGAAGGACGGCCCAGCAACGATCCGCTGGTGGCACGCGAGAAGGGCGGGTTTCTTACATCGCTCGGCGGGTCGCCGGAGAATTCCAGCTACAAGGGGTATGGGCTGGCGGCGATGGTGAACATCCTTGGGTCATGTCTGTCCGGCGCCACGCTGATTACCGATCCGCAGCATACGAAGAAGCCGCAGGGGATGGATATCGGCCACTTCTTCATGGCGATCGATCCGGGGATGTTCCGGACGCCGGAGGAGTTCCAGGCCGATGTCGCGCAGTTCTGCGGCGATCTGCGGGCGACGAAGCCGATCGATCCGGCGCAGCCGGTCATGGTGGCGGGCGATCCGCAGTGGAAGAATGCCGAGACGCGGATGCGCGATGGCGTGCCGGTCGGGCCAGGTCTGCTCAACCAGGTGCGGCAGATCGCACAGGCGTCAGCCGCGCCGTGGCTGCTGGATTAGTGCGCCCCTGCCACCTGTGCAGCATGTAGCGGCAAAGTATTTGAACACAGACTACACAGATTAACACAGAGAAGCACAGATTATGTAGGGATCTGTGCTGATCCGTGTAATCTGTGTTCAGACTTTGTTTTCAGCCCGGTGGCGGGCCGGCGCCTATACCACGATCGCGGCCCGCTCTCCTGCTGCGCGTGCCCAGGCGGCGTCCATGTCCTCGTCGAACAGTTCGGTGAGCTTCTTCATCATCGTGCCGCCGAGTTCTTCGGCGTCAACGATAGTGACGGCACGGCGATAGTAGCGCGTCACGTCGTGGCCGATGCCGATGGCGATCAGTTCCACCTGATCGCGCGCCTCGATGTCGCGGATGACCTCGCGCAGGTGCTTTTCCAGGTAGTTGCCCGGGTTCACCGACAGCGTCGAATCATCGACAGGC